>NZ_JAPEPF010000002.1:336212-672424 GCF_026340595.1 Streptomyces sp. NBC_01363
CTCAATGGCGAGTTGGTAGCGCGGTCGGGTCCGGCCGCCGGTCATGGCGTACGGACGAACCAGCGGATTGTGCGCGGAGGGCGCGGCAGGCTCGGGGGTCTGCCGCGGCTGCACCGGCTGAATACGGGGGGTCCGGGGCGGGTCGTAACGGTGCGGACGCTGCGGGGGCCACCCGGAACCCTGCTGGCTGCCCTGCGGCGGCTGCTGAGGCCGCTGCGGCTGCTGGTAGGGCCGGTAAGGCTGCTGGACGCCCTGTCCGCTGGGTGTGGAGGGGAAGTTGAACCGGTTGTCCCCGTGCTCACCCGGTACCTGTCGGCCACCGTTGTACGGGTGTCCGCCCTGGGGTGTGTCCACGATTCCTCCTCCGACTGCCGGTCCCGATCCCAGTGGGTCCGCGCCACCGCACCTTATGGCCCGGTGGCGTGAAACGCACTGTCTGTCTATTAGTTAAGAAGACTTCCCTGCAGTTCGGCACGGAGGTCCGGGGTGAGGACACTGCCCGCACGGTCGACGAGAAGGGCCATTTCGTACCCAACCAGACCGATATCGGCGTCCGGATGTGCGAGAACGGCAAGGGACGATCCGTCGGAAATGGACATGATGAAGAGGAATCCGCGCTCCATCTCCACAACTGTCTGATTCACCGCGCCGCCCTCGAAGATCCGCGAGGCTCCCGCGGTCAGCGAGGTCAGCCCGGAGGCGACGGCAGCCAGCTGGTCGGCACGGTCACGGGGAAATCCCTCGGACATGGCCAGCAGGAGTCCGTCGGCGGAGACCACCACCGTGTGCGACACCCCGGGGGTGTTGTCCACGAAGTTGGTGATCAACCAGTTCAGATTCTGCGCCGCCTGGCTCATCGGGCTCACACTAACGCTCCTGGTTGTAGGTATTACTGTCGTCCGAACCCGCGCTGCGTCCCCGGAGCACGCCCCGCCGCAGGTTGCTCAACCTGCCGCGGATGTCCTCGGGGGCACGGGAAACCTGAGGGCCGCCCTGCAGAGTCTGCTCCGCCGTGCCCTCGACCAGATTGGCCTTGGGCACCCGCCGGGGGAGTCCGGACGGGGTGATCCCGCCCGCCTTCGGCTCCCGGAGCTTCTCGGCCCGCTCCCAGCGCTCGTCGTTGGCCGAGCGCCAGTCGTCGGAGCCGTTCCCGTCCTGCTGCGCGGGCGACGGCTGCTGCGGCAGTTCCTCCTGCTGCTGCGGTTGCTGCTGCGCGACGGGCCGGTTGTTCCCACGACCGGTGGGCTGCCAGTGCTGCTGACCGCCCCGGCGCGGCAGACCGGCTTCGGTCAGCTCGTGGCCGGAGTTGGGCGTGGGCCCCGGACGGTCGAAGCCTACGCGCTCCTGCGGCTCGGCGGGGGCGCTCGGGACGGATTCCGCTTCCGCCGGTGCCGACGGCTCGTACGCACCCTGGTAGGCGCCCTGATCCGGCCAGTCGTCCTGATGGGGCTGGGGAGCGAACTGCTCCTCGTACGACGGCTGCAGGGTCTCACCGGTCGCGTACGCGGCTTCCGCATAGCCGCTGGGCAGAGCCTGCTCGGGCTGCTGGGCAAAGTCCGGGTCGGCGCGGTAGGGGTCGTAGCCGCCCTCGTACGACGCCTGCTGCGGCTCCTGGGCGTATCCGTTCCCGGAGTACTGGCCGTCGGCGTACGGATCCTGCGGGAACTGCGGGTGCTCGCCCGCAGTCTGCGCCCCCAGCGCCGCCCGGCGCTGGGGGCGCATCAGCGAACGGCCCACCGGGTCCAGCTGCGCCGTTTCCGCCGAGGGCTGTTCGTAGCGGGAGTCGTCGAAGCCGAGCTCCGCCGCCGTGCGCATGTGCGGCTGGGGCGGCTGCTGTTCGAAGCTCTGCTGCTCCGGAATGATCGAGGAGACGGTGAAGTCGTCCGCTGCTGCGGCCGGTTCGCCACCGCCGCCGTGGGTGATCGCGTCCGGCAGCATGACCAGCGACGTGGTTCCGGCCTGCTCGCCCGAGGGACGCAGCTGGACCCGGATGCCGTGCCGGTCGGAGAGCCGGCCGACCACGAACAGGCCCATCCGCTGCGACACCGCGGCGTCCACGGTCGGCGGGTTGGCCAGTTTGTGGTTGATGTCGGCGAAGTCCTCGGCGGTGAGGCCGATGCCCTTGTCGTGGATCTCGATCATCACGCGGCTGTCCGGCAGCCGGGTCGCGGTGACCCGCACCTTGGTCTGCGGCGAGGAGAACGTGGTGGCGTTCTCCAGCAGCTCGGCCAGCAGATGCACGAGGTCGGTGACCGCCTGGCCGTGGATCTCGGTCTCGGGCACCCCGGAGAGCTCGATGCGCTCGTACGACTCCACCTCGGAGGAGGCGGCGCGGAGCACGTCGACCAGCGGGACCGGCTGGTTCCAGCGGCGGCCGGGTTCCTCGCCGGCGAGGACCAGGAGGTTCTCGCCGTTGCGGCGCATGCGGGTGGCCAGATGGTCGAGCCGGAAGAGGTTCTCCAGCTGGTCCGGGTCGGCCTCGTTGTTCTCCAGGTCGGTGATGAGGGTCAGCTGGCCCTCGATCAGCGACTGGTTGCGGCGGGAGAGATTGGTGAAGATCGCGTTGACGTTGCCCCGCAGCATGGCCTGCTCGGCCGCCAGCCGGACCGCCTCGCGGTGCACCTGGTCGAAGGCGCGGGCGACCTCGCCGATCTCGTCGCGGCTGTGGATCGGGATCGGCTGGACGCGGGTGTCGACCCGGCCCGGCTCGGCCCGGGAGAGCTGGTCGACCAGCATCGGCAGCCGCTGCTCGGCGATCCCGAAGGCGGCCGTACGCAGCCGGCGCATCGAGCGGCTCATCTGCCGGGCCATGAGGCCGGCCAGGACGAAGGCGGCCAGCAGGGCGACGATCACGACGGCGGCGTTGACGACGGCGTCGTTCCGGGCGCTGGACGAGATGTCCGCGGCCTCGGTCACCGCCTTGTCGACGAGCTCGTTCTCGACCGTGGTGTAGCCGTCGAACTTGGCGGTGGCGGCGGCCATCCAGGTCTCGGGCGTGATGCCCTTCGCGGCCAGCTTCTCGGGCGACTTGCCCTGACCGATCTGCTGGGCCATGCCGTCGAACACCGAGCCGTCGATGCTGGGCGGGGCGACGAACGGGGCCCCCGCCGCGTCGGCCTTCTCCTTGGCCTTCTTCAGCTGCTCGGCGCCGTCGTCCGCCTTGGCGGCCAGGACCTGCTCCAGCCGGGCCGCGTCGGCCTCCGTACCACCGGAGGTGAACTCGCCGAGCGCGATCTGCTCCAGGTAGTTGTACGAGCCGAAGGCCTTGACCTGGGCGTCGAACTTGGCGCTCTCCTGGCTCGGACGCACCAGCAGATGCATACCGATGGAGCGCTGAAGCGATTCTGCAGCCTTGGCGAGCTCGATCGCGTAGACCGTACGGCCGTAGCTGGTGATGTTGCCGGTGCCCAGACCCAGCTCGTTGCTGAACTCCATCAGGGAGTGCTGGACCTTGACGTAGCCCTCCTCCGTCTTCACCGGGTCCATGGCCTCGGCGAAGGCGGCCTTGCGCAGCTCGGGAAGGGTGGGCTCCTCCAGCCGGAAGAGCTGCAGGCGCCGCTCCAGGCCCTGCTTCCGGGGCATGCCCTTCACGGCCTCGTTGAACTTGCCCGCGGCGTTGTCGGTGGCGGCCTGGACCTGGCCGATGACGGCGGCGTCACGCTTGTTCGAGAGGAGGGGCTGGGCGGAGAGGTCACGCTCGTCGAGGAGCGCCTGGCCGTACTCGGCGGCCGCGCGCACGATCAGCGCGGTCTTCTCGGCGTCCTGTGCCTCGCGCCAGGTGTCGATCGACCCCTTCACCTGGAATCCGCCCATGACCAGGCCGACCAGGACGGGGATCAGGAGAATCGCGTTCAGCCGGGTGGGCACCCGCCAGTTGCGCGGGGACAACAGGCCGCTGCCGCCGCCGGACACCGCCGCATCGGACGCATCGGCGGACGACGCCGCGGCGCGCGGCGGCGGGGTGAAGTTGCCCCGCTCCTGCTGCGCCGTGGAGCCCGCGTTGTTTCGCCTCACTCGACCAACAACCTCTCGGCGTCGGCACCTACGCTGTGCCGTGTTTTGTTCAGGGCCGTACTACTCGGGAGTTCGTCGAATTCCAGCACGGGGACCGGCCGCGATCCAAACAGTCGGAACCTGTCATTCCGAGTGGCCCAGGCCTCAGATAAAACGGGCATAAAGAACGAGCCCCGTCAAAAGGCGGGGCTCAGGTGAGCGCAGTGGCACCAAGCGGATGCGTCGGGTGTCGAACGCTGGGCAATTCTCTGTCGAAACGTTATGAATACGGGGGTGGATCGTGTCAAAGGACACAGCCCACCCCCGTCCGACTACGGTAACTACCGTATGGCAATACCGACTTGTGCTTACTTGAGCCGTGCCATGAGCGCGTGCTCCACGAGCGTGATCAGACCGCTCTTGGCGTCGGCGCGGTGTCGCGCGTCCGTCGTGATGATCGGGGTGTCGGGGCCGATCTGGAGGGCTTCGCGTACTTCGTCGGGGGTGTAGGGCTGGTGTCCGTCGAAGCCGTTGAGGGCGATGACGAAGGGGAGCCCGCTGTTCTCGAAGTAGTCGACGGCGGGGAAGCAGTCGGCAAGGCGGCGGGTGTCGACGAGGACGACGGCGCCGATGGCGCCGCGGACCAGGTCGTCCCACATGAACCAGAAACGGTCCTGACCGGGCGTACCGAAGAGGTACAGGATCAGGTCCTGGTCCAGGGTGATGCGACCGAAGTCCATGGCGACGGTCGTCGTCGTCTTGCCCCCGGTGTGCGTCAGGTCGTCGATGCCCGCGGACGCGGACGTCATCACGGCTTCCGTACGCAACGGGTTGATCTCCGAGACGGCACCGACGAACGTGGTCTTGCCCACGCCGAAGCCCCCGGCCACCACGATCTTCGCCGAGGTGGTGGCGCGGGCAGCACCGCCGCTAGAGCTTGCGAAGTCCACTGAGCACCCTTTCGAGCAGTGTCACATCCGGCGCGCCGCCGGCCTCTCCATTGCCCGGCTGGTGGATGGCCACCATGCCGGCTTCCGCCAGGTCCGCGACGAGAATCCGGGCCACACCGAGCGGCATCGACAGCAGCGCCGAGACCTCGGCCACCGACTTGACCTCACGGCAGAGGTGGCAGATCCGCTGGTGCTCGGGCAGCAGCGTCCCCAGATGCGCGGGGTCGGCCGTGGTGGAGACCAGCGCCTCTATGGCGAGTTGGTAGCGCGGCCGGGTCCGGCCACCGGTCATGGCGTACGGGCGGACCAGTGGCTGGTCGCCTTCACCGTCGTACGACGCGTGGTGCAGTGCGCCGTACGGATCGGGTGAGGCGGGTGGCGGGGTCATGAATCCTCCGGGCGTGACAGCAGTGCGTCGGCTTGCCGTCTGAAGGGGCCGGTGGGGGGCTCTAAGCGGCCGGACGGGCGAGGGTTGAGGGCGTTACCTGGGGCAATCGAGTCTGTCATCGATCCATGGCCGCCTAATGGAGCAGGCTGCCCTGGAGCTCGGCACGGAGGTCGGGGGTGAGGACGGTGCCGGCACGGTCGACCAGCAGGGCCATCTCGTACCCCACCAGACCGATGTCGGCGTCCGGGTGGGCGAGGACGGCCAGCGAGGAGCCGTCCGAGATGGACATCAGGAAGAGGAACCCGCGTTCCATCTCCACCACGGTCTGGCTGACGGCGCCGCCCTCGAAGATCCGGGAGGCGCCCGCGGTCAGCGAGGTCAGCCCGGAGGCGACGGCCGCCAGCTGGTCGGCTCGGTCGCGGGGAAATCCCTCGGACATGGCCAGCAGGAGTCCGTCGGCGGAGACCACCACCGTGTGCGACACCCCGGGGGTGTTGTCCACGAAGTTGGTGATCAACCAGTTCAGATTCTGCGCGGCCTGACTCATCGGGCTCAACTAACGCTCCTGCTGGTGAGTGGGGCCGAGTGGGAAACTGCCGGTCGACTGGCCGTTGTTGGCCTGCCGCCCTTGCTGGATGCCCCGGCGGAGATTGGTCAACCGCCCGCGTACATCATCGGGGGCACGTGACACCTGCGGACCGGACTGATGGTTCTGCTGCTGAGCGGTGCCCGGCACCAGGTTGGCACGAGGCACACGGCGCGGCAGTCCGGAGGTGGTGACTCCGCCCGCCGCGGGCTTCTTGACCCGCTCCGCCTGCCGTACGAGTTCGTCGTTCGGCGAGGGGCGCCAGGAACTTGTGGTGCTGCCCGGATCGCCTCCGCCGCGCCGCGGCGCCGCGGGAGCGGGAGGCTCCGGGGCCGACTGCTGGGGGAGGGGCTCGGCGGGCGCCTGCGGCTCGGCGGGCGGCTGCTGGCCGCCCTGTTGCGGGCCGTGGAACCAGTTCGTCTCCAGGGTGTCGTACAGCGGCGTACGACCGTCCCCGGGACCGGCCGCCGGAGGCAGCGCCTCGGGCTGCGGCTGCGGCGGCAGGACCGGACGGTACTGCCCGTCACCGGCGGGCGGACGCGGAGCACCGAAGTCCTCGTCGTCCCGGCCGCGCTGACGCGGGGCAGGCAGACCCTGGTCCTGCGCCCGGACGGGCTGCGGCTGCCCGAAGTCGGGACGGGCGAACTGCGCGGTGCCCGCCGGGTCCTGGGCGGAGAGGTCCTGCGGGGCGTGGGCCTGCGGGGCCGGGGCGGAGAAGTCCGGGCGGGCGAACTCGGTGGTGGAGCCGGGACCCTGCCGGTCGTCCATGGGAGCCCGCGGGGTGAGCGGCGGGTTCATCGGCCGCTGGAACTGACCGGTGGACTCGGGCTCCTCGTGACCGCGCGGGGCGTCCAGCGGAGTACGTCGCGGCGCGGACGGCTCCTCGGTGCCCCAGCTGGTGGTCTGCGGACGCTGCGACTGCGGGTTGCCACCGGGCAGCTCGGCACGCGGGCCGCCGACCGGGGGCAGCTGACGGTCGGGCTCGCCCTGGCCGGCCGGGTTCTGCCGGGCCTGCTGCGGCTGCGACGGCTGCCACGGGGCGGGGCCGTTCGGCCGGCCGCCCTGCGGGCCGTTCTGGTCCTGGCCCTGGCGGTTCTGGTCCTGGCGGTTCTGGCCGAACAGGTCGGGCCGGCCCGAGTCCGTACGACCCGCTCCGTCGCCCTGGCCGCGGGCACCGAGGCGGGCGCCGTTGCCGAAGGCGCCGGCGAGGCCGCCGCCCTGACGCTGCGGCTCCGGGCGGGAGACGTCCTGCGGTCCGGTGTTGGACAGCCCGGCGGACTGGAATCCGGCGTTCTGCTGGCCCTGCTGGCCCTGCTGGCCCTGCTGGCCCTGCGGGTTCTGCTGGTGGCGGGGGCCGCCGTCGCGCGAGGGCAGTGCGGCACGCGGCGCGGAGCCCGCGCCGACCTGGCCGCGCGAGGCGCCCGGACCCGAGGCGAGACGGCCGGCCGGGCCCGACGGGGCGCCGCCGAGGCCGGGACGGGGGCCGTTGCCCGCGCCCGTCGCGCCGCCACCGGCGAGCAGGCCGCCGGGGGCGCCGGACTGCTGCCCGGGTGCCTGCTTGGGAACCGGCTGCTTGCCGCCGTGCGCGACATCGACGGGCAGCATGACCAGCGCGGTCGTGCCACCGGAGTCGGAGGGCCGCAGCTGGATCCGGATGCCGTGGCGCAGGGACAGCCGGCCGACCACGAACAGACCCATGCGGCGGGAGACCGAGACGTCCACGGTGGGCGGCGAGGCGAGCCGCTCGTTGATCGCGGCGAGGTCCTCGGGGGAGAGGCCGATGCCGGTGTCGTGGATCTCGACCAGCACCCGCCCGTCGGGCAGCGCGTGACCGGTGACCCGGACCTTCGTCTGCGGCGAGGAGAACGACGTGGCGTTCTCCAGCAGCTCGGCGAGCAGGTGGACGAGGTCGTTGACCACGCGGCCCGCGACCTCGGTGGCGGGCACCGCGGCCAGTTCGATGCGCTCGTACTGCTCCACCTCGGAGGCGGCGGCACGGAGCACGTCGACCAGCGGGACGGGCCGGGTCCACCGGCGGCCCGGCTCCTCGCCCGCGAGGACGAGGAGGTTCTCGCCGTTACGGCGCATACGGGTCGCGAGGTGGTCGAGCTTGAAGAGCGAGGAGAGCTGGTCCGGGTCGGCCTCGCGCGACTCCAGTTCGGAGATGAGCGAGAGCTGACGCTGGATGAGGCCCTGGCTGCGGCGCGAGAGGTTGGTGAACATCGCGTTGACGTTGCCCCGGAGAAGGGCCTGCTCGGCGGCGAGACGGACGGCCTCGCGGTGCACGTCGTCGAAGGCCGCGGCCACCTTGCCGATCTCGTCCCGGGAGTGCACACCGACGGCCTCGACCGAGGTGTCCACGTCCTGCGGGTCGGCCTCGGAGAGCTGCTTGACGAGCTCGGGCAGCCGGTCCTGGGCCACACGGGTGGCCGTGTCCTGCAGCCGCCGCAGCGAACGGATCATGGATCGGGCGACGACGAAGGCACCGACCAGCGAGACGCCGAGCACCAGCAGGATGAGCGCACCGCTGATGATCGCTTCGCGCTTCGACTCGTCGCGGAGCTCGCGGGCCTTGCCCTCCATGTCGCTGAGGAGGGTCTCCTCGATGGTCTTCATCGCCTGGATCTTGGTCGAGCTCTGGTCGTACCAGTCCAGGTAGGAACGGCGCGCGGTGCCGGCCATGCCCGTGGGGCTGTCCAGCACCTTCCTGGCGTAGGCGTCGGCGGCCTTGATCTCGGGGTTGCCCTCGTCCAGAGTGGCGGTCAGCTCATCGGCGTTGTTGCCGGTCGCCTTGTACACGGCCTTGAAGGAGGAGAGCGCCGACCGCTCCTTGCCAAGCGCGCTTTTGCCGAACTGCTTGTCGTTCTCGTCGAGGTGCGGCTGCTTGTCGTTGCCGCCGGGCAGGGCCGCGGCGATGATCGCCCGCTGGACCGAGGCGTACTCCTTGGCGGAGGAGAAGGCCGCCAGCGCCCGGGTCCGCTTGATCATCTCCGAGTTGCTGGTCGCCTGCGCCATGTCCTGCGAGAGGCTCAGCAGCGAGGTGATGAGCTGGCTGTACTGGTCGACGGTCTGGAGACTCGGGGTGTCCTTGCCGTACGCCGTCTTGCGGATGTCCCGGATCTCGGCCAGCTGGCTCGCGATCTGGGTGACGCTCGAATAGATGCCTTCGAGGGCCTCGTCGCCGGAGGGGTCGCCGATCGAGGTCGTCGCGTCGAGGAAGGCCGTCTTCGCCCGGTCGGTCTTCTTGCGGGGCTCGGTGACCTTGAAGTCGTCGGGCTTCACCCCGTTGGCCAGCGGACCGGCCGAACGGTCGCGCTCCTCCTGGAGCGCCTGGGCGAGCGAGGTCGCCTGCTTGGTCATCCTGGTCAGCAGCTGCATGTGGTCCAGCTGCTGGATGTCGTTCATGGAGTCGTTGATCCGCAGTCCGCCGAGCGTGGTCGCGGCGACCACGGGAAGGGCGAGCAGGGAGACCAGGCGCGTGCTGATGCGCCAGTTGCGAAGAGCGACTCGCGAGCCGGTGTTGACGGGGCCGCGGGACTTGAGCGACGAGATCGGATCGGCGTCGCCGTTCGCCGTGGCACCGGGGCGCTGAGCACGGTCGCCGTTGTCGCCGGCCGCGGCAGGCCCGGGGTTCTGAGCGTGCTGGGCCGAGGGACCGCGGTCGGTCCCGCCGTGCGGCTCCTGCTCCGCCGCAGCGCTGCCATCCCTCTTGAAACGTCCCTGCACTAGCGTCGCAACCTCTGGACCAGGCGCTCCTCCGCGCGAAGCGGTGGAACGGTGTCGGCGTCGTGGGGCGTTGTACCCGCCCCATGGTGGTCGTGAGTGACCGGCGTCCTTCCCCTTTCCGCCGCCACTCGGCGCTCCGTTGCGCCCCTGCGCGCCGGCTTGAAACCCGCGGCGGTGCGTGGAATTCCAGCACAGTGCCGGATCTCCAACAAGGGCCCCGTGCCGGGCTGTGACCTGGGTGACGCGTTGTGATGATTGAGTAACAAGCAGTGGAGCGTGATCACGGATAAAGCGGACGATTACGGTTGAATCGACGAAGCGTAAAGGGTGTCCCAGTCGCCATGGTCAGGAGTGGAATGGTTGATTCAGTGCCGTAATGTCCGTTTCTGTCGACGTGATCGAGCGCCTGAAATGAGGGAATTGTCGGCGCAGTCGTGAGCAAACTCACATGATGATCGCCGTCTCTTCCGGGCTCCCGCAGGGAATTGGATGTTTAGCCTGACGCTTTACAGGGATGGCAAATCCGACAACCGGCGCCCCTCCGGGCGGCGCCCGTACCGACAGGGTCCGAACGGCAGATGAAGACGACGATGATGTTCCGCAACATTGCCAACCCCCGGCGCACCACGCTGGCGCACCTCAAGGACGCCGAAGATCTGCGGACGCCGGAGCAGCCGGAGCACGCCGTGGACCTGCCCACCCAGACGGCCAACCCCCGGCGCACCATCCTCATGGTGGCCCCGGTCACCGCCGCCGTCGCGGAGTGACGCGGGCGCCGTCCCCTCACCCGCGCCGATGCCCCGCCCGGTGGGGCCGCCCCGTCGCGCCGCCCGGCAATTGGGGCAATCCCCGCCGGGCAACGCGTTAGCCTGGAGCGTCAGTCTTCAGCCAGCAAGTGAGGGGCGACAGCATCCCGTGCGCATCGCCAGGTTCTCCATCGACGGCAATGTCGCCTTCGGCGCCGTCGAGGGCGAGGGGCCCGATGGTCTCGTCCTCGACATCATCAAGGGCATTCCGTACGCCGAGTTCGAGCTCTCCGGCACCAAGGTCCCGCTGAGCAAGGTCCGCCTCCTGCCGCCCGTGCTCCCCAACAAGGTCGTGGCCATCGGCCGCAACTACGCGGAGCACGCCGCGGAACTCGGCAACGAGGTACCGGACGTCCCCGTCGCCTTCTTCAAGCCCACCACCTCGGTGATCGGCTCCGGCGACGCGATCGAGTACCCCTCCTTCTCGAACGAACTCCACCACGAGGCCGAACTGGCCGTGGTCATCGGCCGCATGTGCCGGGAAGTGCCGCGCGAGCGCGTGAAGGACGTCATCTTCGGCTACACCTGCGCCAATGACGTCACCGCCCGCGACGCCCAGAAGCGCGAGAAGCAGTGGGCGCGGGCCAAGGGCTTCGACACCTCCTGCCCGCTCGGCCCCTGGGTGGAGACCGACCTCGACCCCCACGACCTGACCATCCAGGCCACGGTCAACGGCGAGCAACGCCAACTGGGCCGTACGAGCGACATGATCCGCTCGATCGAGGATCTGGTCGTCCACATCACGGAAGCCATGACGCTGCTCCCGGGCGATGTGATCCTCACCGGCACTCCCGCAGGGGTCGGACCCCTCCATGTCGGCGACGAGGTCGCCGTCACCATCGAAGGCATCGGCACTCTCACCAACAAGGTGATCAAGCGTGGTTAACGCACCAGTCCGTGTACGTTTCTGTCCCTCCCCGACCGGCAACCCCCACGTGGGCCTGGTCCGCACCGCCCTGTTCAACTGGGCCTTCGCCCGGCACCACGGCGGCACGCTGGTCTTCCGCATCGAGGACACCGACGCCGCCCGCGACTCCGAGGACTCCTACAACCAGCTCCTGGACTCGATGCGCTGGCTCGGCTTCGACTGGGACGAGGGCCCCGAGGTCGGCGGCCCGCACGCCCCGTACCGCCAGTCGCAGCGCATGGACATCTACAAGGACGTCGCCGACAGGCTCCTCGCGGGCGGGTACGCGTACCACTGCTACTGCACCACCGAGGAGCTCGACGCCCGCCGCGACGCCGCCCGCGCCGCCGGCAAGCCGTCCGGCTACGACGGCCACTGCCGCGAGCTGAGCGCCGAGCAGATCGCCGCGTACGAGGCCGAGGGCCGGACGTCCATCGTCCGCTTCCGGATGCCCGACGAGGCGCTCACCTTCAACGACCTGGTCCGTGGCGAGCTGACCTTCCAGCCGGAGAACGTGCCGGACTACGGCATCGTCCGCGCCAACGGTGCCCCGCTCTACACGCTGGTCAACCCGGTCGACGACGCGCTGATGGAGATCACCCACGTCCTGCGCGGCGAGGACCTGCTCTCCTCCACCCCGCGCCAGCTCGCCCTCTACAAGGCGCTCATCGAGCTGGGCATCGCCAAGGACACCCCCGCCTTCGGCCACCTGCCGTACGTCATGGGCGAGGGCAACAAGAAGCTCTCCAAGCGCGACCCGCAGGCGTCCCTGAACCTCTACCGCGAGCGCGGCTTCCTGCCCGAGGGGCTGCTCAACTACCTCTCCCTGCTGGGCTGGTCGATCGCCGAGGACCGCGACATCTTCTCGATCGAGGAGATGGTGGCCGCGTTCGACATCGAGGACGTCAACGCCAACCCGGCGCGCTTCGACCTGAAGAAGTGCGAGCACATCAACGCCGAGCACATCCGCAGGATGGACATGAAGGCGTTCACCGAGGCCTGCGGCCCCTGGCTGAAGGCCCCGTTCGCCCCGTGGGCTCCGGAGGCCTTCGACGCGGAGCAGTTCGCGGAGATCGCCCCGCACGCCCAGACCCGCGTCACGGTCCTCTCGGACATCACGGTCAACGTCGACTTCCTCTTCCTCGACGAGCCGGCGACGGACGAGGCGTCCTGGACCAAGGCGATGAAGGAGGGCTCCGACGCCCTGCTCGTCACGGCCCGCGCCAAGCTGGCCGACGCCGACTGGAACGCGGACGCCCTGAAGAACGCCATCCTCACCGCGGGCGAGGAGCACGGCCTGAAACTCGGCAAGGCCCAGGCCCCGATCCGCGTAGCGGTCACCGGCCGCACGATCGGCCTGCCGCTCTTCGAGTCCCTGGAGATCCTGGGCCGCGAGAAGACCCTGGCCCGCGTGGACGCGGCCCTGGCGAAGCTGACCGCGTAACGGTCCGGTACGTACACCGGAGGCCGGAGTTCCCTCAGGGGAGCCCCGGCCTCCCGCCGTTCACGGCGCCTGCGGCGCCCCGCGCGGGCCGACCTGCTGCCCGGGGATGACAGCCCTGGTTCCCACACGCTTCCCGTCGCCGAACATCAGGCTGGAGGACTGCGCGGAGCGCCGGTCCGAGACCACGATTCCGCCGCGCCACTTCCCGCTCGGATCCTGGTAGCGGAACTGGAGCTTCTTCAGACGCTCACCGAACTCCTCCCGCAGCGGCGCGTAGGCGTCGTCGCAGTGCACGTTCCACGTGAGGTCGTTGAGATAGGCATGGCAGGCGATCGGGAACAGCAAGGACGACACCACCAGGTCCGCGACCTGTAACAGGGTGTGCGTGTCGCTGTGACCGAAGACGGGAGACTCGATGATTCCCCGGAGACCGTCCCCGCCCGTGCGGTACTTGCGGGTGGTCACGCAGTGCACGTTGGGCGCGTTCTTCACCTTGGTGCGGCTGTCGAGGACCATCATCCCGCGTGAATGCTCGTGTGCCAGCTGAGCCTGGAACGTCTCGGTCAACGAACCCACGGAGGTCGGGTAGACACCGGACTCGTTGAAGGCGAGCCCTTCTTCCTTGATCCAGACGCGGGCGAGGAGCCGCGTGTCATGGCGTTCCAGTATGTCGAGCAGGGACGACACGAGTTCCATCGCGGCCCGGCGCCAGTTGTGGTTGCCGACCCGCAGGTTCTTGCGGACGTCGGCCCCCTTGATCTCGTGCTGGATCAGCTCGGACAGATGCATGACGTGCTGCAACTGGGGCCGGTAGTGCTTCTTCACGCTGAGGAAGTCCCAGGTCATCTCATTGACTTGGGAGCGGGGAACGGTGAATCCGCCGATGACGAGTACGGGCGGCGCATCCGGCTTGGCCGGATCGAGCGTCTGCCCGTTACCGGCCTCGTCGATGTAGCAGAGATGCACCGAACCTCCCCCGAAACACGTCTGTGGCCGCCCCCGAAGGGACGGCCACAGGGTCTGCGCAGCCATATGCGCGATGTTTTGTTTGCTGCTTTCGATGCTGCCAGGCGCCGGAGCCCAGGGTCAAGCGCGACGTCGCTCTGAGTTGACCGGGTTCAACCCTCTGGAGTGAGAGGGCCAGTCGCCGAGCCGGGCCATACGAGGCAGCCGACGCTTCCGGGGCGCATGGAGATCATGTGGGCAGCACGGTCAGGAGTGCGCAGCGACATCCGGAACCCGCCGTCCACGGCGGTAACCTGCGCGCTCCCGTCCTCGTGCGCGAGTCCCCACGCGGCGACTCGGGCGTCGTAGTCGCCGTCGGAGGTACGGAACCGCTCGACCACGGCGAAGAGGCGGGGCGCGGTGGCTTCCACGAGGGCGCGGATCTCGTCGGCGAAGCCGTCGGGAGGGGCGGGGAGGGAGGGGCGCAGGGATACGGTGGCCATGCGAAGTCTCCTGTCGGTGAGAGGAGTTGAGCTGCATTGGCAACCTAGCTCAGCGAGGGATAGATGTATCCTTTTCCTGGGGTGATTTCTAGGTTATTCATCCGTGTGCGTGGCGTATGGAGCGCCCGTGCGAATGGAGGTGGGGTCGAGTGGCGCGAGCAATGCCACCGACGCTGCGGCAGCGGCGTCTGGCGGCCGAGCTGCGCAAGCTGCGGGAGCGGGCCGGACTTACGTCGACGGCTGCTGCGGCAAGTATTGGTGTTCAGCAGGCCAGGATGAGCATGATCGAAGCCGGGCGCTACGCGGTGAGCGCCGACCGTGTGCGTGCAATGGCGAACAGCTATTCCTGCGACGACGCAGCTCTCGTGGACGCCATGGCGGAGATGACAGGCGGTCGAGAGCGTGGCTGGTGGGACGAGTATCGCGAGTCGCTGCCTGCGGGACTGATCGAGGTTGCGGAGTGCGAGCAGTGGGCAACCTCCGTGCGCGTAGGGGTAGTGGTGTCCGTGCCAGGTCTGGTGCAGACGCTGGAGCATGCCCGAGCTGTGTTCAAGCAGAGCGTCCCGCAGTTGAGACCGCATGAAATCGAGCATCGCGCTTCGTTCCGAGTCAAGCGTCAGGCGGTGCTCTTCCGGGAGGTCGCGCTTCCCTACACCGCCATCGTTCATGAGGCGGCGCTGCGCATGCGATTCGGGGGTTCCGAGGTCACGCGCGCGCAGCTGCACTACATGGCCGAGATGATGGAGCAGGACAACATCACGATCCAGGTGATTCCCTTCGATCGTGAGGACTTCCCTGCGGCTGGGCAGCCGATCACTTACGTCGCCGGGCGGGTGCCGCAACTGGACACCGTCGTGCTGGATTCCGATCACGGCTGTGATTTCCTCGACGCCGAGGCGCAGCTCGCACGCTACCGATCCGTCCTGGACCGGATGGAGAGCTGTGCGCTCAGCCCTGCGAAGAGCCGGGAGTTCATCAACAAGATCGCCAAGAACCTGTGAGGGGTCATTCCATGTCTGCGTACAACTGGCAGAAGTCCTCGTACAGCACCGAGGGTGCGAACTGCGTCAACATCGCCGCCGCGCCCGACGGCACGCTCCGGCTGCGTGAGAGCGACGATCCGGATGTGATACTCGCGGCCACCCGGTCCGGACTGTCCGCTCTGCTCGAGTCGATCAAGGCGGGTGGCAGTACGGGGGCGTAGCTCGAGCGAAGTGGCTCCTGGCGGCCACCGGGACCGACCCGGCGGGCAAGCTCACCGTCGAACGTCCGGTGACGGGCATGCAGACCGCTTCCGGCAACGGCTACGTCGACTACGTCCTGTGGGGCGAGGACGGCAAGCCCCTCGCCGTCGTCGAGGCCAAGCGCACTCGCCGCGACCCGCGCGACGGCCAGCAGCAGGCCAAGCTGTACGCGGACGCGCTCGCAGCCGAGTTCAACCGCCGCCCGGTGATCTTCCACACCAACGGCTACGAGACCTACCTCTGGGACGACGGCCTGGGCTACCCGCCCCGCCAGGTCCAGGGTTTCCTCACCCACGACCAGCTCCACTGGCATGTGCGGCAGCGCGCGAGCCGTCTCTCCCTGATAACGACCCCGGTGAACGAGAAGACCGCCCGAGCCGTCGGTCCGGTGGGCCCTGGCCCACCGCCTGCACTCCACCGTTGCCGGGATGAGCCTGGACAACTTCCTCGTCCGGCCGCACCGCCGCGAGATCGAGACGTTCGCCGACTTCCGCACCTGGCACCGCATCGACGAAGACGCCGAACACGCGGTTCGCGAGAAGCTGCTCCGCCTGCCCAGCGACCACGAACCGGACCCCGACGAGACCCGCGAGGAGGCCAAGCGCTTCGACCTCATCGCCTTCCGGCTCCAGCTCGCGGCGCTGGAGGGCGGCAAGGAATACGCCAAGCTGCGCCAGAAGGTCCGCGACATCGCGGAGGATCTGCTCGAGCAAGACCAATATCCCGGCCGTCGCCGAACAGCTGGAGCTGCTGGAAGCGGCAGCGGGTGAAGAGTGGTGGCAGGACGCCACTCTTCCGATGCTGGAAGACTTGCGCAGAAGGCTGCGAGGGCTGGCCAAACTGGTGGATGCCAAGGCCAAGCGGAAGATCGTCTACACCGACTTCGAGGACGAGTTCGGGGAGATCTCCGAGGCGGAAATCAAGGACATGCCGACGGGCACGGACGAGCACAGGTTCCGCCAGAAGGCCCGCGCGTACCTGCTGCGTCACGAAGACCAGCCGACCGTGCACAAGCTGCGTCACAACGAGCAGATCACCGAAGACGACCTGGCCGGCCTGGAAGAGATCTTCCTCGCCGAAGCGGTGGCCTCGCCCGAGGATCTGGACGAGGTGCGGGCCATGGGTGGTCTGGGTCTGTTCGTCCGTGCCCTGTGCGGACTGGACCGGCAGGCGGCTCAGCAGGCCTTCGAGGGCTTCATCGTGGGAAAACAGCTGAGTGCCGCACAGTTGGACTTCATCACGCTGATCATCGACGTGGTCGCCAAGCGCGGTGTGCTCGACGTCGGAGACCTGTACGAAGTCGGCAGTCCGTTCCATGACCGCGCGCCCGGCGGTCCGGACGACCTGTTCTCCCCGGAGGAGATCGACGGCCTGAAGATCGTGTTCATCGGCCTGCTGACCACTGCGAAGCCCACCATGCTCGCCGCGTAGACGCATACGCTGGGCCGTATGACGATCCGCGCGGTCCTCTGGGACATCGACGACACGATCTTCGACTACACCGGCGCCGACCGCGTCGGCATGCGCAAGCATCTCGAACAGGAGGGCCTGCCCGACGGATACGACTCCGTCGAGCAGGCCCTCGCCGCATGGCGGGCGATCACCGACGCGCACTGGGCTCGGTTCGCCGCCGGGGAGACAGATTTCCTGGGGCAGCGCCGGGACCGGGTCAGGGAGTTCGTCTCGCGGGCGCTGGAGGACGAGGAGGCCGACCTCTGGTTTGCTCGGCACGCGGCGCACTACGAGGCCGCCTGGGCGCTCTTCCCGGATGTGCTGCCCGTGCTGGATCTGCTGGCGGACGGGTTCCGGCACGCGGTGCTGTCGAACTCCAGCATCCACAACCAGGACCGCAAGCTGCGCACGCTCGGTGTGCGGGACCGTTTCGAGGCCGTGGTGTGCGCCGTGGAGCTGGGCGTCTCCAAGCCCGAGGCCGGCGCCTTCCACGCCGCCTGCGACGCACTGGCGCTGGAGCCGCGGGAGGTCGCGTACGTGGGGGACGAGCCGGACATCGACGCCGGTGGGGCGGTCGCCGCCGGGCTGATGGGGATCTGGCTGGACCGGGGCGGGCGCGCTGGACGGCCCGAACTCGTCCGTATCGGCGGGCTCGATCAGCTGCCCGGACTGCTGGGGACCGCTCGGACCTGATCCGCCGGACAGGCCCGGCGGGCAATACCCGTTTTGGAGCGCCGGACACCTTCGGGTAATGTTCTTCCTGCGCCGCCCGAGCGGAACGAAAGATCCGAACGGGAAGCGCAAACCAAACAAAACCCCTCAAGGGGGTTGAGTTTTGGTGGGCTATGGTGTAATTGGCAACACTACGGTTTCTGGTACCGTCATTCTAGGTTCGAGTCCTGGTAGCCCAGCGCAGAAATGCAAGTAGTAACAAGCCCCCGTTGTGTAGCGGCCTAGCACGCTGCCCTCTCACGGCAGTAGCGCCGGTTCGAATCCGGTCGGGGGTACAGATCCTTCCCGCGAGATCATCTGGGTCGCACCCACGCTCTCGATGCAGGATCGCTAGGGCCCCCGTTGTGTAGCGGCCTAGCACGCTGCCCTCTCACGGCAGTAGCGCCGGTTCGAATCCGGTCGGGGGTACTTGTAACACCATGGGCTATGGTGTAATTGGCAACACTACGGTTTCTGGTACCGTCATTCTAGGTTCGAGTCCTGGTAGCCCAGCGCAGAAATGCAAGTAGTAACAAGCCCCCGTTGTGTAGCGGCCTAGCACGCTGCCCTCTCACGGCAGTAGCGCCGGTTCGAATCCGGTCGGGGGTACAACAGCAGGACAGGCAAAGGCCCTTCACCGAGGCAAAGGCCCTTCACCGAGGTGAAGGGCCTTTGCCGTTGGCCCGCCAGGCCGTTCGGCCCGCGGGCTCGTTCAGAGACCGTAGCGCCGGGCCGACTCCTCCTCCTGGGCCATCCGGCGCAGGGCCATCAGCAACGGCTCGTAGAGCACCGCCGACGCGACCGCCATCTCCACCTGCTCCGACTCCGTGGGGTACGTCTCCATCATGTCCAGGTCCTGGACGGCGACTTGATGCATCAGGTGGGCCTGCTCGGCCAGGTAGTCGGCGTCACAGGGGTAGCCGAGACGGATCAGGGTGGCCACCGACGACACCAGCGAGCGATGCGCGGGGGAGAGGGAGCCGATCTCCTGCGACGTCGCCCAGCCGATCCGGTCCAGGAGCCGCTCGACGGCCTCGCGGGCGGTCGCGGTCTCCGGAGCCTCCTCGTCCGGCTCCGGGCCGTGCGGGAGCGACCACAGTGCCGCGCCGAGCCGGATCGTCCGGCCCAGGGATTCGTCGTCGATGTGGGAGAGGACCTCGCGCGCCGTGGCCACGGGGAGGCGGCCCACCTGGATCAGGGCCCGTACCAGGCGGAGCCGGCGTACATGGCTCTCGTCGTACTCGGCCTGTGTCGCGGTGATCCGCCGGCCGGGGTGCAGCAGCCCCTCGCGCAGGTAGTACTTGATCGTCGCGGTCTTGACCCCGCTCGACTCGCTCAGTTCCGAGAGTCGCATGTTCCGTGCCTTCCCTTGCGCCACCTCTTGGGCAGTGCCACTATCCAATCATTGGATAGCGACACTCTCCAACCGGGGAAGGGGCAGGCATGTTCGCGAAGCTGATTCCGGGACGGACCACCGCCGCGGCCGAGGGGGAGGTGGTCGTCCTGCTCATCGGGATGCGCATCAACCACTTCCGGGGCGTGCACCACTGGCTGCCGGTCCTGACCGCGATGCTGCGCATGCTGCGGGAGTTGGGCAAGGACAAGGGGCGCGGCCTGCTGGGCTACACGCTGTTGTCCGGCTCGCCGCGGACGTACTACGTCGTCCAGTACTGGGAGTCGAGGGAGAAACTGTACGCGTACGCGAGCGCTCCCGACATGTTCCACCGCGAGGCCTGGGCGATCATGAACCGCAAGGAGAAGAAGTCCCGGCGGCACGTGGGGCTGTGGCACGAGACGTACATAGTGCCCGAGGGCGGTTACGAATCGATCTACGCCGATATGCCGGTCCACGGACTGGCCGCGGCGACCGGCGTACTGCCGATCGAAGGGCGGGGCCGTCGGGCGGCGGACCGTCTCGCGCACCGCTCGTCCGCGAAGTGAGGTTCTGAGAGGGGGCCGCCACGACTCTGGGGCGGCCGGGGGCATGCCGGGTACGTCAGCCGGTGCGGCGCAGGGCCTCGCTGAGCCTTGCCGCCGAGTCGATGACCGCCTGGGCGTGCATCCGGCCCGGGTGCCTGGTCAGCCGCTCGATCGGTCCGGAGACCGAGACGGCGGCGACCACCCGGTTCGAGGGGCCGCGCACCGGCGCCGAGACCGAGGCCACACCCGGCTCGCGTTCGCCGATCGACTGGGCCCAGCCCCTGCGTCGTACGCCCGAGAGCGCCGTCGCCGTGAAGCGGGCGCCCTGGAGACCGCGGTGCAGGCGCTCCGGCTCCTCCCAGGCCATCAGGATCTGGGCCGACGAGCCGGCCTTCATGGTGAGCGTGGAACCGACCGGCACGGTGTCCCGCAGACCGGACAGCCGCTCCGCCGCCGCCACGCAGATCCGCATGTCCCCCTGCCGGCGATAGAGCTGCGCGCTCTCGCCGGTGATGTCGCGGAGGTGGGTGAGCACCGGGCCCGCCGTGGCCAGCAGGCGGTCCTCGCCCGCCGCCGCCGCGAGTTCCGACAGCCGGGGGCCGAGAATGAAACGGCCCTGCATGTCCCTCGCCACCATGCGGTGGTGTTCCAGTGCCACGGCCAGTCGATGGGCCGTGGGTCGTGCGAGCCCGGTCGCCGCGACCAGCCCGGCGAGGGTGGCCGGACCGGACTCCAGGGCGCTCAATACCAGAGCTGCCTTGTCGAGTACGCCGACGCCGCTAGAGTTGTCCATACGACGATACTCCCGTCTCACTCTGTGAAACGCAAGTTCAATATTCGGCGGAAGTTGCGAACCTGTACGGGCGGCCACACAACGGCCCGCAGCCACCGCCCCGCACGGGGGTCCGGACGGCGGCGCACCGAATCTCTAGTTGGGCCGGCGAAGACGCCGGCCGGAGGGAAAGCGATGGGTAGGACACTCGCGGAGAAGGTCTGGGACGACCATGTCGTCCGGCGCGCCGAAGGTGAGCCCGACCTCCTCTTCATCGATCTGCACCTGCTGCACGAGGTGACCAGCCCCCAGGCCTTCGACGGCCTCCGGCAGGCCGGACGCCAGGTGCGGCGCCTCGATCTCACCATCGCCACCGAGGATCACAACACCCCGACCCTCGACATCGACAAGCCGATCGCCGACCCGGTCTCCCGCGCCCAGTTGGAGACCCTGCGCAAGAACTGCGCGGAGTTCGGTGTACGGCTGCACCCCCTGGGCGACGTCGAGCAGGGCGTCGTGCACGTGGTCGGCCCGCAGCTGGGCCTGACCCAGCCCGGCACCACCGTGGTCTGCGGCGACTCCCACACGTCCACGCACGGCGCGTTCGGCGCGCTGGCGTTCGGCATCGGCACCAGCCAGGTCGAGCACGTGCTGGCCACCCAGACGCTGCCGCTGGCCCGCCCGAAGACCATGGCGATCACCATCGACGGCGAACTGCCCGACGGTGTCACGGCCAAGGACCTGATCCTCGCGATCATCGCCCGGATCGGCACCGGCGGCGGTCAGGGCTACATCCTGGAATACCGCGGCCCGGCCATCGAGAAGCTCTCGATGGAAGCCCGGATGACCATCTGCAACATGTCGATCGAGGCCGGCGCGCGGGCAGGCATGATCGCCCCGGACGAGACCACCTTCGACTACCTGAAGGGCCGCGACCACGCCCCGCAGGGCGAGGACTGGGACGCCGCCGTCGCGTACTGGAAGACGCTGCGCAGCGACGACGACGCGGTCTTCGACGCCGAGGTCGTCATCGACGCGGCCGAACTGGCCCCGTTCGTCACCTGGGGCACCAACCCCGGCCAGGGCGCGCCCCTGTCGGCCAACGTCCCCGACCCTGCTTCGTACGAGGACGCCTCGGAGCGCAACGCCGCCGAAAAGGCCCTGGAGTACATGGGGTTGACCGTCGGCCAGCCGCTGCGCGAGATCGACGTGGACACCGTCTTCGTAGGCTCCTGCACCAACGGCCGGATCGAGGACCTGCGGAACGCGGCCGCGATCCTGGACGGCCGCAAAGTCGCCGACGGGGTACGGATGCTGGTCGTCCCGGGCTCCGTCCGGGTCGCCCTCCAGGCCGTCGAGGAGGGCCTGGACAAGGTCTTCACCGCCGCGGGAGCCGAGTGGCGGCACGCCGGCTGCTCGATGTGCCTCGGCATGAACCCGGACCAGCTGGCCCCCGGCGAGCGCTCCGCCTCCACCTCGAACCGCAACTTCGAGGGCCGGCAGGGCAAGGGTGGCCGTACGCACCTGGTCTCCCCGCAGGTCGCCGCCGCCACCGCCGTGCTGGGCCACCTGGCCTCGCCCGCCGACCTGTCCGACGCCCGTACGCCCGCCGGAGTCTGAGAATCATGGAAGCTTTCACCACACACACCGGCCGGGCCGTCCCGCTGCGCCGCAGCAACGTCGACACCGACCAGATCATCCCCGCCCACTGGCTGAAGAAGGTCACCCGGGACGGCTTCGAGGACGGACTCTTCGAGGCCTGGCGCAAGGACGAGAACTTCGTCCTCAACCGCCCCGAGCGCAAGGGCGCCACGGTCCTGGTGGCCGGTCCCGACTTCGGTACCGGATCCTCCCGCGAACACGCCGTGTGGGCGCTGCAGAACTACGGCTTCAAGGCCGTCGTCTCCTCCCGGTTCGCCGACATCTTCCGCGGCAACTCGCTGAAGAACGGTCTGCTGACCGTCGTGCTCGACCAGAAGGTCGTCGACGCGATCTGGGAGCTGACCGAGGCCGACCCCACAGTCGAGATCACCGTCGACCTGGAGGCGCGCCAGGTCCGCGCCGAGGCCCCCGACGGATCGAAGCTGACCGCTGACTTCGAGCTCGACGAGAACGCCCGTTGGCGACTGCTCAACGGGCTGGACGACATCAGCCTCACCCTTCAGAACGAAGCGGACATCGCGACTTATGAGGTGGCAAGGCCGACCTTCAAGCCGCGTACAATTAACGCCTGAGCAGCGCGTTTCCAGGACTGCGCCCCCTGCCATCTGGTAGGGGGCGCAGTCGCTTGTTGAGACCCCGTCGGGCGACAACTCGCCCCAGATGGCACAATCGGTGCATGGAACGCGACAGCCAACTCAAGCTTTACGGCCAAGTCGCCGACCGATTGAAGGAAGCGCACACAAGAGTGCGCACACTGCAAGTCCCGGAGGGCGTAAGGGTGGCGCTGTCCCGGAAGCTGTTGGTCATCACGGCCGCGGCTAAGCACGATCTCCCGGATGCGGCAAGGCGTCTGGACCGGTTGATGAAGGACCTCGATGAGGGCCGATTCCCCGAAGGTGACTGACTCTGCGGAACTGTGCAGCGGTCGACTTCGTTGCGGCACTAGGGTGATTAGCCCGTTTCGTGTTTGATTTGCGGTATATATCTGCCTAACGTGCGAAAACGCTTGAACACTTTCGTTCTGGCAATGTCTCCGAAGGGGAAGACGTGAACAAGGCGCAGCTCGTAGAAGCGATTGCCGACAAGGTCGGAGGCCGCCAGCAGGCCGCCGAGGCCGTCGACGCGGTACTCGACGCGATCGTCCGTGCGGTTGTCGCGGGGGACCGTGTCTCGGTCACCGGCTTCGGCTCGTTCGAGAAGGTCGACCGCCCCGCCCGTTACGCCCGCAACCCGCAGACGGGTGAGCGCGTGCGGGTCAAGAAGACCTCGGTGCCCCGTTTCCGTGCGGGACAGGGCTTCAAGGACCTGGTGAGCGGCTCGAAGAAGCTCCCCAAGGGTGGCGAAGTGGCCGTGAAGAAGGCGCCCAAGGGCAGCCTGTCGGGCGGTCCTTCCACCCGTACGACGACCAAGGCCGCGGCCAAGAAGGCCACCGCCAAGAAGGCCACGGCGAAGAAGGCCACCGCCAAGAAGACCGCGACCGCGGCGAAGACCACGGCGGCCAAGAAGACCACCGCGGCGGCCAAGAAGACCACGGCGGCGGCGAAGAAGACCACGGCGGCGGCGAAGAAGACCACGGCGGCGGCGAAGAAGACGACGGCCACCAAGAAGGCCGCCGCCAGCAAGACCGCGCCCGCCAAGAAGGCCACGGCGAAGAAGGCGCCCGCGAAGAAGACCACGGCGCGCAAGACCACGGCGAAGAAGGCCACTGCACGGAAGAAGTGAGACCGAGCCGCGCAGGGCTACTCACACGCGCCGGGCCGGGCTCCCCTCGGGGAGCCCGGCCCGCGGGCTGTTGTGGGGCGCTCTGCGCGCGGCCGTCCGGAAACGTCTGCCGCGCCCGTTCAGAACGTCTGCAGGGTCACCAGGGAGATCCGCAGCTCCGCACCCTCGCCGCTGCCCTCGATCCGCACCCGCTGCCCCGGACGCAGCAGCCGCAGACCGCCCGCGTCGAAGGCCCGCGCGTCGAAATCCACCGGGGTGCCGTCGTCGAGCAGCACGCTGCCGGTACGCGTCTCGGGGTCGTAGGTGTACGAGGTCGCCTGCATGGACAGCAGCCTATCGGTCCGGTGCCGGGGCCGTTGAGGGCTCGTCGCCGCGGGCCCGGCCGGGAGCTTCGGCGGCCCGGGGCGCTCCCGCGGGCCAGTGTCCCGCGGTGTGTACGCCGACCCCCAGCGTCAGCGCCGCCCGCAGATCGTCGCCGGTGTCCACGTCCTGGCGGACCGAATCGATGCCTGTCAGGTCGATTTCCACCGCTCCGGAGTCCAGATGCCGGGCCCGGGAAGGGCCGCCGAAAGCCGGACGCAATTCCACTCCCGGTGCAGCCGACAGAAATGTTGTCCCGATTCCTGTCGCATCGGTCACAAATGCGCGAGGGAATTCGGCGGAATAACCGAGCACCCGGGCCAATTCTCCGGGGCGCAGTGCGGGCAGATCCGCGTTGAGGGCGGCGACCGCGGCCCGGGGCCGCCCGGCCCGTACGGCCCGCTCGCCATGTGCCAGCGCGGCGTTGAGTCCGCGGTCGGGCTCGTCGGGGACGACGCGGGCCCCGATGGCCGTGAGGGCCGCCCCGGCCTCCGGGTCGTCCGTGACTACCACCACATCCAGCACCGAGGGGCAGGACAGGGCGGCGGCCACGGTGTCCCGGGCGAAGGCGAGAGCGAGCCGGGGGCGCAGCTCGGCACCCGTCGTGGGCGTCAGCCTGCTCTTGGCCCGCGCCAGAGGCTTCAACGGGACGACCAGGGACCAAGGACCGGTCGGGTCGGTGTTCGTGGCGATCTCCCCCTCGATGCGCGTCGCCGCCTATTCTCGCCTGCCGGTGCGAGAACCCGGAGGGTCGGTCCCGAAAGCGGGGCGTACGGTGTTCTCGACAGAGCAGGGGCCTGGGGCGAGACTTGACCGTCGGTAGCCAGGCAGAGTTCAGGTCCTTAGAGGAAGGTGTCCGAGTGTCCCGCCGCAGAATCGGCTTCTGGTACCGCCTGGCGGCGGTCATCGCAAAACCGCCGTTGGTGGTTCTGTTCAAGCGTGACTGGCGGGGGATGGAACACATTCCGGCCGACGGTGGATTTATCACCGCGGTCAATCACAACTCCTATCTGGACCCGCTTTCCTACGGTCACTTCCAGTACAACACCGGACGGGTGCCGCGGCTTCTCGCCAAGGCGGGCCTGTTCAAGACCCCCTTTGTCGGAATGATGCTGCGCGGCACCGGACAGATCCCGGTGTACCGCGAGACGACCAATGCGCTGGACGCCTTCAGGGCGGCCGTCGACGCCATCGAGCGCGGCGAATGCGTGGCCTTCTACCCGGAGGGCACGCTCACCCGTGACCCCGACATGTGGCCGATGGCCGGCAAGACCGGTGCCGCCCGTGTGGCGTTGATGACGAAGGCCCCGGTCATCCCCGTCGCCCAGTGGGGCGCCAACCTCGTGATGCCGCCGTACGCCAAGGAGAACAAGCTCCGGCTGTTCCCCCGCAAGACCCTTCAGGTACAGGCCGGACCGCCCGTGGACCTCACCAGGTTCTACGACAAGGACCCGACGCCCGACGTCCTGCGCGAGGCGACCGAGGCCATCATGGCCGCGGTGACCGCGCAGCTGGAGATCGTGCGGGGCGAACAGGCCCCCGCACAGCCCTACGACCACCGCAAGGCCCGTGCGGAACAGCGACGCAAGGCCGAAGGAAAGGGACCCAAGTGACGCACCCCGCAAAGGCGGCCGTCTTCGGAACCGGCTCATGGGGTACGGCCTTCGGCGTGGTCCTCGCCGACGCCGGCTGCGAGGTCACCCTCTGGGGCCGTCGCGCCGAGGTCGCCGAGGCCGTCAATACGACCCGTACCAACCCGTACTACCTGCCGGGAATTGAGCTCCCCGCATCGGTCCGGGCCACCACCGACGCCGCCGAGGCGCTGCGCGGCGCCGACTTCGCCGTACTCGTGGTGCCTTCGCAGACGCTGCGCGCCAATCTCGCCGAGTGGGCCCCGCACCTCGGTTCCGACACCGTTCTCGTCTCGATGATGAAGGGCGTCGAACTCGGCACCGCGAAGCGGATGAGCGAGGTCATCGAAGACGTCACCAAGGTCTCCGCGGACCGCATCGCCGTCATCACCGGACCCAACCTGGCCAAGGAGATCGCCGAACGCCGCCCCGCGGCGGCCGTCGTCGCCTGCCAGGACGAGTCCGTGGCCCAGCGCCTCCAGGCCGCCTGCCACACCTCGTACTTCCGCCCGTACACCAACACCGACGTGGTCGGCTGCGAGCTCGGTGGCGCGGTCAAGAACGTCATCGGTCTGGCGGTCGGCATCGCCGACGGCATGGGCCTCGGCGACAACGCCAAGGGTTCGCTCATCACCCGGGGCCTCGCCGAGACGACCCGCCTCGGCCTGGCCATGGGCGCCGACCCGCTCACCTTCTCCGGACTCGCGGGCCTGGGCGATCTGGTGGCGACCTGCTCCTCGCCGCTCTCCCGCAACCACACCTTCGGCACCAACCTCGGCCGCGGCATGACGCTCCAGGAGACCATCGCCGTCACCAAGCAGACCGCCGAAGGCGTCAAGTCCTGTGAGTCGGTGCTCGATCTGGCACGCAGGCACGGCGTCGACATGCCCATCACCGAGACGGTCGTCGGCATCGTCCACGAGGGCAAGCCGCCGATGGTCGCGCTGGGCGAGCTGATGTCGCGCAGCGCGAAGCCCGAGCGGCGCTGACGGCGGCCGGGGGCGGCCGGACCGGTGAACGTTCCCGGTCACCGCTCCGGCGGCCCCGGCCGCGCTGACGCGAGTGGTACCAGCAGGTACGCTCAACGCGATATGAGCAGCGAGAACCTCCCCCAGAGCCCGGAGCAGCAGCTCCGCAAGCCGCGCGTGGCCGTCGTGTTCGGCGGCCGCAGCTCCGAACACGGCATCTCGGTCGTCACGGCCGGCGCCGTCCTGAACGCCATCGACCGGACGAAGTACGACGTCCTGCCGATCGGCATCACGACGGACGGCCGCTGGGCGCTCACCGCCGACGAACCCGAACGCATGGCCATCACGGACCGGAAGATGCCGGAAGTGGCCCAGCTGGCCGAGTCCACCGAGGGCGCCGTGGTGCTCTCCGTCGACCCCGGCAGCCGCGAAGTGGTGTACAGCGAGCCCGGCTCGGTCCCCAAGGCGCTCGGCGAGGTCGACGTCGTCTTCCCCGTGCTGCACGGCCCGTACGGCGAGGACGGCACCCTCCAGGGGTTCCTGGAGCTCTCCGGTGTGCCCTACGTCGGCGCCGGGGTGCTCGCCTCGGCGGTCGGCCAGGACAAGGAGTACATGAAGCGGGTCTTCATCTCCTTCGGGCTGCCGGTCGGCCCGTACCTCGTGGTGCGTCCCCGCGAATGGGACAAGGACCCCTCCGGCGCCCGCAGGCGCATCGTGGACTTCGCCGGTGAGCACGGCTGGCCGCTCTTCATCAAGCCCGCCCGCGCCGGCTCGTCCTTCGGCATCACCAAGGTCGACGACCTGTCCGGGCTCGACGAGGCGATCGAGGAGGCCCGCCGCCACGACCCCAAGTTCCTGGTCGAGGCGCTGCTGCGGGGCCGCGAGATCGAGTGCGGGGTGCTGGAGTTCGAGGACGGGCCGCGTGCCAGCGTGCCCGCCGAGATCCCGCCGGTGACCTCGCACGACTTCTACGACTTCGAGGCCAAGTACATCGACTCGGCCGCCGGGATCCTGCCCGCCCCGCTCACCGAGGAGCAGACGGCCGAGGTCCAGCGGCTCGCGGTCGAGGCCTTCGAGGCCACGTCCTGCGAGGGGCTGGTCCGTGCCGACTTCTTCCTCACCGAGGACGGCACCTTCGTGATCAACGAGATCAACACGCTGCCGGGCTTCACCCCGATCTCCATGTACCCGCGGATGTGGCAGGAGAGCGGTGTGAGCTACCAGGAGCTGGTGGACCGGCTGATCCAGGCCGCGTTGAGCCGCCCGACCGGCCTGCGCTGAGCCGGGCCCCGCGCCGCACGGCGTGCGCTCCCGATCGGGGGCGCACGCCCTACAGGCCGGGCACCGTCTTCCGGACGGGCGGGCCGAACGCGGCCAAGGGGGTCGCGTCATGGGCGTACGCCGTCGAGAGGGTCACCTCGACGTATGCCTTGCGGTAGGTCGTCGTGAAACGCGGACCGGCGTCATCGGGCTGTTCCAGCAGCCAGTTGACGCCGTTCGCCTCGGTCCCCTTCGCCATGGGGTCGTCCATCTTCGCGGGCCGGGGGACACCGCAGCGCAGTACGATCTCTCCGTCCCCCCACTCGGCGGTCAGTTCGGACTTCGGCCGGGCGTCGCCGCGGTCGAGACCGGCAACGGTCCTCGGCAGCTCCTCGTGCAGCGCGCGGCAGTAGGCCGCGGCTTCCGGGGACGGTGTGGGAACCGTGATCGACACCGCGGTGTCCGTTGAGGAACAGCCCGCCGCGGCCAGCAGCAGCGCGGCGACGGACGGGCCGAGGAACATGGGGTGGCGGAGCCGGCGCGATGATGTCACCGGCCCAGCGTAGACGGGGACTACAGATGAACGACCGGGCAGGTCAGGGTTCGGGTGATGCCTTCCACTTGCTGGACCTTGGCGACCACCATGCGGCCGAGTTCATCGACCGTGTCGGCCTGCGCGCGCACGATCACGTCGTAGGGGCCGGTGACGTCCTCTGCCTGGATCACTCCCGGAACTCTGGCGATGGTCTCGGCGACGGTCGACGCCTTGCCCACCTCGGTCTGAATAAGGATGTACGCCTGTACCACGGAACCTCCAGGGCGGCCACGAGGATCATGTGGGGGAGAAAGAGACGCCACGGTATCGCGTTGCCGCGTGCCGCGGGGAGACCTGTGGGCCGTTGACGCCCACAGCGTGGCGTACGCAAGACGCAAGTTGACATATCTCTTGACAGTACCGACAGCAGTGACGGCCCGCGACCGCAAGCGCAGCGGTCCGGAAGGGGGACGGGCATGGCGGTGACGAGCGGTGCAGACTGCTCCCTGCGGCGGCGGCCGGTCCAGGGTCCGGACCCCCGGCCGCCGAAGCAGCCCGGACGACCGTCCGGCGCGACAGATGAGAGGTGAGACTCGGTGAAGGGAACCGTGGGCGAGTTGGGGGAGTTCGGGCTCATCAGGGAGCTCACTTCCCGGCTCACCACCACTCCGGCGGTACGGCTCGGCCCCGGCGACGACGCCGCGGTCGTGACCGCTCCCGACCGCAGGGTCGTGGCCAGTACGGACATCCTGTTGGAGGGACGGCACTTCCGCCGCGACTGGTCGACGGCGTACGACGTCGGCCGCAAGGCCGCCGCCCAGAACCTCGCCGACATCGCCGCCATGGGCGCGGTGCCCACCGCGCTGCTGCTCGGCCTGGTCGTCCCCGGCGAACTCCCGGTCACCTGGGCCGGTGAGCTGATGGACGGCATCCGTGACGAGTGCCAGGTCGCGGGCGCGGCCGTGGTCGGCGGGGACGTGGTGCGCGGCGAGACGATCACCGTCTCGATCACCGCGCTGGGCGATCTGCGCAACCACGAGCCGGTCACCCGCTCCGGCGCCCAGCCCGGCGACGTCGTCGCCGTCACCGGCTGGCTCGGCTGGTCCGCCGCCGGGTACGCGGTGCTCTCCCGCGGCTTCCGTTCGCCTCGCGCCTTCGTCGAGGCCCACCGGCGCCCCGAACCGCCGTACCACGCGGGCCCCGCGGCCGCCGGGCTCGGCGCCACCGCGATGACGGACGTGAGCGACGGGCTCGTCGCCGACCTCGGGCACATCGCCGAGGCGAGCAAGGTCCGGATCGATCTGCGCGCCGGACTCATCGACATCCCCTCGCAGATGTCCGACATCGGGCAGGCCGTCGGCGTCGACCCGCTCCAGTGGGTGCTGACCGGGGGCGAGGACCACGCGATCGTCGCCACCTTCCCGCCGGACGTGAAGCTGCCCGCCCGCTGGAAGGTGATCGGCGAGGTCCTCAACCCCTCCGCGCTGCCGCAGGTGACGGTCGACGGGGCGCCGTGGACCAGCAAGGGCGGCTGGGACCACTTCGGGGACATCGAGGACGCCCAGTAGATTTCGGCGTATGCCCATATCTGCTGCTGTACCCGCCCGTGTGCTCACCGTCGCCGGATCCGACTCCGGCGGCGGTGCGGGCATCCAGGCCGATCTGAAGACGATGCTGGCGCACGGCGTGCACGGGATGAGCGTGCTGACCGCCGTCACCGCGCAGAACTCGCTGGGGGTGCAGGGCGCCTGGGAACTGTCCGTCGAGGCCGTGCGCGCCCAGTACCGCAGTGTGGTGGACGACATCGGGGTGCAGGCGGTCAAGACCGGAATGCTGTCGTCGGCCGTCCTGGTGGAGGCCGTGGCCGAGCTCCTCGTCGGCACCGACGCCCCGTCCGTCGTCGACCCGGTCGGCGTCTCCAAGCACGGCGACCCGCTGCTCGCCGCCGAGGCGCTCGATTCCGTACGGACGAAACTGCTGCCGGCCGCCACGGTCGTCACCCCGAACCTGGACGAGGTGGCGCAGCTCACCGGCATCCACGTCGAGGACGAGCCGGGGATGCGGCGGGCCGCCGCCGCGGTACTGGACTTCGGGCCGCGCTGGGTCGTCGTCAAGGGCGGTCACCTGCCGGGCGCCCCCGTCGACCTGCTGACGGACGGCACCGAGGAGCACTGGCTGCGCGCCCCCCGGCACGACAACCGCCATACCCACGGCACCGGCTGCACACTTGCCTCGGCCATTGCCTGCCGACTGGCCCTGGGACAGGACGTACCCACGGCGGTACGGGACGCGAAGGCGTACGTCACCGGAGCGATCGCGGCGGGCTTCCCGCTGGGCGCCGGGATCGGCCCGGTCGACCACGGCTGGCGGACGCGCACCGGGTGAGGGCGCCCCGGCGTACAGCAAAAAGCCGGTCCACCGAGGTGGACCGGCTTTTTGGGCAACCGGAAGGCTGCGCTACGACGGGAACGTCAGCGCGCGACCTTGCCGGCCTTGATGCACGAGGTGCAGACGTTGAGCCGCTTCGGCGTCCGACCGACCACGGCACGCACGCGCTGGATGTTGGGATTCCAGCGACGGGACGTACGGCGGTGCGAGTGCGAAATGTTGTTGCCGAAGCCCGGCCCCTTGCCGCAGACGTCGCAGTTGGCAGCCACGGGTCACTCCAAAGACTTCAGATGCACTTACAGTGAAATCCGGCGCGCCGGAATCATTTGACTGAAGTGGCGGTGCCGGAGGGATGGCCCGACTCTCATCGGGCAACCGAAGCAGCATACAACGGCTGCGTCGGTAGAACGAAACTACCATGGGTTTCACCGACCTTGTCCCGCCGCCCCTGTCCCCGCCGGACCCGGTGCGCGGGGACTACTCTGCGATGCAGCCGGCCGCCCACGGCCGAATCCGAGGAGGACCGACAGGTGCCGCAGACCGCCGACGACATGGACGCCGTCGCGGTGCGTACCTGGTGCTCACTGGCCCTGGAGGCGCTGGGCCGGGAGCGCGAGGCGATCGACGCGATCAACGTGTACCCGGTCGCCGACGGGGACACCGGTACGAACCTCTATCTGACCGTGGAATCGGCGACCCAGGCCGTCGAAGCGGTCTTCGCCGCCCACGAGACCGGTGCGACCGCACCCGTCGCGGCCGACGCGGTACGGGCCATGGCGCACGGCGCCCTGATCGGTGCCCGGGGGAACTCCGGCACGATTCTGGCCCAGCTGCTGCGCGGGATGGCCGGAGTGCTGGCCGTCGGCCATGACGCGGACCATCTGCGCCGGGCGCTCGCCGTCGCCGCCGCAGCGGCCCGGCAGGCCGTCGCCCACCCCGTCGAGGGCACCGTGCTGACGGTGGCCACCGCGGCCGCCGAGGCCGCCGCACGCACCGAGGACGACGCCGGAACCGCGGAGGTCGTACGGGCGGCGTACGAAGGAGCGCGGACGGCCCTGGAAGCCACCCCCGGACAGCTCGCCGTCCTCGGCCGGGCGGGCGTCGTGGACGCCGGCGGACGCGGTCTGGTGACGGTGCTCGGGGCGCTCGTCGAAGCGGTCTGCGGGCGGGCGCCCGAGCGCACCCACGTGGCCGTGCCCGCCCTTCCCGTACCGGACGACTGCGCGGCGGCCGAGACGGAAGGCGGACCGGCCTTCGAGGTCATCTACCTGCTGGAGGCCACGGACGACGCGGTGTACCGGCTGCGGACCCGGCTCGACCGGCTCGGCGACTCGCTCGTGGTGGTGGGCGGCGACGGGCTGTGGAACGTCCATGTGCACGTCGACGACGCGGGCGCCGCCGTGGAGGCCGGGGTCGAGGCGGGGCGGCCGTACCGGATCCGGATCACCCACTTCGGCGCGGACCGGGTGCACCCCCACACCGAGCCCGTGCAGCGCGCGGTCGTCGTGGTGGTCCCCGGCGACGGGCTCCGCGGCCTGTGCAAGGAGGCCGGGGCCACGACGGTCCTGGCCCGCCCCGGGGAGCCGCCCGCCAGCGGGGAACTGGTCGACGCGATCCGCCGGGCGCACGCCCGCGAGGTGGTCCTGCTGCCCAACGACGCGTCGCTGCGCCACACCGCCGCCGCTGCCGCCGAACAGGCCCGCGCGGAGGGCGTCCGGGTCGCCCTGATCCCGACCAGGGCCGCCGTCCAGGGCATCGCCGCCCTCGCCGTCCACGAACCCGACCGCAGCTTCGACGAGGACGTGGTGGCGATGACCGCCGCCGCCGGCGCGACCCGCTACGCGGAACTCGCCGTCGCCGAACGGCAGTCCTGGACCATGGCGGGCATCTGCCAGGCCGGCGACATCCTGGGTCTGATCGACGGCGATGTCGCGGTCATCGGCGAGGACGTGTCGCGGACGGCCCGCGACGTGCTGGACCGGATGCTGGCGGCGGGCGGCGAACTGGTCACCCTGGTCCTGGGCGAGGACGTCCCCGACAGCCTCGCGGACGCGCTGGAGGAGCACGTGCGCGAGGGCTATCTGGCGGTGGACACGGTGGTGTACCGGGGCGGTCACCAGCGCGCTCCGCTGCTCATCGGGGTGGAGTAGCGCCGCTCGCCGGGCCCCGGGCGCCGGACGGGCCCCGGGCGCCGGACGGGCGGCCCAGGTCGGCCTCCAGCCAGGCTGCCATCAGCTCGGCGGTCGTGCGCAGGCCGACGAAACCGGCGCCGGCCTCCGCGAAGCCCGCGACCGCCCGGTCCACGTACCCGAGCGCCTCCTCGTACTCCGGCGCCTCGTCCGGCTCACCCGGGCAGACGTGGGCGATCAGCAGCTCGCCGGTGGGGTGCGGCGACGATTCTGACCAGGGGATTCCAACGGTCCGGGTGGTGCCCGCCGACATCTGTCAGTGGTGTGGTGTGCAATGGATCGCGTGTCTGCGTTCGACGAACCCCTCAAGAAGCTGCTCGGCGGAGCCACCGCGAAGGTGATGGCCGAACACCTCGACCTGCACACGGTCGGTGATCTGCTCCATCACTACCCGCGACGCTACGAGGAGCGCGGCCGGCTCACGGCGCTGACGGACCTCCCGCTGGACGAGCACGTGACGGTGGTCGCCCAGGTCGCCGACGCCCGCGTCCTGATGTTCAACAACGGCCGAGGCAAGCGCCTGGAAGTGACCCTCACCGACGGCAGTGGCCGCCTTCAGCTGGTCTTCTTCGGCCACGGCGTCCACAAGCCGCACAAGGAGTTGCTGCCCGGCCGGCGGGCGATGTTCGCGGGCAAGGTCTCCGTCTTCAACCGGAAGATGCAGCTCGCCCACCCGACGTACCAGCTGCTGGACACCAAAGACACCGACGAGGCCACCGAGGCGGTGGACGCCTTCGCCGGGCGGCTGCTGCCGATCTACCCGGCCTGCAAGCAGCTGGACTCGTGGCGGATCGCCAAGGCCGTCGACGTGGTGCTGCCCAGCGCCCAGGAGGCGGTCGACCCGCTGCCGCCGAGCCTGCGCGAGGGGCGCGGGTTCACCGCGCTCCCCGAAGCGCTGCTGAAGGTCCACCGCCCGCAGACCAAGGCGGACATTGCCCAGGCCAGGGACCGGCTGAAGTGGGACGAGGCCTTCGTCCTCCAGGTCGCGCTGGCCCGCCGCAGATACGCCGACACCCAGCTCCCGTCCGTCGCCCGCAGACCCGTGCCCGGCGGACTGCTCGACGCCTTCGACGCCAGGCTGCCCTTCACCCTCACCGACGGGCAGCAGAAGGTCTCCAAGGAGATCTTCGACGACCTCGCGACCGAACACCCGATGCACCGGCTGCTACAGGGCGAAGTCGGATCGGGGAAGGCGCAGCCACTCGATTCGTTGGTCCTGACCCCTCAGGGCTACAAGCCCATGGGCGACATCCGGCAAGGCGACGAGGTAGTGGTTCCCGAGGGGGAAGTCGCCGTAGTGGACGGGGTCTTCCCTCAGGGAGTGCGAGATGTATGGAGACTTGTTCTGTCCGACGACACGGCTGTCGAATGCGATGACGAGCATCTGTGGATCGTCGGGACCAGCTGCGCCTGGGACCGGGAGCAAGCACCCAAGGTGATGACAACCCGCGAGATCAGGATGGACACGTTCAAGGCCAACGGTTCGTCGAAATGGTATGTGCCATCGGTCACACCAGTGGATCTCAGTTGCGGTTCCGAACCACCCCTCGATCCTTACGTTTTCGGACTGTTGCTGGGAGATGGCTCGTTCCGGCACAACCTTCTTCTGTCCACGGTCGACGACGAGATCCTGGCTGCCGTCCGAACCGCAGTGGCGCCCGACTGTGAACTCGTGCCCGTGCCAGGGTCCCGCTGCGACTACACAATCCGGATGACGAGGCCGAAGTCCGGATCACAAAGGAACCCAGTGATCAGTGCACTGCGTGCGCTGGGGCTGTGGGGGGCCACGTCGCACGACAAGTTCATCCCACCCGTGTTCAAGAACACGTCGATGAAGAACCGGCTCGCTGTGTTGCAGGGGCTCATGGACACGGACGGGACTTTGGATGCTCAAGGGATGAGCATTTCGTTCTGCTCTGCATCCCGCAGATTGGCCGAGGACGTGGCGTGGCTTGTTCGCTCCCTCGGCGGGCGCGCCAGGGTGCTGCCCAAGAAGGCGGCCTTCAATGTGTCGATTTCGCTGCCTGCCGATTACCTGCCATTTCAGCTCACTCGCAAGGTTGCTCGGATCCAACCCAGGCCGAAATACAACACGTTCCGGCGCGGGATCCGTGCGGTCGAGTACGTCGGTCGCAAACCGGTCCAGTGCATCAGTGTCGCCCACCCGAGCCACGCGTACATCACGGATCACTTCACGGTCACGCACAACACCATGGTCGCGCTGCGGGCCATGCTCGGGGTCGTCGACGCGGGCGGGCAGGCCGCCATGCTCGCGCCCACCGAGGTGCTCGCCCAGCAGCACCACCGCTCCATCACCGAGATGATGGGCGATCTGGCCGAGGGCGGAATGCTGGGCGGCTCCGAGCAGGGGACGAAGGTGGTGCTGCTCACCGGCTCGATGGGCGTCGCGGCCCGCCGCCAGGCGCTCCTCGACCTCGTCACCGGCGAGGCCGGGATCGTGATCGGCACCCATGCCCTGATCGAGGACAAGGTGCAGTTCCACGACCTGGGGCTGGTCGTCGTCGACGAACAGCACCGCTTCGGCGTGGAACAGCGCGACGCCCTGCGCTCCAAGGGGAAGCAGCCGCCGCATCTGCTGGTCATGACGGCCACCCCCATTCCCCGTACGGTCGCGATGACCGTCTTCGGTGACCTGGAGACCTCCGTCCTGGACCAGCTCCCGGCCGGCCGCTCGCCGATCGCCAGCCATGTCGTCCCCGCGAAGGACAAGCCGCACTTTCTCAGCCGCGCCTGGGAACGGGTGCGGGAAGAAGTGGAGAACGGACACCAGGCGTACGTGGTCTGCCCCCGCATCGGCGACGACGCCGACGACGAGGCGGCGGGGAAGAAGGCGAAGAAGAAGGCGCCCGAGGACGACGGCGAGAAGCGCCCGCCGCTCGCCGTGCTGGAGATCGCCGAACAGCTCGCCAAGGGCCCCCTGGCCGGTCTGCGCGTCGAGGTGCTGCACGGCAGGATGAATCCGGACGACAAGGACGACGTGATGCGCCGCTTCGGCGCGGGCGAGGTCGACGTCCTGGTCGCCACCACCGTCATCGAGGTCGGTGTCAACGTCCCCAACGCCACCGCCATGGTGATCATGGACGCCGACCGCTTCGGGGTCTCCCAGCTGCACCAGCTGCGCGGCCGGGTCGGCCGGGGCTCCGCCCCCGGACTCTGCCTGCTGGTCAGCGAGGCCCACGAGGCCGGTCCCGCCCGCGCCCGGCTGTCCGCCGTCGCCGCCACCCTCGACGGCTTCGAGCTCTCCCGGATCGACCTCGAACAGCGCCGTGAGGGCGATGTCCTCGGCCAGGCCCAGTCCGGGGTCCGCTCCTCGCTGCGGATGCTCACCGTCATCGACGACGAGGAGGTCATCGCCGCCGCACGGGAGGAGGCCGTCGCGATCGTCGCCGCCGACCCGGAGCTCGAACACCTGCCGGAGCTGCGGATCGCGCTGGACGCGCTGCTCGACAAGGAGCGTGAGCAGTACCTCGACAAGGGCTGACGGGGGACGCCGCGATACACCGGGTGCGCGGGCCCGATCCGCCACCACGCCATATCGTGGGTGGCACGGCGTCGCGGCATCCCGCGGGCCGCCCACGAACCGAGGATCAGACACCCATGACCCGCGTGATCGCCGGCTCGGCCGGCGGACGCCGCCTGGCCGTCCCGCCCGGCACCGGCACCCGCCCCACCTCCGACCGTGCGCGCGAGGGCCTCTTCTCCACCTGGGAAGCCCTCCTCGGCAGTCTGGAGGGCACCCGTATCGCCGATCTGTACGCGGGCTCCGGGGCCGTCGGCCTGGAGGCGCTCTCCCGGGGCGCGGTGCACGCCCTGCTCGTCGAGGCCGACCCCAAGGCCGTCCGTATCGTCCGGGACAACGTCCGCACGCTCGGCCTGCCCGGTGCCGAGGTCCGTACCGGCAAAGCCGAACAGATCGTGACGGGACCGGCACCGGCGGAGCCCTACGACGTGGTGTTCCTGGACCCGCCGTACGCCGTCACCAACGACGATCTTGGCGAGATACTGCTCACACTCCGTGCCCAGGGGTGGCTCACGGTCGATGCTCTCGTCACCGTGGAACGCAGCACCAGAGGCGGAGAATTCGGCTGGCCCGAGGGATTCGAACCATTGCGGGCCCGCCGTTACGGCGAAGGAACGCTTTGGTACGGTCGCGCCGCCTCTACGTGCGAAGTCGCACGATGACCGGACCGGAGAGCGAGGGAACCAAGTTGCGCCGCGCCGTCTGTCCGGGGTCATTCGACCCCATCACCAATGGACACCTCGACATCATTGGCCGTGCCTCGAAGCTGTACGACGTCGTACATGTCGCGGTGATGATCAATCAGTCCAAGAAGGGCCTGTTCACGGTCGACGAGCGGATCGACCTGATCCGCCAGGTCACCGCGGACTTCGGCAACGTCCAGGTCGAGTCCTTCCACGGCCTCCTGGTCGACTTCTGCAAGCAGCGCGACATCCCGGCGATCGTGAAGGGCCTGCGGGCCGTCAGCGACTTCGACTACGAGCTCCAGATGGCCCAGATGAACAACGGCCTCTCCGGCGTCGAGACGCTCTTCGTGCCGACCAATCCCACCTACAGCTTCCTGTCGTCCTCCCTGGTCAAAGAGGTCGCCACCTGGGGCGGCGACGTCTCCCACCTGCTCCCGCCGCTGGTCCACCAGGCCCTCACCGAGCGGCTCGCCCGGGGCTGAGGAGCTGACGGCTCGTCACCAGGTGTCGGACGGGCGCCGACTGGCCTTACAGTCGTCCCGTCCGTCTCCAATCGGCTGTAGAGAGTGGCGAGCACACGGTGGACGTGCAGAAGAAGCTCGACGAGATCGTCGAAGCGGTCGGGAACGCCCGGTCGATGCCCATGTCGGCTTCGTGCGTGGTCAACCGCGCCGAGCTGCTCGCGATGCTCGAAGAGGTGCGCGAGGCCCTGCCCGGCTCGCTCGCCCATGCCCAGGAGCTCATCGGCGGCCAGGAACAGCTGGCCGAGCAGGCCCGCCAGGAGGCCGAGCGGATCATCGGGGCCGCCCGCGCCGAACGCACCTCGCTGATCTCCGACACCGAGGTCGCCAGGCAGTCCCGCAGCGAGGCCGACCGGATCCTCGACGAGGCCCGCCGGGAGGCCGCCGAGGTGCGCGGCGAAGCCGACGAGTACGTCGACAGCAAGCTCGCCAACTTCGAGGTCGTCCTCACCAAGACGATCGGCTCCGTCGACCGGGGCCGCGAGAAGCTCCTCGGTCGCGGCCAGGCCTTCGACGAGCAGGGCTACGAGGACCCGGACTTCGCCGAGGCCCCCGAGCGCAGCACCGACCCGGCCACGCTCCAGCGCCGGGCGGACGAGTACGTCGACACCAAGCTGGGCGCCTTCGAAGCCGTGCTCGCCAAGACCCTGGAGGCGGTCGGCCGCGGCCGGCAGAAGCTGCACGGCCGGGTCGCCACCGACGAGCTCGGCGCGCACGTGGCCGCCCAGGACGCGGCGGGCAACCAGGCGCACATGAGCGACGAGGACCACTGGGCCGGCCTCGCCGGGCTCGCCACCCCGGAGCCGCAGCCGGCGCACCAGCAGGCCCAGCCGCACTTCCCCGCCCAGACGCAGCCCGGCTACGCGGAGACCTACGCCTACCAGGACCAGCCGCAGCAGGACATGTACGGGTACCAGCAGCAGCCGGACCCGTACGCCGCGGCCTATCAGCAGCAGGGCTACGACCAGGCCCAGGTGCCGGTCCAGGGGTACGACGGCTGGCAGCAGCAGCCCGTGCAGCCCCAGCAGGCGCTCCAGCAGCAGGGCGAGAGCGCCCTCGACGAGACCAGTCTGTTCGACACCAGCATGATCGACCTGGACCAGCTCCGCCGGTACGAGCAGGAGCGCTGACCGGACGGAAGCGGGGCCGGGGAGCGGGTCCGGACGGGCCCGACGGCCCGGATTGGGAGCTGGGCGGCGCGTCCAGTATCCTGGCTCTTCGGTCGCGCGTATGTCCGCGATCCCGGCTGCCCGTTTCGACTCCGAATCAGGTCGGCCCTCCCCACGATGTGCGTTGCACATGATTTCGAAAGCAGGAAAAGCCCTGAACGGCCACCTCGACCACCGAAACCCCCTCGTGTTCGATACGCACGAGCTGGGCCGGCGTCCCGGTGCCCTCCAGCGGCTCTCCCGCACGGTGGACGCACCCGGTCTTCCGTCGGTCCTCGGCATCGAAGGGGTCATCGGTGTGCCGGAAGGCGCACCCGTGGAGCTGGACCTCCGCCTCGAATCGGTCATGGAAGGGGTGCTTGTCACAGGCACCGCCCGTGCGTCGGCCGAGGGGGAGTGCGTAAGGTGTCTGGAGCCGCTGCGCCTTGAGGTTGCGGCGGACTTCCAGGAGATGTTCTCGTACCCTGACGCCGATGACCGGGGCCGCAGCAGCAAGGCGGAGCCGGCCGACGACGCCGAGGACGACGAGGACAGGCTCTTCATCGAGGACGGCCTGTTCGACCTCGAACCAGTGCTGCGCGATGCGGTGGTGCTCGCACTGCCGATGCAGCCGGTGTGCCGGGAGTCCTGTGCCGGCCTGTGTTCCGAATGCGGAATCAGGCTGGACGAGAACCCCGGTCACCACCATGATGCCGTCGACATCCGTTGGGCGGCATTGCAGGGACTCGCCGACACCGTTCAGGACGGCGAGAAGGACAACATGGGCGGCGCCGAAGCGGGCGTCGACGAGAAGCAGGAGAAGTAGCCGTGGCTGTTCCGAAGCGGAAGATGTCGCGCAGCAACACGCGCCACCGCCGGTCGCAGTGGAAGGCTGCGGTCCCCACCCTGGTTTCGTGCGAGCGTTGCCAGGAGCCGAAGCTGCAGCACATCGCGTGCCCCAGCTGCGGCACGTACAACAAGCGCCAGGTCCTCGAGGTCTGAGCGGCTGGTGAGAGGCCCGATGTCTGAGTTGTCCAACGCCAAGAAGAAGGCAGACAACGTCAACACAGCCTCGTCCCACACGCTTCTGGAAGGGCGGCTCGGGTATCAACTCGAGACCGCCCTTCTGGTGCGTGCGCTGACCCACCGTTCGTACGCATACGAGAACGGCGGTCTGCCCACCAACGAGCGGCTCGAATTCCTCGGGGATTCGGTGCTCGGCCTGGTGGTCACGGACACGCTGTACCGCACCCACCCCGACCTGCCCGAAGGCCAGCTGGCCAAGTTGCGGGCCGCGGTGGTCAACTCGCGTGCGCTTGCGGAAGTGGGCCGCGGCCTCGAACTCGGCTCCTTCATCCGGCTCGGCCGGGGTGAAGAGGGCACGGGAGGCCGGGACAAGGCGTCCATCCTCGCCGACACCCTTGAAGCGGTGATCGGCGCGGTCTATCTCGACCAGGGCCTCAGCGCGGCCTCGGAGCTGGTCCACCGGCTCTTCGACCCGCTGATCGACAGGTCCTCCAACCTCGGTGCCGGCCTGGACTGGAAGACCAGCCTCCAGGAGCTCACCGCCGGCGAGAGCCTCGGAGTCCCCGAGTACCTCGTCACGGAGACCGGCCCGGACCACGAGAAGACCTTTACTGCTGCTGCTCGCGTCGGTGGTGTCTCGTACGGCACCGGCACCGGCCGTAGCAAGAAGGAAGCGGAGCAGCAGGCGGCGGAGTCCGCCTGGCGCGAGATCAGCGCCGCCGCGGAGGAACGGGCGGCAGCGGCGAAGGCCGCTGCCGAAGGAGGGGCCGCCGACACCCCTGCAGGCCCGTCGCCGTCCTCGGACGCAGCCCCGGCCTGACCCACAGAACCCCCCGGTGCCCCCGCGCACCGGGGGGTTCGTCCTGCCCGGAAACGTACTCTTTTCCCAGACCTTCTCTTCAGGAGCGACACCGTGCCCGAGCTGCCCGAGGTCGAAGTCGTACGACGTGGTCTCGAACGCTGGGTCACCGGCCGGACCGTCGGCGACGTCGAGGTGCTGCACCCGCGTGCGGTCCGCCGCCATCTCGCCGGGGGCGTGGACTTCGCGGCCCGGCTCGGTGGTGCCCGCTTCGGAACGGCGATGCGCCGCGGCAAGTACCTCTGGGTGCCGCTGGACGACGTGTCCAGCTCGCTCCTCGGCCACCTCGGCATGAGCGGCCAGCTGCTCGTACAGCCGCAGGACGCACCGGACGAGAAGCATCTGCGCGTCCGGATCCGGTTCGACGACTCCCTCGGCACCGAGCTCCGCTTCGTCGACCAGCGGACCTTCGGCGGGCTGTCGCTCCACGAGAACACCCCCGACGGGCTGCCCGACACCATCGCGCACATCGCCCGCGACCCCCTGGACCCGGCGTTCGACGAAGCCGCGTTCCACGCGGCCCTGCGACTGCGCCGTACGACCGTCAAGCGGGCCCTGCTCGACCAGTCGCTGATCAGCGGGGTCGGCAACATCTACGCGGACGAGGCGCTCTGGCGCAGCAGACTGCACTACGACCGGCCGACCGCGGCCCTCACTCGCCCCAAGTCGGCCGAACTGCTCGGCCATGTCCGCCAGGTGATGACCGCGGCGCTCGACCAGGGCGGCACCAGCTTCGACAGCCTCTACGTCAACGTGAACGGCGAGTCCGGCTACTTCGACCGCTCGCTCGACGCCTACGGACGCGAGGACGAGCCCTGCCACCGCTGCGGCACGCCGATCCGCCGCCGCCCCTGGATGAACCGCTCCAGCTACTTCTGCCCGCGCTGCCAGCGACCGCCGCGCGCGACCGCCTAAGGCGTGGGGTGCGTCTCGTCGTAGTGCTCACGGGCCCGGAGCACCTCGGGCATCCGGCCCTCGACGAGCCCGATCAGCGCGAGCAGTCGCTCGGCCACCTGCCGGCCCAGCGGCGTCAGCTCGTAGTCGACGCGCGGCGGATTGGTCGGCTGGGCCTCGCGGTGGACCAGACCGTCCCGTTCCAGGGCGTGGAGCGTCTGGGAGAGCATCTTCTCGCTCACCCCGTCGACCCGGCGACGGAGCTCGTTGAAGCGGAAGCCGCCTTCGTACAGCGCTCCCAGCGTGAGACTGCCCCAGCGCCCGGTGACATGCTCCAGCGTGCCGCGTGAGGGGCACTGTCTGGAGAACACATCGAAGGCGAGCGCGTCCAGACGGGTCTTCTCGTCCATACCGAGCAGAGTACGCCCGCACAGCGCTCACCGCAGGAGCGCGCTTTCCCCGGGAGAGCGCTGTCCGGGGTGCGGATCAGAAGCCGAAGTCCTGGGTCCACCAGGGGCCGCCGGAGCCGTAGTGCACACCGACGCCGAGCGTCTTGTAGTCGCAGTTGAGAATGTTCGCCCGGTGGCCGGCGCTGTTCATCCAGGAGTCCATCACGGCCTGCGCGTCGGCCTGGCCGCGGGCTATGTTCTCGGCGGCGAGGCTCTGCACACCGGCCTTCGAGGCGCGGTCCCAGGGGGTCCGGCCGTCGGGGTCGGTGTGGTCGAAGAAGCCGCGGGCGGCCATGTCCTCACTGAAGTCCTGGGCGAGTGAGGCGAGCGAGGCACTGGCGGTCAGCGGGCTGCAGCCGACTTTCGCGCGCTCCTGGTTGACCAGGGCGAGCACCGCGGACCGGGTGGTCGGGGCGGCGGCGCCGCGGGTGGCGGGAGGAGAGGAAGGGGCCTTCGGCGCGGCCGACGACGTCTCGGCGGTGGCGGTGCTCTTCCCGGTCCCGGCCGAAGCCTGCTCCGAAGGTGTCGAGGAGGACGGCTTCGTCCGCTCGGCCGGCCCGGACGTCTTCGAAGGGGACGCGGGGGAACCGGTGGGGGACTCCGCTCTCGTCGGGCCCTCGGCCCGTCCGATGCCGCGGCTGGCCGGGGCGGACGCGGTGCCGCGATCGGCCGGGGCGGTGGTGGAGCCGCCCTGGGTCAGCAGATCCGGGGCGCCCTCGGCGCGCACCTGGTCGGCGGCGCCACCGCCGCCCGTGAGGCTGTCGCCGCCGGGCAGCAGGCCGGAGGCCACCGCCACGGCTCCCACGGCAAGGGCCGCGGAGACGCCGGCCAGTCCCGTACGGACCGGTGCCCCGGACCGCTTCCGGCGGTGCCCGCCCTGGTTCCGGCCCGCGCCCCCCGCCGCGTGGTCCTCAGCGGCCGGAGCTGCGGCGGAGCGTCGGTGGCGTCCCATCTGCTGAGCCCTTCTGGGGGTCCGGACGCCGCTTCGGCGTCAACATGCCTCACCCGTTCGAGTGAGGTCATTGCGTCGGGACTGTACGCCATGGCCCCGCGGCAGGAAGTGCTCCGAGGGCAACCGGCCGGTTAGCGTTCGGGCATGAACGAAGAAGTACGGCTCACCGCATGGGTACGCGGCCGAGTGCAGCAGGTGGGGTTCCGTTGGTTCACCAGGGCAAACGCTCTGGAGATCGGTGGCCTCACCGGCTTCGCCCTCAATCTCGACGACGGCAGGGTGCAGGTCGTCGCCGAGGGGCGGCGGGAGAATTGCCACCGCCTGCTGGACTGGCTGCGCTCGGACGACACACCCGGACGCGTCGACGGAGTCACTGAGATATGGGACACCCCGCGCGGTGGTTACGAGGGCTTCGCGATCCGCTGATCCAGGTCCCGCCCGGGGGTGCGAAACAGGCCGTGTTCGGACCGTGTTCGAAGTGTGGCGAGGTGTTGCCGGGCGGGGTGCTCATCTGTGTACACATGAAATGACCTGCGGAATGACCGGGTGGTTGCCAAGATTCGGTTACCGTGCCAGGCTGCGGCAGTAAGGATGATCTCCACGCCCCGTAGGGCCCCCGCAGGAGAGTCGCGCCGCATGATCGTCGAGCTGCGCGCCCCCGGGCTGCCCGCCTCTACAGGGTGTGATCGTGTTGACCGTCAAACTTTTTGGTGAGACGCTGAAATCCCCGCGCACCTTAGCTGTTTGGCAGAGCTGTTTGGCAGCAGAACAGCAGTGACGACAGAGCACTGCCGAGCACCGCGGGTGCGATTCCCTCACGACCCACACCGCATCGGTCGGTCACTCAGTGTGGAGGACCATCCATCATGGCAAAGGCGCTTCTCGGTTACGTCGGCGGTTCCGACCCGCGACTCCTCGCCGAGATGCGACGGCTCCAGCAGCGCGTCCAGGATCTCGAATCCGAGCTTGTACGGATTCAGGACGAGAACGACGCGCTGAATGCCGCCGCCCAGCACCAAGAGTCGCTGCTCGACAGCATCGACATCGACGTACCTCAGGCGGAGCCGGCGCTGACCTGACCGATGGCCCCAGGGGCCGGTCGGGCTGTACGCGTCAGCCGTCCGAGATCATCACCCGGATCGTCGCCGGATCATTGAAGATCACTGCTCTTGATCTGTCACCTTCGTGACATGTCCTTGATCCGTCATGCGCAGCTGCACCAGCAACACCGCACGTAACACGGCACAAGATTTACAAGGGGCGCCTCGGCGTCCCTTCTTTCTTTTCCCGTCCGGATTCTTTACCGCTCGGACCTGTGCGGGACCCGCCCCCGGCGTACACCCCTTCCCTTAACGTCTGATGTGCCCTGCACCTTCATCAGCGAAACCGAGAGCGAAAGGTAGAGTCCGGCGGCGTGCACCTCAAGGCCCTGACCCTGCGTGGTTTCAAATCGTTCGCCTCCGCCACGACGCTGCGGTTCGAACCCGGCATCACTTGCGTCGTCGGCCCCAATGGATCCGGCAAGTCCAATGTGGTGGACGCGCTCTCCTGGGTCATGGGGGAACAGGGCGCCAAATCCCTGCGCGGCGGCAAGATGGAAGACGTGATCTTCGCCGGTACCACCGGGCGGCCGCCGCTCGGCAGGGCCGAAGTATCGCTGACCATCGACAATTCCGACGGCGCGCTGCCCATCGAGTACGCCGAAGTGACGATCACTCGGATCATGTTCCGCAATGGCGGCAGCGAGTACCAGATCAATGGCGACACCTGCCGGCTCCTGGATATCCAGGAACTCCTCTCGGACTCCGGCATCGGCCGCGAGATGCACGTCATCGTCGGTCAGGGGCAGCTGGACTCCGTGCTCCACGCCGATCCGATGGGCCGTCGCGCGTTCATCGAGGAAGCCGCGGGTGTGCTCAAGCACCGCAAGCGGAAAGAGAAGGCACTGCGGAAACTGGACGCGATGGGGGCCAACCTGGCCCGCGTCCAGGACCTCACCGACGAACTGCGGCGGCAGCTGAAGCCGCTCGGCCGGCAGGCGGCCGTGGCGCGCCGGGCCGCCGTCATCCAGGCCGACCTGCGCGACGCCAAGCTGCGGCTGCTCGCCGACGACCTGGTGCGGCTGCGCACGGCGCTGCGCAGCGAGATCGCCGACGAAGCGGCGCTCAAGCAGCGCCGGGAGGCCGCGGAGGCGGAACTCAAGGCGGCCCTGGCGCGCGAGGCGGAGCTGGAGGACGAGGTGCGACGGCTGGCGCCGCGGCTCCAGCGGGCCCAGCAGACCTGGTACGAGCTGTCCCAGCTGGCCGAGCGGGTACGCGGCACGATCTCGCTGGCCGACGCCCGGGTGAAGAGCGCCGCCGCTCCTGAGGAGGAGGAGCGGCGCGGTCGCGACCCCGAGGACATGGAACGGGAGGCGGCCAGGATCCGTGAGCAGGAGGCGGAGCTGACGGCCGCGCTGGAGGCCGCGGAGCACGCGCTGGAGGACACCGCGGCCCACCGCGCCGACCTGGAACGGGAGTTGGCGGCCGAGGAGCGCAGGCTCAAGGACGCCGCCCGTGCCATCGCGGACCGCCGCGAAGGGCTCGCCCGGCTGAACGGCCAGGTCAACGCGGCCCGCGGCCGGGCCGGTTCGGCACAGGCCGAGATCGACCGGCTGGCCGCCTCCCGGGACGAGGCGCGGGAGCGGGCGGTCGCCGCCCAGGAGGAGTACGAACAGCTCAAGGCCGAGGTCGAGGGCCTGGACGCCGGGGACCAGGAGCTCGGCGAGCAGCACGATGCCGCCAAGCGGGAGCTCGCGGAGGCGGAGGCGGCGCTCTCCGCGGCCCGGGAGGCGGCCACCGCCGCAGAACGGAAGCGGGCGGCGGTCGCGGCCCGGCATGAGGCGCTGGCCCTCGGTCTGCGCCGCAAGGACGGCACGGGCGCGCTGCTCGGCGCGCAGGACCAGCTGTCCGGCCTGCTCGGTCCGGCCGCGGAGCTCCTGACGGTGGCGCCGGGGTACGAGGTGGCGGTGGCGGCGGCGCTGGGCGCGGCGGCGGACGCGGTCGCGGTGGCGGACCCGGCCACGGCGGCGGAGGCGATCCGGCTGCTGCGCAAGCAGGACGCGGGGCGGGCCGCGCTGCTGCTGGGCAGGGTGCGGCGCGCCGGAGTCCCTGATCAGGGAGGTGCCCCTGGTGCCGGTGCTGCTGCCGTTGACGGTGGTGGCGCTGTGGGCGGTACCGATGCGTCTGCTGGTGGCACGGATGCGTCTGCTGGTGGTACCGATGCGTCTGCTGTGCACGTACCCGGACAGGCGCAGGGGTCGGGCGAGGCGGATGGGGCGCTCGTGTCCGCTCATGCCGCGGCCGTTGCCGTGAGCGGGGGGCCCGCAGCAGGGCCGCCCGCCGTGGCCGATCTCGTCCGCGGGCCCGTCGAACTGATGGGCGCCGTACGCAGACTGGTGCGGGACATGGTGGTCGTCGGCACCCTGGAGGACGCCGAGGACCTCGTCGCCGTACACCCGGAACTGACGGCCGTGACCGCCGAGGGGGACATCCTCTCGGCCCACTTCGCGCACGGCGGTTCCGCCGGGGCACCGAGCCTCCTCGAAGTACAGGCTTCGGTCGACGAGGCCGCCGCCCAACTGGAGGAACTGGCCGTGCGGTGCGCCGGGTTGACCGAGGCGCAGCGGCTCGCGGGGGAGCGGCGCCGGGCTGCTGCCGGGCTGGTCGAGGAGCTCGGGGAGCGGCGCCGGGCGGCCGAGCGGGAGAAGTCCGGGGTGTCCCAGCAGCTGGGGCGGCTGGCCGGGCAGGCCCGTGGCGCGGCGGGCGAGGCCGACCGAACGACCGCGTCGGCCGCCCGTGCCCAGGAGGCCCTCGACCGGGCGACCGAGGAGGCCGAGGAGCTGGCCGAGCGGCTGCTCGTCGCCGAGGAGATGCCGGTCGAGGAGGAGCCGGACACCTCCGTGCGGGACCGGCTCGCCGCCGACGGTGCCAACGCCCGCCAGACCGAGATGGAGGCCCGCCTCCAGGTGCGTACCCACGAAGAGCGGGTCAAGGCGCTCGCGGGCCGGGCGGACTCCCTCGACCGGGGCGCCCGCGCCGAACGGGAGGCCCGCGCCCGCGCCGAGCGGCGCCGGGCCCGGCTGCGGCACGAGGTGGCGGTGGCCACCGCCGTCGCCTCCGGTGCACGTCAGCTGCTCGCGCATGTCGAGGTGTCCGTCGTACGGGCCGAGCGGGAGCGGGTCGTGGCCGAGGCGGCGAAGGCGGAGCGGGAACGGGAGCTGGCGGCCGAGCGGGGCCGGGGCCGTGAGCTCAAGGGCGAGCTGGACAAGCTCACCGACTCGGTCCACCGCGGCGAGGTGCTCGGTGCCGAAAAGCGGCTGCGGATAGAGCAGTTGGAGGCGAAGGCGCTGGAGGAACTGGGCGTCGAGCCGGCCGGGCTGGCCGCCGAGTACGGCCCCGACCAGCTCGTACCGCCATCACCGGCCGCGGAGGGCGAGGAGCTGCCGCAGGACCCGGAGCATCCGCGCAACCGGCCGAAGCCGTTCGTCAGGGCCGAGCAGGAGAAGCGGCTGAAGTCGGCCGAACGGGCGTATCAGCAACTCGGGAAGGTGAATCCGCTCGCCCTGGAGGAGTTCTCGGCGCTGGAGGAGCGGCACAAGTTCCTCTCCGAGCAGCTCGAAGACCTGAAGAAGACCCGCGCCGATCTGATACAGGTCATCAAGGAGGTCGACGAGCGGGTCGAGCAGGTGTTCACCGAGGCGTACCGGGACACGGCCCGTGAGTTCGAGGGTGTCTTCTCGCGGCTCTTCCCGGGCGGCGAGGGCCGGCTCCTCCTGACCGACCCGGACAACATGCTCGCGACCGGTGTGGACGTCGAGGCGAGGCCGCCCGGCAAGAAGGTCAAGCGGCTCTCGCTGCTGTCCGGCGGCGAACGCTCGCTCACGGCGGTGGCGTTGCTGGTCTCCATCTTCAAGGCCCGGCCGAGCCCGTTCTATGTGATGGACGAGGTCGAGGCGGCGCTCGACGACACCAATCTGCAGCGGCTGATCCGGATCATGGAGGAGCTCCAGGAGAGCTCGCAGCTCATCGTGATCACGCATCAGAAGCGGACGATGGAGGTCGCCGACGCGCTGTACGGCGTCTCGATGCAGGGCGACGGTGTCTCCAAGGTCATCAGCCAGCGCCTACGCTGAAGCCTTACCCGATCTTCAAGACTTCGACGTACTTTTTGGGTATCTCTGAGTGGATGTCCGCAAGGTCCCGGACATTGGCTTCGAAGCATGAACGAATAGTCCCTACGACGTCACTTTTGCCTTCAAGTGGTGGCAGTGGAGAAGTTATGCGCCACTTGGAGGAGTTCGCCCCCACACCTGACGACGCGGCCAGGCATCAGGAGTTCATGTGACCAGCACATCGCAGGGACCGCCGTCCGGAGCCCGAGCGGCCCACCCGGATCACCTCGGCCATGTCATCTTCATCACCGCGGCCGCCGCCATGGGCGGCTTCCTGTTCGGTTACGACAGCTCGGTCATCAACGGCGCCGTCGAGGCGATCCGCAGCCGCTACGACATCGGCTCGGGAACGCTCGCCCAGGTCATCGCCATCGCCCTGATCGGCTGTGCGATCGGCGCGGCCACCGCGGGGCGCATCGCCGACCGCATCGGTCGTATCCGCTGCATGCAGATCGCCTCCGTGCTCTTCACCATCAGCGCCGTCGGCTCCGCGCTCCCGTTCGCGCTCTGGGACCTGGCGATGTGGCGCATCATCGGCGGCTTCGCCATCGGGATGGCCTCGGTGATCGGCCCGGCGTACATCGCGGAGGTCTCGCCGCCCGCCTACCGCGGCCGTCTCGGCTCCTTCCAGCAGGCGGCGATCGTCATCGGCATCGCCATCTCCCAGCTGGTCAACTACGGCATCCTGCAGCTCGCCGACGGCGACCAGCGCGGCAAGATCGGCGGCCTCGAAGCCTGGCAGTGGATGCTCGGTGTGATGGTCGTCCCGGCCCTCCTGTACGGGCTCCTGTCCTTCGCGATCCCCGAGTCGCCGCGGTTCCTGATCTCGATCGGCAAGAAGGACCGGGCCAGGAAGATCCTGGAGGAGGTCGAGGGCAAGGGCATCGACCTCGATGCCCGGGTGGCCGAGATCGAGACCGCCATGCACCGCGAGCACAAGTCCAAGTTCGCGGACCTGCTCGGCAGCCGCTTCGGCTTCCTGCCGATCGTCTGGGTCGGTATCGGTCTGTCGGTCTTCCAGCAACTCGTCGGCATCAACGTGGCGTTCTACTACTCGGCGACGCTCTGGCAGTCCGTCGGCATCGACCCGACCGCCTCGTTCTTCTGGTCGTTCACCACGTCCATCATCAACATCATCGGTACCGTCATCGCGATGGTCCTGGTGGACCGGGTGGGCCGCCGGCCGCTCGCGCTGGCGGGCTCCACCGGTATGGCCATTGCCCTCGCCTTCGAGGCATGGGCCTTCTCCGCGGACCTGGTCGACGGCAAACTGCCCAGCACCCAGGGCGTCGTGGCACTCGTCGCGGCCCATGTGTTCGTGCTCTTCTTCGCCCTGTCGTGGGGTGTCGTCGTCTGGGTCTTCCTCGGCGAGATGTTCCCCAACAAGATCCGCGCCGCCGCGCTCGGCGTCGCCGCCTCCGCGCAGTGGATCGCCAACTGGGCGATCACCGCGAGCTTCCCGAGCCTGTCCGACTGGAACCTGTCGGGCACGTACATCATCTACGCGTGCTTCGCCACGCTCTCGATCCCCTTCGTGCTCAAGTTCGTGAAGGAGACCAAGGGCAAGGCGCTGGAGGAGATGGGCTAGGGTCGGCGCACCCCAGGCCCTGTCGTCGCACGCCCGCCAGGGATTACGGGACAGCCCTCAGGACCGCGCGTCCGGTGCGACCGCCTCGCAGAACAGCCGCAGACTGCGCCACCCCTCCTCGACCGGCATCCCGCCGCACAGCGGATGCAGAACCAGGCTGTCCAGCTCCGTGACCGCCGCGGCGCACTCGTCCGGGGTGAGGACCCGGTAGACCCCCTCGGCCCGCAGCTCCGTCACCGTCGTCGCCGCCGAACGTACGGCGGAGCGGATGTCCTTGGACTGCCAGGAGGCGTAGGTGCGCGCCTCGTGCAGGAAGTACTCGCCGTACTCCGCCCAGGTCCGGTCCGGGTCCTCCGACACATGCAGCAGCGGTGTCTCGGCGGCGGGCATCATGCAGAAGCCGTCGGTCCCGAACTCGGCCCGCCGCTCCTGGTAGTACGCCGCCAGCTCCGGCAGATGCGCGCTCGGGAAGAACGGCAGCCCGAACCGGGCCGCCCGCCGCGCCGCCGCCCGCGAACTGCCGCCCACCAGCAGCAGCGGGTGCGGCCGGGTGTACGGACGCGGCGTGACGCGGACCGTACGGCCCCGGTACGGGAACGGCTCGCCGGTCCATGCCTGCAGCAGCGTCTCCAGGAGCTCGTCCTGGAGCCTGCCGCGCCTGCCCCACTCGACGCCCGCCTGTTCGTACTCCTCGGGCCGGTAGCCGATCCCCGCCACCGTCACCAGCCGACCGGCGCTCAGCAGGTCCAGCACCGCGATGTCCTCGGCCAGCCGCAGCGGGTCGTGCAGCGGGCCGATGATCGCCGAGACGGTGACCGCGATCCGGCGGGTGGTGCCGAAGACGGAGCCCGCGAAGACGAAGGGGGAGGGCAGCCAGGAGTTGGCGGCGCCGTGGTGCTCCTCGGTCTGCACGGTGTCGACGCCGTGCTCGTCGGCGTACGCGGCCATCTCCAGCGCGGCGCGGTAGCGGGTCGAGAGCGACTCGGGGGTGGCGTCGGGATCGACGAGATTGAACCGGACCACAGTGAAGGCCATGAGACTTGTCCCCATCGTCGGGCGGACTCGGCGAGCCGGGACAGTAGCTGACGCAGCGTCAGAAGTGTAGGGGTGTGCTGTCGCCGCTCTCGCCGCCGTCCCCCCTGGCCCGTCCGGCGGAACGCGGCAGGAACGCGTACAGAGTGGCGGAGACGGTGATCGTGGCCGCCCAGCCCAGCCCCTGGCGCCCGATCCAGGTGGTGGCGAGCGGTCCGGTGAACCACCGCACGCCGGTGAAGAGCAGGCCCGTCGCCAGGCCCGCGGCCCACGCGGCCACGGCCGGCACGGCGAAGCCTCCGGTGTACCAGTAGGCGCTGGTCGGCGAGGTGTCCAGGAGTGCCACCGGATCGTACGCACGGCCCCGCAGCAGATCCACGCCGAAGACCCCGATCCATGCGGAGAACGTCACGGCGAGGAGCGTAAGAAAGGAGATGAAGGAATCCAGGAAACCCGCGGCCGCGAGCATCAGTGACGCGCCCAGGAAAAGACTGATGGCGGCATTCACGCCGACCGCCCAGGTGCGGGGGATCGGAAATCCCAGTGTCTGCGCGGTGAAACCGGCCGAATACAACGACATCGCGTTGATCAGCACCATGCCGGCCACGACGAAGAGCAGATACGGCACCGAGAGCCAGTCGGGCAGCAGGGGGCCGACGAATGCGACCGGGTCGCGGGCGACGGCCAGACCCGGCTCGGCGACCGCCATCACGGCCCCCATCAGCACCATCGGCAGATACACGACCCCGGCGCCGCCCACGGTCGCCCCGATCATCGCCCGGCCGGACGCCGTGTGCGGCAGGTAGCGGGCGAAGTCGGGGCCCGACGGGGCCCAGCTGATACCGCCCGCCGCCAGGGTGCCGACCCCGGCGATCACCATCGCCGTCGGTCCGGCGGGCCTGCCCAGTACATTCCGCCAGTCGGTCGCGTCGATCAGATGGGTCAGTACGAGCACGCTGACGCCGCCGAAGAGATACGCCGACCAGGTGCAGCACACCCGCAGCGCCCCCATGCCCAGCCCCGACACCAGCCAGCTGCATCCCACGAAGGCGAGCAGGGTCACCAGGGTCAGGCGGTGGCTGCCCGTGATATCGAAGAGCAGATGCAGTACGGCGAGTACCGCGTAGGTGCCGGTGACCGCGTTCACGGTCTCCCAGCCCCAGCGGGCGACCCAGGTCAGCGCGCCGGGCAGCAGATTGCCGCGCTGTCCGAAAACGGCCCGGGAGAGTGCCATACCGGGCGCCCCGCCCCGCCTGCCCGCGATCGAGACCAGGCCGACCAGCCCGAAGCCGATCATCGAGGCGATGGCGGCCACCGCCAGCACCTGCCAGAGATTCAGCCCGTTGAAGACGACCAGCCCCGCGCCGACAGAGAGGAGGAGCACGGTCAGGTTCGCGCCGACCCAGGTGGGGAAGAGGGTCCGGACCCGGCCGGTGCGTTCGTTGTCGGGGACGGGCTCCAGGCCACGGGTCTCCACGGGCAGGATCGTACCGTTACCGCCAAAAGGTGCATAACGGCCAAGGGGATACTCGAGTGATCCTTCGGGGCGGTCCCCTCGGGCGGACGTGACTGATACTGGGTGGGTTATGGAATTCGTCATCCTTGCTGTAGTCATCGCCCTGGTCGCGGTCGGCGTGATCAGCGGGCTCGTGGTCAGCAGCCGCAAGAAGAAGCAGCTGCCCCCGGCACCGTCGAGCACGCCGACCATCACTCCTCCCGCCGAGCCCCATGTCGGCGAGGAAGCCGAGACGCCGCGCGAGGAACCGCGCCGCACCGTCGAGGAGGTCGCCCCCCCCGAGGCCGGGGCTCCCGCCGAGGAGGCCCCCGAGGCCGTCGAGCCGGAGGCGCCCGCCGCCCCCGCCCTCGAAGTGCCCGAGCCCACCGCCGGCCGTCTGGTGCGGCTGCGCGCCCGGCTCGCCCGCTCGCAGAACTCCCTCGGCAAGGGGCTGCTCACGCTCCTGTCCCGCGACAACCTCGACGAGGACACCTGGGAGGAGATCGAGGACACCCTCCTCACCGCCGACGTCGGCGTCGCACCCACCCAGGAACTGGTGGAGCGGCTCCGCGAGCGCGTCCGCGTGCTCGGCACCCGTACCCCCGAAGGGCTGCGCGCGCTGCTGCGCGAGGAGCTCCTGAACCTGCTCGGCACCGACTTCGACCGTGCGGTCAAGACGGAGAGCGGCCTCGACACCCCCGGCGTCGTGATGGTCGTCGGCGTCAACGGAACCGGCAAGACCACCACCACCGGCAAGCTGGCCCGGGTGCTCGTCGCCGACGGCCGCAGCGTCGTGCTCGGCGCGGCCGACACCTTCCGGGCGGCCGCAGCCGACCAGCTCCAGACCTGGGGCGAGCGCGTCGGTGCCCGCACCGTGCGCGGCCCCGAGGGCGGCGACCCCGCGTCGATCGCCTTCGACGCGGTGAAGGAAGGCATCGCCGAGGGCGCCGATGTGGTTCTCATCGACACCGCCGGACGGCTGCACACCAAGACCGGGCTGATGGACGAGCTCGGCAAGGTCAAGCGGGTCGTCGAGAAGCACGGACCGCTCGACGAGATCCTGCTCGTCCTCGACGCCACGACAGGGCAGAACGGTCTGGTGCAGGCCCGGGTGTTCGCCGAGGTCGTGGACATCACCGGCATCGTGCTCACCAAGCTGGACGGCACCGCCAAGGGCGGCATCGTCATCGCCGTCCAGCGCGAGCTGGGCGTACCGGTGAAGCTGGTCGGTCTCGGTGAGGGGCCGGACGACCTGGCCCCGTTCGAGCCGGAGGCGTTCGTGGACGCCCTGATCGGCGACTGACGCCTCGCGCCGCACCCGAAGAGCCCGACCGCATGATGCAGCTGCGGCCGGGCTCTTCGGCGTTACGGGACGGGTGCGGGCGTCGGTGTGCTCAGCCGCACAGCGGTGCGCGATGGCAGCTGTACGCCAGCGTGCCCAGCAGCAGCCGCGCCTGCGGCGGCGCGGCCGCCGTGTCCAGCACCGGCGGGCGCAGCCACCGGACCGGGCCGAGGCCGCCCTCGTCGGACGGCGGGGCGGTGATGTGGCAGCCGGGCCCCAGCGCCCGCAGATCCAGCCCCGCGTCGTCCCAGCCCATCCGGTACAGCAGCTGCGGGAGCTCGGCGGCGGCGCCCGGGGCCACGAAGAACTGCGCCCGTCCGGCCGGGGTCACCGCGACCGGGCCGAGCGGCAGCCCCATCCGCTCCATCCGCACCAGGGCCCGGCGCCCGGCCGCCTCGGCGACATCGAGGACGTCGAAGGCGCGGCCCACCGGCAGCAGCATCGAGGCACCCGGCACCCGCGCCCACGCGTCGGCCGCCGCGTCGAGCGTGGCGCCCGCGGGGACCTCGGGGGCGAAGTCCAGCGGATGGGCGCCGGGGGAGGGGCAGTCCGCCTCCCCGCACGAGCAGCGGCCGGCCGCTGCCCGCGCTCCCGGCGCGACGGCCCAGCCCCACAGTCCCGTGTACTCGGCCACTGCCGTGCACCCGGCCGCCCGGCCGCGGCGCCGTGAGCCGGTGCGCATCTCGCGGATGCCGCCGATCGTGAAGCCCATGCCCCCTCCAACGGGTCCGACTCGCCGGTGGTTACGACGAGGGGCGGACTGGTGACGCTCCGCCGTCGCCGTCGATCCGGAGTGCGCCGGTGGCATTTGGGGTTGTGCGAGATTGTCCGCGCGCCCCGATGCGCATCACTGCGCCCCCTGTTGATCGCCGTGTGTCAAGTGAATCGCGCCCGACGGTGGTGGCGTTCATTCGAAGGGGTGGCGAATGGTGGCGTTTCTGCAATCGCCCTCGCCCGGGGGGTGATCGTAGGATTACCGTCGGTACACGAACCATGGAAGTATGTGCGCCCATGGGTATGCCAGAGGCAACCCGATTTCCTGTTCGTTGGTGCGCACCCTCCGCGTGGGCGGCATCGGCTCAGGGCATTCTGGTAATGGTTCGCGCGACAGATATTCAGCGGGATGGGGGCGTTCCAGTGAGTGGCAGCGGCGCAGGCGATTCGAATGCCGGCAAGCGCCCCAACGGGCAATTGAGCTCATGGTTCGTGCGGAGCGGCTGGTCGAAGGGCGAGCTCGCGCGCCAGGTGAACCGCCGGGCGCGCCAGATGGGTGCCCACCACATCAGCACCGACACGTCCCGGGTGCGGCGCTGGCTCGACGGCGAGCAGCCGCGCGAGCCGATCCCGCGCATCCTCTCCGAGCTCTTCTCGGAGCGCTTCGGCGCCGTCGTCGCGATCGAGGAACTCGGACTGCGCTCCGCACACCAGTCGCCGTCCGTGGCCGGTGTCGACCTGCCCTGGGCGGGCCCGCAGACCGTCGCGCTGCTCAGCGAGTTCTCCCGCAGCGACCTGATGCTCGCCCGCCGGGGATTCCTCGGCTCCTCGCTCGCCCTGGCCGCCGGACCCGCACTCATCGAGCCGATGCAGCGCTGGCTGGTGCCCGTCTCCACCGCCGGCTCCGCGCAACCGGAACCGCCGGCCGCGACCCACCGCCCCTCCAGGCTCTCCGGCCCCGAGCTCGATCTGCTGGAGTCCACCACCGCGATGTTCCGCCAGTGGGACGCGCAGTGCGGCGGCGGACTGCGCCGCAAGGCCGTCGTCGGACAGCTCCACGAGGTCACCGACCTGCTCCAGGAGCCGCAGCCGGAGGCCACCGCCAAGCGGCTCTTCCGGTGCGCCGCCGAGCTGGCCGAGCTGGCCGGCTGGATGAGCTACGACGTCGGCCTCCAGCCCACCGCGCAGAAGTACTTCGTCCTCGCGCTCCACGCCTCCAAGGAGGCCGGTGACAAACCGCTGGGCTCGTACATCCTGTCCAGCATGAGCCGCCAGATGATCCACCTCGGACGGCCCGACGACGCCCTCGAACTGATCCACCTCGCGCAGTACGGCAGCCGGGACTGCGCCACCCCGCGCACCCAGGCCATGCTGTACGCGATGGAGGCCCGCGCGTACGCCAACATGGGCCAGCCCAGCAAGTGCAAACGAGCCGTCCGGATGGCCGAGGCCACCTTCCTCGACGTGGGGATCGACGGCGAGCCCGAGCCCGACTGGATCCGCTTCTTCTCGGAGGCCGAGCTCAACGGCGAGAACTCCCACTCCTACCGCGACCTCGCCTATGTGGCGGGCCGCAGCCCCACGTACGCCACGCTCGCCGAGCCACTGATGGAGAAGGCCGTCCAGCTCTTCGGCGAGGACGACGAGCACCAGCGGTCGTACGCGCTCAACCTGATCGGCCTCGCCACCGTCCACCTCCTCAAGCGCGAGCCCGAACAGTCCACGGTCCTGGCCGAGCAGGCCCTGCGTGTCGCCAGGAAGATCCGCTCCGAGCGCGTCAACACCCGGCTCCGCAAGACCGTCGACACCGCCGCCAGGGACTTCGGGAACATCCCCGAAGTCGCCAGGCTCACCGATCTCCTCACCGAGCAGCTGCCGGAGACCGCGGAAGCGGTCTGAGCAGCACCCCTGGCCCCGGCCACGGCGACCACCCCGCACAGACCGACTTCGGCTCCCCCGATTGCCAGGTCAGTGGGTGGTCGGCGTGGCCGGTTCGCATTGCCGTGCCCGTACGGAAGAGTCGTCACCGCACCGTATGCGGCCACGGCCGCAGGGCAGGCCCGGCGCCGGTCGCGCCACCGCCGGTTCATGGCGACGTAACACACCGGACCTCTTCGTCACTGCCGTGAAACACCGTGCGGCATCGGCGGAAACCGCGCTGGGTGAATCTCATGGCCATAACCGGCCCGCACCTTTTCCCAGTGGTCCCGCACGTGGTGCCGCTACCGATCGCCCGCACGCGGCCGCACCGACGACGAGGAGACGCCGATGCCCCCAGGCATCACGACGCTTGCCGCAGACACCCCGACACTGTCTGCCGCCAACACCGGGTTCATGCTCATCTGCTCCGCCCTGGTGATGCTCATGACGCCGGCCCTGGCCTTCTTCTACGGAGGCATGGTCCGCGTCAAGAGCACCCTCAACATGCTGATGATGAGCTTCATCAGCCTCGGGATCGTCACGATCCTGTGGGTGCTCTACGGATTCAGCGTCGCCTTCGGCACCGACATCGGCTCCGTCGTCGGCTGGAGCTCGGACTACCTCGGCCTCAGCGGGATCGGCATCACCCAGCTCTGGGACGGCTACACGATCCCCGTCTACGTCTTCGCCGTCTTCCAGCTGATGTTCGCCGTCATCACCCCGGCACTGATCAGCGGCGCCCTCGCCGACCGGGTCAAGTTCACCTCCTGGGCCCTGTTCATCACGCTCTGGGTCACCGTCGTCTACTTCCCCGTCGCCCACTGGGTCTGGGGGGCGGGCGGCTGGCTGTACGAGATGGGGGTCATCGACTTCGCGGGCGGTACGGCCGTCCACATCAACGCCGGTGCGGCGGCGCTCGGCGTGATCCTCGTCATCGGCAAGCGCGTCGGCTTCAAGAAGGACCCGATGCGGCCGCACAGCCTGCCGCTCGTCATGCTCGGCGCCGGTCTGCTCTGGTTCGGCTGGTTCGGCTTCAACGCCGGCTCGTGGCTCGGCAACGACGACGGTGTCGGCGCGGTGATGTTCGTCAACACCCAGGTCGCCACCGCCGCCGCGATGCTCGCCTGGCTCGGCTACGAGAAGCTCCGCCACGGCTCCTTCACCACCCTCGGCGCGGCCTCCGGCGCGGTCGCCGGACTCGTCGCCATCACCCCGTCCGGCGGCGCGGTCAGCCCGCTCGGCGCCATTGCGGTCGGTGCGATCGCCGGTGTGCTGTGCGCCATGGCCGTCGGCCTGAAGTACCGGTTCGGCTACGACGACTCCCTGGATGTGGTCGGCGTCCACCTCGTCGGCGGTGTCGCCGGTTCACTCCTCGTCGGCCTCTTCGCCACCGGCGGCGTCCAGTCCGAGGCCAAGGGCCTCTTCTACGGCGGCGGCCTCGAACAGCTCGGCAAGCAGGCCGTCGGCGTCTTCGCCGTCCTCGCGTACTCTCTCGTCGTCTCCGCGGTCCTGGCCTTCCTCCTGGACCGGACGATCGGGATGCGGGTCACCGAGGACGACGAGATCTCCGGCATCGACCAGGTCGAACACGCCGAGACCGCGTACGACTTCAGCGGAGCGGGCGGCGGTGCGGCCCCGCGCACCACGAGCTCCGCCCCGGGCAGCACGGCAGCAGCGAAGACGAAGAAGGTGGACGCATGAAGCTCATCACCGCAGTCGTGAAGCCACACCGGCTGGACGAGATCAAGGAGGCCCTCCAGGCCTTCGGCGTCCAGGGCCTCACGGTCACGGAAGCCAGCGGATACGGGCGCCAGCGCGGCCACACCGAGGTCTACCGGGGCGCCGAGTACACCGTCGACCTCGTACCCAAGATCCGTATCGAGGTCCTGGTCGAGGACGAGGACTCCGAAGAGCTCATCGACATCGTCGTGAAGGCCGCCCGGACCGGCAAGATCGGTGACGGCAAGGTCTGGAGCGTGCCGGTCGACACCGCGGTCCGGGTACGGACGGGCGAACGCGGCCCGGACGCACTCTGACCGACGCCCCCGAACGAAAGGCAGCCGGGTGACGCGCACCGGAACGACCACCGAATCCGCAGCCCCGGAGCCCGGCGGCTACGCGGCGGCCCGGCTGCGCCTCCTCCAGGAGGAGGCGCGGTCCGGGCCGCCGCGCCGTGCGGCCCTCGCGGCGCTCACCGACGACTGGCTCACCGCGCTGTTCACCGCCGCCGCCGGACAGACGGGCGTCCACGGCGCCGCCCTCGTCGCCGTCGGCGGCTACGGACGCGGCGAACTCTCCCCGCGCAGCGACCTCGATCTGCTGCTCCTGCACGACGGGAATGCCGACCCCGCGGCCGTCGCCGCCCTCGCCGACCGCGTCTGGTACCCGGTCTGGGACCTCGGCCTCGCCCTCGACCACTCCGTACGCACCCCCGCCGAGGCCCGCAGGACGGCCGGCGAGGACCTCAAGGTCCAGCTCGGACTGCTCGACGCCCGGCCCGTCGCCGGGGACCTCGGACTCGTCGCCGCGATGCGCACCGCGATCCTCGCCGACTGGCGCAACCAGGCCCCCAAGCGCCTCCCCGCACTCGGCGAGCTCTGCCGCGAACGGGCCGAACGCCAGGGCGAGCTCCAATTTCTCCTTGAACCCGACCTCAAGGAGGCCCGCGGCGGATTGCGGGACGCCACCGCCCTGCGCGCCGTCGCCGCGTCCTGGGTCGCCGACGCGCCCCGCGAAGGGCTCGCCGAAGCCCGCCGCGTCCTCCTCGACGCCCGTGACGGCCTCCACCTCGCCACCGGCCGCGCCACCGACCGCCTCGCCCTCCAGGAACAGGACCAGGTCGCCGGCGAGCTCGGCCTGCTCGACGCGGACGCCCTGCTCCGCCAGGTCTACGAGGCGGCCCGCACCATCTCGTACGCCACCGACGTCACCTGGCGCGAGGTCAACCGCGTCCTGCGCGCCCGGTCCGTGCGCCCCCGGCTGCGCGCCATGCTGGGCGGCAGGGCGGCCGCCCCGGAGCGCACCCCGCTCGCCGAGGGCGTCGTCGAGGCCGACGGCGAAGTGGTCCTCGCCCGCACCGCCCGCCCCGAGCGCGACCCGGTGCTCGTGCTGCGCGCCGCCGCCGCGGCCGCCCAGTCCGAGCTCCCGCTCTCCCGCCACGTCGTACGTCGGCTCGCCACCGCCGCGCACCCGCTGCCGGTGCCCTGGCCCGCCGAGGCCCGCGAGGAACTCGTCACCCTGCTCGGCGCGGGCGAGGCCACCGTCCCGGTCTGGGAGGCGCTCGAAGCCGAAGGGCTCATCACCCGGCTCCTTCCGGACTGGGAACGAGTCCACTGCCGCCCCCAGCGCAACCCCGTCCACACCTGGACCGTCGACCGCCACCTCGTCGAAACGGCCGTCCACGCCTCCTCCCTCACCCGCCGTGTCCACCGCCCCGACCTCCTCCTCGTCGCGGCCCTCCTGCACGACATCGGCAAGGGCTGGCCCGGCGACCACTCCGCGGCCGGTGAGGTCATCGCCCGGGACATGGCAGCCCGGATCGGCTTCGACCAGCACGACGTGGGCGTCGTTGCCACCCTCGTACGCCACCACCTGCTGCTCGTCGAGACCGCCACCCGGCGCGACCTCGACGACCCGGCGACCGTCCGCTCCGTCGCCGCCGCCGTCAGGAGCGCCACCACCCTGGAACTCCTGCACGCGCTCACCGAGGCCGACGCCCTCGCCACCGGGCCCGCCGCCTGGTCCGCCTGGCGCGCCTTCCTCGTCGCCGACCTCGTGGGGCGCGTCGCCGCCGTGCTCGCCGGCCAGGCCCCGCAGGAGCCGGAACCCGCCGCGCCCGGTGCCGAACAGGAGCGCCTCGCCGTCGAGGCCCTGCGCACCGGCGGACCCGTTCTCGCCCTGCGCGCCCAGGCCGAGGCCCCGAACGAGGACGGCGGACCGGAACCCGTCGGCGTCGAGCTCCACATCGCCCTGCCGGACCGGCCGGGCGTGCTGCCCGCCGCGGCAGGCGTCCTCGCCCTGCACCGCCTCACCGTGCGCGCCGCCGACCTGCGCGCCGTGGAACTCCCCACCGAGCTGGGCGAGCCCGCGGACCTGCTGCTGCTCAGCTGGCGGGTCGCGGCCGAGTACGGCTCGCTGCCACAGGCCACCCGGCTCCGCGCCGACCTCGTACGCGCCCTGGACGGCTCCCTGGACATCCGGGCCCGGCTCGCCGAACGCGAGGCCGCCTACCCGCGCCGCCGCGGGGTGAAGGCGCCGCCGCCGAGGGTCACCGTCGCGGCGGCCGGCTCCCGGCTGGCCACGGTGATCGAGGTGCGGGCCCAGGACGCCCCGGGACTGCTGCACCGGATCGGCCGGGCGCTGGAACAGAGCGGGGTACGGGTGCGCAGCGCGCATGTGTCGACCCTGGGGGCGAACGCGGTGGACGCCTTCTACGTCACGGACACCGACGGGAAGCCGCTGCCCGAGGAGCGGGCGCTCGCGGTGGCGAACGCGGTGGAGGCCGCGCTGCGGGCGTGACGCGGAAAGCACGCGACGTGGACTGAGCCCGGGATTTCCCGGGCAGGGGTCATCGTTTCTTCCGAGCCGGATACCCTGGGGTACCGAATCCACTTTGCCCCCGACCCTGAGGACCGACGAGCGCCGTGTTCGATACTCTCTCCGACCGCCTTGCCGCGACTTTCAAGAACCTCAGGGGCAAGGGCCGCTTGTCCGAGGCGGACATCGACGCCACGGCTCGCGAGATCCGTATCGCCCTGCTCGAAGCGGATGTCGCGCTGCCCGTCGTCCGCGCCTTCATCGCCAACGTCAAGGAGCGGGCGCGCGGCGTCGAGGTCTCCCAGGCGCTGAACCCCGCCCAGCAGGTCGTCAAGATCGTCAACGAGGAGCTCGTGGGCATCCTCGGCGGCGAGACCCGGCGGCTGCGGTTCGCCAAGACCGCGCCCACCGTGATCATGCTCGCCGGTCTCCAGGGTGCCGGTAAGACGACCCTCGCCGGAAAGCTCGGCCTCTGGCTCAAGGGCCAGGGCCACTCCCCGCTGCTCGTCGCCTGTGACCTCCAGCGCCCCAACGCCGTCAACCAGCTGAGCGTCGTCGCCGACCGCGCCGGTGTCGCGGTGTACGCGCCCGAGCCGGGCAACGGGGTCGGTGACCCGGTCCAGGTCGCCAAGGATTCGATCGAGTACGCCCGCACCAAGCAGTTCGATGTCGTGATCGTCGACACCGCCGGCCGTCTCGGTATCGACCAGGAGCTGATGCAGCAGGCCGCGGACATCCGCGACGCCGTCAGCCCCGACGAGATCCTCTTCGTCGTCGACGCGATGATCGGCCAGGACGCGGTCAACACCGCCGAGGCCTTCCGCGACGGCGTCGGCTTCGACGGCGTGGTGCTCTCCAAGCTCGACGGTGACGCCCGCGGCGGTGCGGCCCTGTCGATCGCCCATGTCACGGGCAAGCAGGTCATGTTCGCGTCGAACGGTGAGAAGCTCGAGGACTTCGACGCCTTCCACCCCGACCGCATGGCGTCCCGCATCCTCGACATGGGTGACCTGCTCACCCTGATCGAGCAGGCGGAGAAGACCTTCAGCCAGGAAGAGGCCGCCAAAATGGCCTCCAAGCTGGCGTCCAGCAAGGGCAAGGACTTCACGCTCGACGACTTCCTGGCGCAGATGGAGCAGGTCAGGAAGATGGGCTCCATCTCCAAGCTGCTCGGCATGCTGCCCGGCATGGGGCAGATCAAGGACCAGATCAACAACATCGACGAGCGCGACGTGGACCGCACCGCCGCGATCATCAAGTCGATGACCCCGAAGGAGCGCGCCGAGCCGACGATCATCAACGGCTCGCGCCGGGCCCGTATCGCCAAGGGTTCCGGTGTCGAGGTCAGCGCGGTGAAGAACCTGGTGGAGCGGTTCTTCGACGCTCGCAAGATGATGTCGAAGATGGCCCAGGGCGGCGGCATGCCGGGGATGCCCGGGATGCCGGGCATGGGCGGTGGCCCCGGTCGGCAGAAGAAGCAGGTCAAGCAGGCCAAGGGCAAGCGCAAGAGCGGCAACCCGATGAAGCGGAAGGCCGAGGAGCAGGCCGCGGCGGCCCGTCGCGAGCAGGCGGCGCAGGGCGGCGCCTTCGGTCTGCCCGCGCAGGACGACCAGAACTTCGAGCTGCCGGACGAGTTCAAGAAGTTCATGGGCTGAACCGGCCCCGTGGTTCGACGGGCCATGGCGGCCCGGTGATGTCCCCGAGGGGGCGCCCGCTTTCCGGCGGGCGCCCCCTCCGGCGTGTACGGAGCCACTGCCACGGCTGCCGTACGCCGTCCCTCCAAGGGCCCATCGGGCAGGCCCTGGGAGGGCTTTGTCTGCATTCCTCCCTTACTGTCGCTTTAACGGCTGTCGGCAGAGGAGCGCGCGTGACCAACCCCGTACCTCCCCGCGATCGGACCGATCTGCCGTGGCGCTCCGAGGGCGCCCCGCCACCTCCGACACCGGGCCGGAAGATGCCGGGCGGCTGGGGCGGGCTGCTGCTGACCGCGCTCGCCGTCTATCTGATCGCCAATCTGGTGCTGTCCTTCTTCAACGGGGAGGCGGAGCGGACGATCGCGTACACGGAGTTCAGCAAGCAGGTCACCGCGGGCAATGTCTCCAAGATCTACTCCAAGGGCGATGCCATCGAGGGGCAGCTCAAGAAGGAGGCGAAGGTCCCGGGGACCGACGAGAAGTACACGAAGTTCGTCACCCAGCGGCCGGCCTTCGCGGACGACAACCTCTGGGCCGAACTGGTCAAGGACGACGTCACGGTCACCGCCGAACCGGTCGTCCAGCAGCGCAGCTTCCTCGCCAACCTGCTGATCTCGCTCGCGCCCATGCTGCTGCTCGTCGTGCTCTGGGTCTTCATCGCCCGGCGGATGTCCAGAGGCATGGGCGGCGGGATGGGCGGCTTCGGGCGCAAGGCCCCGCCCAAGCCTGTCGAGCTGGAGGGCGCCAAGCGCACCACCTTCAAGGACGTGGCCGGGATCGACGAGGTCGAGGGCGAACTCGACGACGTCGTGGACTTCCTGAAGAACCCGCAGGCGTACCGGAGGATGGGCGCCCGGATGCCCGGCGGAGTGCTGCTCGCGGGACCGCCCGGCACCGGCAAGACCCTGCTGGCACGGGCCGTCGCCGGTGAGGCCGGAGTGCCGTTCTTCTCGGCATCGGCCTCCGAGTTCATCGAGATGATCGTCGGCGTCGGCGCGAGCCGGGTCCGGGAACTCTTCGCGGAGGCGCGCAAGGTCGCCCCCGCCATTGTTTTCATCGACGAGATCGACACCATCGGCCGGGCCCGGGGCGGCGGCTCCGGCATGGGCGGCCACGACGAGCGCGAGCAGACGCTCAACCAGATCCTCACCGAGATGGACGGCTTCTCCGGCTCGGAGGGCGTCGTCGTGCTCGCCGCCACCAACCGCGCCGACGTGCTCGACCCCGCCCTCACCCGGCCCGGTCGCTTCGACCGGATCGTCCAGGTCAGCCCGCCGGACAGGACCGGCCGGGAGGCGATCCTGGAGATCCACACCCGGCAGATCCCGCTCGCCGACGATGTGAACCTGGCCCAGGTGGCCGGTACGACCCCCGGAATGACCGGTGCGGATCTGGCCAACCTGGCCAATGAGGCCGCGCTCCTGGCAGTCAAGCGCCAGCAGTCCGAGGTCACCCAGCCCGATTTCTCGGACGCGCTGGAGAAGGTCCAGCTGGGTGCGGAACGCTCACTGGTCATGTCCGACGAGGAACGCCGCAGGACCGCGTACCACGAGAGCGGCCACGCCCTGCTCGGCATGGTCCAGCCGGGCGCCGACCCGGTCCGCAAGGTCACCATCGTGCCGCGCGGCCGGGCCCTGGGCGTCACGCTCTCGACGCCGGACGCCGACAAGTACGCGTACACCGAGGAGTATCTGCGCGGCCGCATCGTCGGGGCGCTCGGCGGCATGGCGGCCGAGCAGGTGGTCTTCGGCATGATCACCACCGGCGCGGAGAGCGATCTGGAACAGGTCACCAACCTGGCCCGCGGCATGGTCGGCCGCTGGGGCATGAGCCACAAGGTGGGCCGGCTGACAGCGATCCCGAGCGATGCCCAGCAGGCGTACGGCCTGTCGGCGGCCCCCGCCACGCTCGACGCGGTGGACGGCGAGATGCGGCGGATCGTCGACGAGTGCTACGAGGTGGCCTGCCGGCTCCTGCGCGAGAATCGGGACCGGCTGGACTCGCTGTCCGCCGCGCTCCTGGCGAACGAGACGCTGGACGAGGCGGAGGCCTACCGGGCGGCCGGCATCACCCGCCTGGCCAAGTAGCGGCCGCCGCGCGGGCCGCGCACGCGGGGCGGTCGCTCAGGCAGTGCGGACGAGCTGGTCGCTCAGGTGGTGCAGACGAGATAGCGGAAGACGTTCGGCATCCAGATCGTGCCGTCCCGGCGCCGATGCGGATGAAGGGCCTCCGCGACCTCCTTCTCCACCTGGGCCCGGTCCGTCGCCCGTACCGCCGCGTCGAAGAGCTGGGTGGAGAGCAGCCCCCGCACCGCGCTGTCCATGTCCGCGTACCCGAACGGGCAGGCCACCCGGCCCGAGCCGTCGGGATTCAGGCCGGCCCGGAACGCCAGCTCCTCCAGGTCGTCCCGGCCCGACGGCCGCCAGCCGCCGGTGCGCGGGGCCCGGTCCCGGTCGGACAGCCGCCCCGCCACCCGCAGCACGGGCGCCGTGGCACAGCGCTCCGGCGGACCCCAGCCGGTGAGCACCACGGTGCTGCCCCGGGCGGCCAGCGGCACCGTGGACCGCAGCGCGGCCACCAGCCCCTCGCCGTCGTCGGAGGAGCAGCCGATCGGGGTGAACGCGGTGATCAGGTTGTACGGCGCTCCGTCGGACGGCGGGGCGGCGGACGGATCACCCTCCAGGAGCCGGGGGTGCCCGGCCACGGGCCCGGCGTGGCTTCCGGGACCGGGCAGCAGCCGGGTCCGGGCGAGCGCCAGCCGTTCGAGGTCGGTGTCCACGCCGGTGACGCCCGCCCCACGGGCGGCAGCGATCAGCAGCGCGAGACCGGAGCCGCAGCCGAGGGAGAGCAGCCGGGTACCGGATCCCACTTCGAGCCGCTCGTACACCGCTTCGTACAGCGGTGCCAGCATCCGCTCCTGGATCTCGGCCCAGTCCCGGGCACGGTTGCCGGGTTCCACCCGGGTGGAGGTTTCCGCGTGGCTGTGGTGCCGGACGAGCGTTGGTGTCATGGAAAGCGCCCCAATCCGCCGAGAGGTCGGCCGTGTCCGATCGGTAGTGCCCGAGTGAAAGCTCCCCCCGTGTACGTGTGCGCCCGCTTCCCCCGTATGTCAGAGAACTGCGCATCCGCCGTCGCGTCCAGGGGTCCGATGGCAATGGTTGTGTGCCGCGGTGGTGCGTCCGTGGGGAAGGCCCGCCGGACCGGGGCCCGTCGCCCCGTTCGGTGGGCGGTGTCGCCGTACGATGCGCGCCATGGCAAAGGCACCCGTTCTCACGCCCCAGGCCGAGGACTTTCCCCGCTGGTACCAGGATCTGATCAACAAGGCCGAACTCGCGGACAACGGCCCGGTGCGCGGCACCATGGTCATCCGGCCGTACGGATACAGCCTGTGGGAGCGGATGCAGCAGGAGATGGATGCCCGGATCAAAAAGGCGGGCGCCCGGAACGCCTACTTCCCGCTCTTCATCCCCCAGTCTTACCTGACACGCGAGGCCGAGCACGTCGAGGGCTTCGCGCCGGAGCTCGCGACGGTCACCCACGGCGGCGGGAAAGAGCTCGAAGAGCCCGTGGTGGTGCGGCCGACCTCCGAAACGATCATCAACGAGTACTTCTCGAAGTGGGTGCAGAGCTACCGGGATCTGCCGCTCCTGATCAACCAGTGGGCGAACGTCGTGCGCTGGGAGATGCGCCCGCGGGTCTTTCTCCGTACGACGGAATTCCTCTGGCAGGAGGGCCACACCGCCCATGCCACCGATGAGGAGGCCCGGGACTTCGCCGCGTACATCCACCGTGACGTGTACGCCGACTTCATGGTCAATGTGCTGGGCATCGACGTGGTCCTCGGCCGCAAGACCCCGGCGGAGCGGTTCGCCGGGGCCGTCAACACGCTCACGCTCGAAGCGATGATGCGGGACGGCAAGGCCCTGCAGATGGGTACGAGCCACGAGCTCGGCACCAATTTCGCCAAGGCCTTCCACACCAGCTACCTGTCCAGGGAGGGCAGACAGGAGCTCGTCCGGCAGACCTCATGGGGTTCCTCGACCCGGATGGTGGGCGGTCTGATCATGGCGCACGGCGACGACCACGGGCTCCGGGTGCCGCCCCGGCTCGCGCCCGTCCAGGCGGTCGTCCTCGCGGTCAAGGAGGACGAGGCCGTGCTGGCCGCGGTCCGGTCCGTCGCGGAGCGGCTGCGCGCGGCGGGGATCAGGACCGAGGTCGACGACCGCACGGACACCGCGTTCGGCCGCCGCGCGGTCGACTGGGAGCTGAAGGGCGTGCCGGTGCGGATCGAGATCGGTCCGCGCGATCTGGCGGCCGGCACCGCGATGCTGGCCCGGCGCGTGCCCGGCGGGAAGGAGCCGGTCGCCGTCGAGACCCTGCCCGCGTTGCTCCCGGCGGTCCTGGAGGAGGACCAGGCGGCGCTGCTGCGGGAGTCCCGGAGCCGGCGCGAGTCGGCCACCAGCGAGGTCGCGACCGTGGCGGAGGCCGTGGAGGCGGCCCTCGCGGGCGGCTGGGCCCGTATCGCCTGGTCGTCCCTCGGCCCGGCGGGGGAGGCCCGGCTCGCGGAGCACGGGGTGTCCGTACGGTGTCTGGTCGCCGGGGACGGGTCGGTGCCCGACGCGGACGACGCGCCCGGTAATGTCGCCCTGGTGGCACGCGCCTACTGATGCCCCAACCGCCGCCCCGGGCGCTCGGCGCCCCGGCGTACGGTGGCCGCCGACGCGTCCGGCGTACGCGTCGCTACGTACCACCTTGGTGCGAGCTGTGAGGCTTCTCCGCAGTTCTGCGCACCCGCCCTCGTCGGGACGCATCAATGGCAACTGACTGGTACGTGCAAATTATTTGGGATGGCCCGGAATCGGAACACCGGGGCACTCGCGCTCGTTGTCACGACGTGAGCACGACACCACCTGTACTTGCCGCAGAGCTGGCACAGGCGTGGGCCGACATTCAGCGGTACCACCCCGAGCTGCCCGATCTAGCCGCGCCCGAGTCCCTGATCGGAGAGTCCTCGTCCGCCTGTGGCGCCGAGCTCTCCTTCGAGCGACTGCTGCACGAGGCAGTCCACGGCATCGCCGCCGCGCGAGGCGTCCGCGACACTTCGCGCGCCGGCCGCTACCACAACCGCAGATTCCTCGCGATCGCCGAGGAGCTGGGCCTCGACCACGCCGAGGAGCCCCACCCGAGCAGCGGCTTCTCGCTGGTCACCCTCAACCCCGAGGCCAAGCGTCGGTACCGCCCGACGATCGAGCGGCTGCAGCGCGCCCTCAAGGCGCACACGGTCGCCACCGCCGCCGACACCAAGCGCTCCTTCCGCGGGCCGGCCGCCCGGCACGGCTCCTCCGGCGGAGGCGTCCGCGTCAAGGCCGTCTGCGACTGCGGCCGCAATGTGCGCGTCGTCCCGTCGGTCCTGGCGCAGGCGCCGATCGTCTGCGGAGGCTGCGGAAAGCCCTTCCGCATCCCGGAGGCCGCAGTCGCGGTGGGGTGACCCGGCACGGTGTGGCACAATGGCTAGCTGTACTCGACAGTCGCACAGGACCCCTCTCTCCTCCGGCTGACGCGTCCATCGGGCACCCGAGTACCGCAACCCCACGTGGCATCTTCGTTGTGCCCACCCACGTCATAGACCAGGAGACACCACTTCCGTGGCAGTCAAGATCAAGCTGAAGCGTCTGGGCAAGATCCGTTCGCCTCACTACCGCATCGTCGTCGCCGACTCCCGTACCCGCCGTGACGGCCGGGCCATCGAGGAGATCGGCCTGTACCACCCGGTGCAGAACCCCTCGCGCATCGAGGTCAACTCGGAGCGTGCGCAGTACTGGCTGTCCGTCGGCGCCCAGCCGACCGAGCCGGTTCTCGCGATCCTGAAGCTCACCGGTGACTGGCAGGCCCACAAGGGTCTTCCGGCCCCCGCGCCGCTGCTGCAGCCGGAGCCCAAGGCTGACAAGCGCGCCCTGTTCGAGGCCCTGGCCAAGGACGGCGGCGACGAGTCCAAGGGCGAGGCCATCACGCAGAAGGCGAAGAAGTCCGACAAGAAGGCGGACGAGGCTGCTGACGCGGCTGCGTCCGCCGAGTCGACCGAGGCCTGAGCATGCTCGAGGAGGCTCTCGAGCACCTCGTGAAGGGCATCGTCGACAACCCTGACGATGTGCAGGTCGCCTCGCGCAACCTGCGCCGTGGTCGCGTGCTGGAGGTCCGGGTCCACCCCGACGACCTCGGCAAGGTGATCGGTCGCAACGGCCGCACCGCACGCGCGCTGCGTACCGTCGTGGGCGCCATCGGCGGCCGTGGCATCCGCGTCGACCTCGTCGATGTGGATCAGGTTCGCTGACAGAGTTGAACACCGGCACGGGCCGGGGAGGGCCTTGCGCCCGCCCCGGCCCGTCGTCGTACGACAGGAGAGACACAAGGTGCAGTTGGTAGTCGCGCGGATCGGCCGTGCCCATGGCATCAAGGGCGAGGTCACCGTCGAGGTCCGTACGGACGAGCCGGAGCTGCGGCTCGGGCCCGGGGCCGTGCTCGCCACCGAACCGGCGGGCGCCGGACCGCTGACGATCGAGACCGGCCGGGTGCACAGCGGACGGCTGCTGCTGCGCTTCGAGGGCGTCCGCGACCGTACGGCTGCCGAGGCCCTGCGCAACACGCTCCTGATCGCGGAGGTCGACCCGGCGGAACTCCCGGAGGACCCCGAGGAGTTCTACGACCATCAGCTCATGGACCTCGACGTGGTCCTCGCCGACGGCACCGAGATCGGCCGGATCACCGAGATCACGCACCTGCCGTCCCAGGACCTCTTCATCGTCGAGCGGCCGGACGGCAGCGAGGTGATGATCCCGTTCGTCGAGGAGATCGTCGCCGAGATCGATCTGGCGGAGCAGTGCGCGGTGATCACCCCGCCGCCCGGCCTGATCGACACGAGCCAGGCCGTGATCGCCTCCGCGCGGGACGAAGAGGGCGACGACGAGGCTCCCGCGGCCGGGAAGGACGCCTGATGCGCCTCGATGTCGTCACGATCTTTCCGGAGTACCTGGAACCGCTGAACGTCTCCCTCGTCGGCAAGGCCCGCGCACGCGGCCGCCTCGACGTCCATGTGCACGACCTGCGCGACTGGACGTACGACCGGCACAACACGGTCGACGACACCCCGTACGGCGGCGGCCCCGGCATGGTCATGAAGACCGAGCCGTGGGGCGAGGCCCTGGACGACGCCCTGGCGGGCGGATACGAGGCCGGGGCGCACTCCCCGGTGCTCGTGGTGCCCACGCCCAGCGGCCGCCCGTTCACCCAGGAACTCGCCGTCGAGCTCTCCGAGCGGCCGTGGCTGATCTTCACGCCGGCCCGGTACGAGGGCATCGACCGACGGGTCATGGACGAGTACGCCACCCGGATGCCGGTCGTCGAGGTGTCCATCGGGGACTATGTGCTGGCCGGCGGGGAAGCTGCGGTGCTGGTGATCACGGAGGCGGTCGCCCGGCTGCTGCCCGGGGTGCTCGGCAACGCCGAATCGCACCGGGACGACTCCTTCGCCCCCGGTGCGATGGCCAATCTGCTGGAGGGGCCCGTCTACACCAAGCCGCCCGAGTGGCGCGGCAGGGAGATCCCGGAGGTGCTGCTCAGCGGCCACCACGGGCGGATCGCCCGTTGGCGCCGGGACGAGGCGTTCCGTCGTACCGCCCTCAACCGGCCCGATCTGATCGAGCGCTGCGACGCTGCGGGGTTCGACAAGAAGGACCGCGAGATGCTGTCCATCCTCGGCTGGTCACCGGAGCCCGGCGGCCGATTTTGGCGCAGGCCCGAGGCCGTGGAACAATAGGTCGCTGCTGTACGTCCGGCGTGCGCCCCTGCCACAGGGGGAACGACGCCCGCCCGACGCGATCAGCGCCCCCATTTCTCACTCTCTCCCGTCGATGACCTGTGGCATCGGCGAAGAAAGCAGACAACATGGCTTCCCTGCTCGATGGCGTCAACGCCGCATCGCTGCGTACCGACGTCCCGGCGTTCCGCCCCGGTGACACCGTCAACGTCCACGTCCGAGTGATCGAGGGCAACCGCTCCCGTATCCAGCAGTTCAAGGGCGTTGTCATCCGTCGCCAGGGTGCGGGCGTCAGCGAGACCTTCACGGTCCGCAAGGTCTCCTTCAGCGTCGGCGTCGAGCGCACCTTCCCGGTGAACAGCCCGATCTTCGAGAAGATCGAGCTCGTCACCCGCGGTGACGTCCGTCGCGCCAAGCTGTACTACCTCCGTGAGCTGCGCGGCAAGGCCGCGAAGATCAAGGAGAAGCGCGACAACTGAGCTGACTCCCAGGTCCACAGGACGGCCGGATAGGCTCTGGCCCCGATGGACACGGAAGCAAAGCCCTCGGAGCGCGACCGCTCCTCCGCACCCGCAACGGCGCCGGAGGAGGGGTCGCGCTCCTCGCGTATCCCGGACCGGCCCACCGCATCGATGTCCTGGCGGCGGACCGCCGCGCTCGGGGCGGCCTGCGCGGTCTTCGTACTGCTCCTGAGCAACTACGTGGTGCAGCCCTTCCTGATCCCCAGCGGCTCGATGGAGCCCACACTGCGGGTGGGGGACCGGGTGCTGGTGAACAAACTGGCCTACCGCTCCGGCTCCGTGCCGCAGCGCGGCGACGTGGTGGTCTTCGACGGCACAGGATCGTTTGTGCAGGAGCCCCCGCGGGAGAATCCCGTCACCGGTCTGATGCACTCGGTGGCCGCGTCCCTGGGTCTGGCGGAGCCGGCCGAGACCGACTACGTGAAGCGGGTGGTGGGCGTGGGCGGTGACCGGGTGGTCTGCTGCGACGAGCGGGGCCGGATCGAGGTGAACGGCCGGCCGGTCGTCGAGGGCTATCTGTATCCGGGGGACGCGCCCTCCCGGGCCCGCTTCGACATCGTCGTCCCCGACGGCACGCTGTGGATGATGGGTGACCACCGCAGCAATTCCCGCGATTCGCGTGACCACCTGGGAGAGCCGGGCGGCGGCATGGTCCCGGTCGACATGGTGATCGGCAGGGTGGACTGGATCGGCTGGCCGCCCAGCCGGCTGCGCTCCCTGCCGGACGGCGCCGCCTTCGCCACCGTCGGGGCGCCGGGCGGGGGCCATGGGTAACCGCGGCCGCGGACGCGGCGGGTCCGAATCCGGGACACCGCCGACCGGCAGCGGACCGGAGGCCGAACGTTCGCTGCCCACCAGGGCGGAGCGGCGGAAGCTCGCCCGCAAGGTCAGGCGGCGGCGGCGCGGGTCCGCCGTACGGGAGATCCCGCTGCTCGTCCTCGTGGCACTGCTGATCGCGCTCGTACTCAAGACGTTCCTGGTGCAGGCCTTCGTGATCCCTTCGGGATCGATGGAGCAGACCATCCGGATCGGCGACCGGGTGCTCGTGGACAAACTGACGCCCTGGTTCGGATCCAGGCCCGAGCGCGGCGATGTCGTCGTCTTCAAGGACCCGGGGCGCTGGCTGAGGCAGGAGAACGTCGGCAAGAAGGACTCGCCCGTCGTCGTCAAGCAGGCGAAGGAGGTGCTGACCTTCATCGGGCTGCTGCCCTCCGACGACGAACAGGACCTGATCAAGCGGGTGATCGCGGTCGGCGGCGACACGGTGAAGTGCTGCGGCAAGGACGGCCGGATCACCGTCAACGGAGTGCCGCTCGACGAGCCCTATCTGTATCCCGGGAACCCCCCCTCCCTCATCAAATTCGAGGTAAAGGTTCCGCCGGGCCGGATCTTCGTGATGGGCGACCACCGGTCCGATTCCGCCGATTCCCGCTATCACCTGGACGAGCCGGAACACGGCACGGTGTCCGAGGACGAGGTCGTGGGACGTGCTGTCGTGATCGCCTGGCCCTTGGGCCATTGGCGAAGACTGGAAGAGCCGGAGACTTTCGGCTCGGTCGCTGACGCGCGCGCCGGGTCGGCTGCCGCGCCGGGCCCGTCGAATAGTGTGTCGTCCCAGGATCTCAACGGAATGATCCCTCTCCCGACCCCTGCGGAACTCCCGCTCGTTATGGGAGTGGTGGGCCTGCACCGGCTAGGGCGCAGGCGGTGGCACGGAGTAAGGAGTGGATGTGGGGGATTTGGCCGTCGGTGCACGATCCGGACACGAGGAACCCGAGGACCGGCCGGACCGTTCGGGCAATGCCGAGTCTGCCGGGACGACGGGCCACGCGGGGAGTGACGGCGACACTCCGGGCGGCGGTGGCGGGGCAGCGAAGAAGCCCCGCTCCTTCTGGAAGGAGCTGCCACTGCTCATCGTCATCGCACTGGTTCTCGCGCTGCTGATCAAGACGTTTCTGGTGCAGGCGTTCTCGATCCCCTCGGATTCGATGCAGAACACGCTCCAGCGGGGCGACCGGGTGCTGGTCGACAAGCTGACCCCCTGGTTCGGCGCGGAGCCCGAGCGCGGCGAGGTCGTGGTCTTCCACGACCCGGGCGGCTGGCTCGACGGCACCCCCGAGGTCCACCCGAATGTGGTCCAGAAGTTCCTCAGTTTCATCGGTCTGATGCCGTCCGCCGAGGAGAAGGACCTGATCAAGCGGGTGATCGCGGTCGGCGGCGACACGGTGGAGTGCAAGGAGAACGGCCCTGTCGTGGTCAATGGCAAGGCCTTGGACGAGCAGTCGTTCATCTTCCCGGGCAACACGCCCTGCAACGACGAGCCGTTCGGCCCGATCGAGGTCCCCAAGGGCCGGATCTGGGTGATGGGCGACCACCGCCAGGATTCCCGCGACTCCCGCTACCACCAGGAACTCCCGGGCAACGGCACGGTCTCCAACGACGAGGTCGTCGGCCGGGCCGTCGTCGTGGCGTGGCCGATCAGCCGCTGGGCGACCCTGCCGGTCCCGAAGACCTTCGACCAGCCGGGCCTGAACGCCGCGATGGCCGTGGCGCCCGGTGCGATCGGCATCGCCGGAGCCGTGCCGATCGTGCTCTGGCGACGCAGGCGGGCCGGCCTGGAATCCGGCCGCCAGAAGTGACTGATGGTCCGTCATGATCCGTTGAATCGTGCAGATTCGGCAAGGTGCCGCGATGTCGTTGCGATCAAGGCATCGGCAAGATCGAGTAAATGCGAGGCGCTCGCCGGGCATTCTTCATAGGATCTTGACGACCGATCAGTACAGCTGCACAGGGGGAAGACATGGCACGTATTTCTCGGGTGAAGGTCATGGGCGCTCTTGCCGCGGCCGTCGTGGGCGTGGCCGTTGCGAGCACTCCGGCCACAGCCGACACGGGGCACTCCTACGGCTACGGCTCCTGCACCCACACGTCCGACGGCTGGTTCATCAGCAACGGGGACACGCTGTACCTCAAGGACACGTGCGCGGACGGCTTCTCCGCCGCTCTCAAGGTCGATGTGGCGCCCATCAAGACGGGCGAGGGCTACGACTTCATGGTGTGGAACAGCGGCGGCAACGGCACCACGAAGAAGGAAGACAGCCACAATTTCCCGGAGGGTGTGAAGATCTGCATCAAGGCGGGTCTCGGCCACCCGTCCACCGGTGAGATCGGCGGGTTCGGCTCCAGCTGGGTGTGTGCCACGACCTGAGCCCGGGGCCCCGTCTCCACCGGCCGGAGACGGACCGGCGGCCCAGGCCGTCCGGTACGCGATGAAGGATGTCGGTGCCCGTGACGCGGGCGCCGGACGGCACGGACGAACCGCCCTCCGGTTGCTCGGCGAGCACGCTGAGCAACCGGAGGGCGGTTGTCGGTGGTGGGCGGCCCGGGAATTGCCCGGCGGACGACAAGATGGTCGGGTACGCAGTGGCCCTGCGGAACTCCCGTTCGTTGTTCGGGGCAGTGGGCTTCGAACGAACGGGGCCCGGAGCAGGCGTGGGCGCAGAGTGAGGACTGGATGTGAGTGACGTGGCTGCCGGTGCACGACCTGGACATGGAGAGCCCGCGGAGAGGCCCGGCCAGCCCGCTGAGCCTGCCTCCGGCCCACCGGAGGAGGCACCGGATCCGGGCGCGCCCGCGGATGTGCAGGCTGTGGACGGGGACGGCAGGAAGGTCAGGAAGCAGCGCCCTTTCTGGAAGGAGCTGCCGCTGCTGATCGTCGTCGCGCTGGTTCTCGCGCTGCTGATCAAGACGTTTCTGGTGCAGGCGTTCTCGATCCCCTCGGATTCGATGCAGAACACGCTCCAGCGGGGCGACCGGGTGTTGGTCGACAAGCTGACGCCCTGGTTCGGCGGGGAGCCCGAACGGGGTGAGGTGGTCGTTTTCCATGATCCGGACAACTGGCTGGCCGGGGAGCCGACTCCCGAGTCGAACGTGGTGCAGGACTTCCTGAGTTTCATCGGTCTGATGCCGTCGTCCAAGGAGAAGGACCTGATCAAGCGGACGATCGCGGTCGGCGGCGACACCGTGGAATGCGCGAAGGGCGGTCCGGTCGAGGTCAATGGGAAGGCGCTCGACGAGCCGTACATCTTCCCGGGTGACTCGGCGTGCGACGACAAGCCCTTCGGGCCGTTCAAGGTGCCCGAAGGCAAGATCTGGGTGATGGGCGACCACCGGCAGAACTCCTGGGACTCGCGCTATCACACCGAGGACGCGACCAAGGGCTTTGTGCCCGTCGAGGACGTCGTCGGGCGGGCCGTGGTCGTGGCCTGGCCGATCAACCGCTGGGCGACGCTGCCGGTCCCGGACACCTTCGACCAGCCGGGGATCGGCGTGGCGGCGGGTCTGGCCCCGGGCGCGCTCGGCGTGGCGGGTGCGCTGCCTCTCGTACTGTGGCGCCGCAGGAGGCTGACCAGCGGGCGTACCGCCGGGTAGGGTGCCGACTCGGATCAGCGATTGTCGATCTCCGAGGTGGGGGGACGCTGGGATGAGCGGAAAAGGACGTACGGGTGACGGTCACGGCCGGCTCGGCAGCATGCTGTCGGGGCTGGCCGTGGCCGTCGGCTGTGTGCTCTTCCTCGGCGGGTTCGCCTGGGGGGCGGTGGTGTACAAGCCGTACACGGTGCCGACCGAGTCGATGACGCCGACGGTGCATTCGGGCGACCGGGTGCTCGCGCAGCGGATCGACGGCAGCGAGGTGCACCGCGGTGATGTGGTGGTCTTCACCGATCCGGCGTGGGGCGACATGCCGATGGTGAAGCGGGTCGTCGGGATCGGTGGCGACAAGATCGCCTGCTGCGCGAAGGGCGGCCGACTCACGGTCAACGGCAAGCCCATTGACGAACCGTATCTGCACACGAAGGGCCTCGCCTCGGCCGAGAACTTCACGGCGGAGGTGCCCGAGGGGCAGCTCTTCCTGCTGGGCGACGAACGCACCGCCTCACTGGACTCCCGGGTCCACCTGGACGACGCGGGGCAGGGCTCCGTCCCCCGCGACGCGGTACAGGCCCGGGTGGATGCCATCGCCTGGCCGATGAACGGCATGGTCGAGCGCCCGCGGGCCTTCGCCGCCCTCCCCGGCGGGGTGTCGTCGCCCGGACCGCTGCGGTTGCAGCTCGGGGCCGCGGTCGTGGGCGTGGTGCTCATCCTGGGCGGTGCGGCATACGGCCCGATCGCGGCACGGTCCGCGCGATCGGCACGGAACAAGCGCGGAAGGGTTCCCGCCGGTGCGCATTGAGAAGCGGAAGGTCGCCCGCGTGGTGCTCCTGGACCCCGACGACCGGATCCTCCTGATCCACGGGTTCGAACCGGAGGATCCGGAGAGCACCTGGTGGTTCACCCCCGGCGGCGGCCTGGAGGGCGACGAGACCCGGGAGGAGGCCGCGCTGCGCGAGCTCACGGAGGAGACCGGCATCACCGATGTCGAACTCGGCCCGCTGCTCTGGCAGCGGATGTGCTCGTTCCCGTTCGACGGCCGCCGCTGGGACCAGGACGAGTGGTATTTCCTGGCACGTACGACACGGACCGTCACCGACACCAGTGGGCTGACCGGGCTGGAGCAGCGCAGTGTCGCGGGTCTGAGGTGGTGGACCTCCGCCGAACTGTCGGCGGCGCGTGAGACGGTGTACCCGACCAGGCTCGCCGAGTTGCTACGCACGCTGCTCGACGAGGGTCCCCCGCGTACGCCACTGGTTCTGGACCCCGAAATCGCCTAAGCGCCCAGGGGGCCCGGGGCCTGGCGCACAATGGGGGGACGCACGGCTGAAGGGGAACATGCCAATGAGCGCCGAGGACCTCGAAAAGTACGAGACCGAGATGGAGCTGAAGCTCTACCGGGAGTACCGAGATGTCGTCGGTCTGTTCAAATATGTGATCGAGACCGAACGGCGCTTCTACCTCACCAACGACTACGAGATGCAGGTGCACTCGGTCCAGGGCGAGGTGTTTTTCGAAGTATCGATGGCGGACGCCTGGGTCTGGGACATGTACCGGCCCGCGCGGTTCGTCAAGCAGGTACGGGTGCTGACGTTCAAGGACGTCAACATCGAGGAGCTCAACAAGAGCGATCTCGAACTCCCGGGTGGCTGAGCCCACTCCAAGGAGGGATCCGATTCCCACTTCCGGGTGGCCGGGTTATCCACAATTCCGGAGTTGTCCACCAAGATCCACAAGCCGGGACCTGACGCGTCAGAGTCGGTCCCGGAGGTGGTGCCGAAATGAACGCACGGGGGGCACTCGGGCGGTACGGCGAGGATCTGGCGGCACGGCTGCTGGCCGAGTCCGGCATGTCCGTACTGGAGCGGAACTGGCGCTGTCGCGCCGGTGAGATCGACATCGTCGCGATGGACGGCGACGCACTCGTGGTCTGCGAGGTGAAGACCCGCAGGGCGGGCGCGTTCGAGCATCCGATGGCGGCCGTCACGCCGGTCAAGGCGGAGCGGCTGCGGCGGCTGGCCGGTATCTGGATGGACCGGCACGGCGGCCCGCCGTCCGGCGGGGTCCGGATCGACCTGGTCGGAGTGGTGCTGCCCAGGCGCGGAGCGCCCGTCGCCGAGCATGCGCGGGGGGTGGCCTGATGGGGTTCGCGCGGGCGTGCTCGGTGGCGCTCGTCGGCGTCGAGGGTGTGGTGGTGGAGGTCCAGGCGGACCTGGAGGCGGGGGTGGCCGCGTTCACCCTGGTGGGGCTGCCGGACAAGAGCCTGGTGGAGAGCCGGGACCGGGTCAGGGCCGCGGTGGTGAACTCGGGGGCCGAGTGGCCGCAGAAGAAACTCACGGTGGGTCTGTCACCGGCCTCCGTCCCGAAGAGCGGCTCCGGGTTCGATCTCGCTGTCGCCTGCGCGGTGCTCGGGGCGGCCGAGCGGATCGATCCGGCGTCCATCGCCGATGTGGTGATGATCGGTGAGCTCGGACTCGACGGCCGGGTGCGGCCGGTGCGTGGCGTGCTGCCGGCCGTGCTCGCCGCGGCGGAGGCCGGGTACCGCCAGGTCGTCGTGCCCGAACAGACGGCGGGGGAGGCGGCGCTGGTCCCCGGGGTCTCCGTCCTCGGGGTACGGAGCCTGCGGCAGCTGATCGCCGTGCTCTGCGAGGAACCGGTGCCCGACGAGCGGGAGGCGCACGACGAGGGGCGCCCCGACACCATGCTGGCCGGGCTGATGGTGCCCGGCGCGGGCATCGGTACCGGGCTCGCCCGCGGGGCCGGTCAGGGCGAGGGGAATTCACCGGATCTGGCGGACGTGGCGGGGCAGAAGCGGCCCCGCAAGGCTCTGGAGGTCGCCGCGGCCGGCGGTCACCACCTGCTGCTCTCGGGACCGCCGGGCGCCGGCAAGACCATGCTGGCCGAGCGGTTGCCGGCGATCCTGCCGACGCTGACCAGGAAGGAATCCCTGGAGGTGACCGCGGTGCACTCGGTGGCAGGCATTCTGCCGCCGGGAGAGCCACTGGTCACCCGGCCTCCCTACTGCGCGCCCCACCACTCGGCGACGATGCAGTCGCTGGTCGGCGGGGGCAACGGGCTGCCGCGGCCCGGTGCGGTCTCGCTGGCCCACCGAGGGATTCTCTTTCTGGATTTTAGCGACCACTGCCTGTGTGACCGTGTCACTCGTTAGGGTGCCGTCCTGTGGGATCGCGTGAGTATTTAGCGCATGGTCTGTTTCTGTTCGTCCCGTAAGGAACGACCAGAGAGGAACTGCCCGTGGTGAGAGCAGCGTTAGTTCTGGAAGATCTACGCGTCCAGAAGATCAACCGGGCTGACGGAAGTTGGTCGTACTCAATCCTTTGGCCGGACTACACGGCGGATGAAGAAGCCGAGAGCTATCTGCGCGTCTACGAAGGCTCGGGCTCCCAGCAGACCTACGCCTACTACCTTGTCGATCACCTTCGGTGGCGCATCCGTGAAGGTCTGACCACAGAGACGATTACGCTCCAGGATCTGCAGCGCTATCAAGGGGCGGTGGGGGCGCGGGTGCCGATGCCGTACGGGCAACCGTGGCGTGTGCCGCCGAAGCGTCCATACAGCACTGCTGGCCTGTCGGTTTCGGCGACGGTCCTGAAGAGGTTCTATTTGCACCAGTGCGTGCGGCTCGGCATCAACCACGAGTTGCGTGAGTCGCTGGACGTCTCACGACTGCCCACGCAGGCAGACCGCACAAGGGCCGTGCTGGGGCACGTGATGACATCGATGCCGTCGAACCCGCTGGCTCCGCCTAGCGGTAAACGGCGCCGTCATCCGAAGATGTTGCCCGACGGTTCACGGTCGGACCTGATGGAGGTGGTGAACACCGCCCGCGACGAAATGGTCGTGACCTGGTTGTCCGACTCCACTTTGAGGATCGGTGGCCTGACCGGCCTCCATTTGGTGGACCTGCACCTGAGGGAGCACGCGGGTTGTGGGGAATGTGTAAGCCCTCACCTCCACGTATGTCACCGGCACAACAACCCCAATCGGGCCAGGGCGAAGAAGAAGGAGGACTGGAAAGTGGTCGACGGCGTGATCACTGGTGGTGAGATCTACCGAGTGAGCCCGGCCATGATCAGCTCCTACTTCAAGTACATGACGACCGAGTACGCGCAGCACGCCACGGGGCACGGCATGCTCCTGATCCAGCTTTCCGGTCCGAGCACCGGTGAACCGTGGACCGCGGACGCGGCCCGCGGCATGCTGCGGCGGGCGGGCAAGCGGGCACGCCTGCCCGGCCGCATCAAACCGCACGCGTTCCGGCACACGGCCACGTCGAAGATTCTGGCTTTGGCCAAAGGCGACCCGTCCGTGGCCAAGGCCGCTGGGAACTGGGCATCCGCGGCCATGGTCGACGAGGTCTACGGTCACCCGGATCTTCATTCTCCCGATTTCTCCGCAGCCCTGACGGCGGTCTGGCAGGAGAACGAGTGAGGAACACGGGCAGTTCGTCGCTCGCGCTGCTGGTGAACCGTCACGCAGCCACCCGCACGGTCAAGGACCGGCTGGAGGTCCTTGAGGCAATCATCGCCAGCCCCATGGTCGATCCCATTTTCCACGGTGATGTACTCCGCATTCCCGCCGACCACCCTGTTTACGGCTGGCGGTGCAAAGTCGAGGACTGCCAACGGAGCAAGGAAGGGGGCTGGGACCTTTGCCACCGGCACCAGGACCAGTGGATGGCCCTTCGCCGGGACGGCGCGCCCTACACGTCGTTCCTGGAAATCGCGGAACCGCTGCAGACTCGGAGCTGGTCAGATCCCAAGCCCTGCTTGATCTGCCCGGACTTGCCTGCCGTCGGTCAGATGGGGCTTTGCAGCGTTCATACGAAACGCTGGACCGGCTGGGAACGTTGGATGCGCAAGAAGGAGTGCGTCCCGACGTACGAGGAGTGGGCGTCTCGGCAGACGCCGTTGCCCGGCATGGGCAAATGCCGGGTTCTGGCCTGCAGCGAACTCGCCGATCCGCACCCGCTCCGCCTGTGTTCCCGCCACCGCAGTCTTTACAGCCGTCAGGGGCGGCCGGGAGACGCCCAGGTCCCGGACCGGCGCCAGGGGGCTCAGCATGCCGGTCCGAACGGCCCCGGGCCGATCACCTACGGCGACGAGGCCGCGTTCAACTCCTGGTGCCGGACCGCTCCGGTCATCGTCCGGATGACGGGCACTCTCTCGCTGCTCGGACTGCGTCCACTGGTGCGAGCCGAGATCCAGTGGACGTTGTCTCACCACGCCACGACTCAGCTTGAAGGCGCGTATTGGCCGCTGCGGTTCATCCAGCACATCGCCCAGTACTGTCGCGACCAGGACGTGAACTCTCTCACCGACCTTGATCTGGATGGCCTTACCGACCACTGCCGGAAGATCGTTAAGGCGATGCTCAGCGAACTGCGGCTCGTCTATTTCACCCGCGAGGACACCAAGCAGTGCGGGTTCTTTGAGACCGCTCACTACGGTGTGATCTTCCCGAACTGCAGCAGCCACTTCGATCTGACCTGTATTTCCCAGACCTGGATGCGGAACATCTTGTGGGACTTCTTCGATGACCTGTTGCGGACGAAGCCGCCTCGCTCCCAGACCACGTTCAAGGCCATGCGTCGGGCCTGCTCCGAACTCAGCGCTTACCTGAGCGCCCAGGCGCCAGCAGGCGGTCGTGATCCTCATCGGCTTACGGAACAGCACATGCTCGATTTCGTTGCCGACCAGCGACATAGGGGTCGTAACGGGCTTCCACCCCTCGGCCTGCACAGTGACCCCGGGGGGCGAGGGCCCAAGCAGTCACGGGCGACCCCGGATGCGGTCGCCCGTACCTTTACGGGCGTGCGGCGATTGCTCTTGTTTGGGCTGGCCGAAGGTCTGACTGGCGCAGTCGGTCTCGACCGCAGGTTTGTCACTGCTGCGCCTACCGGCGGGGGCGCGCGCGGCGGCCGACGCCAGCCGTTCTCCGACGAGGTCGCTCGCGCGCTCGCCGCAGATGCCAACCTTGTCCTTCTCGACCAGCGCGATGTCGAAGACCGCGGCCTGCGGGACATCTGGGAGACCCTGGTCCTCACCGGCCGCCGAGCGAACGAGGTGATCAAACTCCGGCTTGAGTGCGTCGGGCGGATCAACGAGCTGCCGCTGCTCTGGCACGACCAGACCAAGGTCGGGAATCTCGACGAGGGGATTCGTATCCCCGAACGACTCGTGGAGCGGCTCAAAGTACGCCAGGCCAAGACTATCGACCGGTTCGTCGAGCGGTACGGGCGCGAGCCCACGCCGGAGGAACGAACGCGCATCGCGCTTTTCCCTCGCCGTTCAACCAACCGTGCCGCGCTGCAGAGCGTCAGCTATGGCTTCTTCCAGACCGGCTTCTCGACCTGGGTCAATGAACTCGACATCCGAGGTGTCCCTCATCAGGCCCGCCACACCCTGGCCACCAAACTCCTCAAGGCCGGCGCCAACCTCTCCCACGTTAAGCGCTACCTTGGCCAGGTCTCCGAGGCCATGGCCGAGCATTACGCCCACATCGCCAACACCGATCCCAAGCTGAACGAGGCCCTAGAGGCGCTGTGGGTCGCGGGCCCTGGGGCTGCCGAGCCCGGCCTCCTGCTGTCGTCCGGTGAGCCCATGACCCGTGAGCAGGCCACTGCGTTGGTCGTTGACCTCACCCGACGGTCCACCCCGGCCGAGGGTGGGTTCTGCACCTTCCAGCCCGTCGTCGACGGCAATGCCTGCCCCTGGAACATGGACTGCCACAACTGCGACAAGTTCGTACTCTCTGGCGCCGACCTCGTCTATTGGCACCGCAAGCGCGAGCAGTGGCGCATGCGCGCGGAGCAGGCGCCCACTCCAGAGATCGCGGACTACTTCCACGAGCTTTTCGAGCCCACCGCCCGCGCGATCAACGGCCTGGAGAAGGCCTTGGCTGCCGTCGGACTCCTCGATGAGGCCCTCTCTCTCGACCTGCGTCGGCCCCAGGACTATTTCGGGCGGGTCTGGGCCACTGCATTTCGCGCCCAGGAACTCGCCCGACACGATTACGAAGACGACGGGGAGGCGGCATGAAGCCCGCGAACACCGCGGCCGCCATCGCCGCCCGCCGCACACAGACCAAAGACAAACTGGACCGCGTGGCGACCGCCGTCGGCCAGCTCCGCCGCGACCGCGGCCGCGTGACTGTCCGCGCCATCGCCCAACGCGCCGACGTTTCCGCCACGTTCCTGTACGAGAACGCGGACGCGCGGGCACTTGTCCAGAACGCCGTCTCCGACAGCCGCACCCGCCGTGATGCTGCTGGTCAGGCTGAGCACGACCGGATCGAAGCAACCTGGCGCGAGCGGGCACTGAACGCCGAAGCCGAACTCACGCGCACCCAAAGGGAGGTCCTTGTCCAGCGGCAGCGGATCGGCGACCTCATGGGGCAGATCCGCGACTTTGACCAGATGGTCCCCGGTGAGTCCGTTCAGCACCTCGTCAGCGAGAACACGACCCTCAAATATCGAGTGCATCAACTGACCCAAGAGCATCGCAAGCTTCAGGAACGACTCGAAGGTGCCCGGTCCAATCTCCGATTCTCAGACAGACGCATCGCCGCACTCGAAGCCCAACTCCTCGAACAGGGAAAATGATGGCCGCGCCATCTGGCGCCGATCGCTTCCACCGGGAGCCGGGGCGCGGAGTGCAGGCTCGCGGGACTGGCCGCTCAAGCATGCCGGGGGCAGTGCCCGTGCCTGTGTTCAGCATCCTGTCCAGGCTTCCGGGGCGTGTGGTGAGGTGTCGCTGGCACTGCCCGGTGTGTATCAACGAGCGCCTCTCCTTGCGGCAAGTCTGCGCCCGCTGCATGCGCAGCGTGCACGGCACTGGTACGCGGATGCGTAGGCCGCAAGCGGTTCCATACCCGGCGCCGGCGAAACAGAGGGCACCTGATGGCCCGCCGTCGGCCGGCTTGCCTGGGGGGTGGCGCCCATCCGCATCAGGGGCAACCTTGATGTTCCAGCCGGTTGACAGGCGATAGAGTAGGAAGGAGGTCTGTAGCAGGTACCGCGCCGCCGACCGCATCACCAAGCAGGTCAGGCAGGGAGGGCTGGCGTGGCTCGAGAGTCGAGCGAGCTCGAAAGTCGATTCACGGACCTGGCGCTCGCCTCAGCCAATTTCGGGTTTCTCCTGCCGCACGAACCACTCCTGGTCCTTTATGGCGCCTCATCAGAGGCCCGGGCATCCACTGCCCCTGCCGAGTCGGTGGCGGCGGCCCGTCAGTTCGCCGAAGTTCTCGCCACCAAACTGGTCCATATGGCCGGGGTGCGACCGCCAACGGCGGACCAGCCGTCCCGCCTGCGGGTACTGACCCGGGCGGGGCTGCTCGCACCCCGCGTCCTCGCCGCGTTCGAGGACCTTCACGGTTTTCCGGACGGCGATGGTGACCGGACAGAGGCGGTGGCGTCGCGCCCGGTGCATCGCTGTTATGAGCTGGCTGTCTGGTTTTTCCGTCTCCAGACTGCCGACCAGGAGCCGATGCCCTTCGTCCATTCCAGTGCGTCCGACCTACGCGTTCTGTCGAAGCGAGTGGCTCCGATGGACGCGGTCGAGCCGCGGCTGCGCCGCGAATTTGACCTCCGAGTTGGGCCCACATCTCTGCCGGCTTCAGAACGCGAGCGCCTGATCGTCAGTGCCCGCGATGCGGCCCATGAGCCGCTGGAAGAAGGGGCGATCGGGGCGGAGGTGCAGCGCAGGCTCACCAAGGCTGGGTGGGATGTTCTGGGCCCCGATGCCGATGATGACCGCAACCGCTCTCTGGGTTGCGTGTTGGTCGAGCCCCGTCTGCCCGGCGGCCGCCGTGCCGACTTGCTCCTGCTGGTTGGCGGGCAGGTCATGGGGATCATCGAGTGGAAGAGGGACGGCGCGGATCTCGGCACTGCCATGGAGCAGGCAGGGAGGCTGGCGGCCGCGGCGACGGATGCCTCGCCGTGGCCGGTCTGGCGCTCTCCGCTGCCGTATCGGTACGTGAGTGACGGCCGGCGGCTGCTCTTCTACGACGCCAATGATCCAGAATCGGGCGCCCGGCTCATTAGCGGCTTTCACCAGCCGACCACGCTGGCGCGTTGGCGGCGTGAGGCAGAGGCAGACGGTGAGGCCCCCACCTATCGCGCCAGGATGGCGGCCCTGCCGCCGCTGCAGATGGGCACGCAGGCGGCAGGCCGCCTGCGCTCGCCGCAGCTGCAGGCGGTTTCGGCAGTCGAGCGAGCCCTTGCGGCCGGAAATCGCCGTGCCCTGGTCCAGATGGCTACCGGCACCGGACGGATCTACGCCGAGGTTTTCGCGGCGTACCGCCAGCTCCGACACGCCAGGGCCGCCCGCATTCTGTTCGTCGTCGATCGCTTGGACATGGCGCATCAGCTGACGGCCGTGCTGCGGCAGTTCACCTTCCCGGACACCGGCCGCAGTCTGGCCGATGTGTACCAAGTCGCGGAGCTGACATCGGCAGACGTGCCTGCGTCGGCCTCCGTCGTTGTGGGCACGACACAACGGTTGGAGAGCGTGCTGGCCGGCACGCCCGAACCGGAGGACGGATCCGCCCGCGTATCGGCCTACGAGACCGCCGAGCAGGTCTCGCAGTCCGCCACCGCGCCGCTCGAAGTGACCTACGCCCCGACCCTGCCGCCGGACTCCTTCGACCTTGTGATCGTCGATGACTGCCACCACCAGGTCTACGGACGAGGCCGGGCCCTGCTGGAGTACTTCGACGCTCCGGTGCTTGGATTCACCGCGACGCCGGTCGCCCCGGTGTTCGGCTTCTTCAATGCCAATTTGGTTAGCGAGTACTCCTTCGAACAGGCCGTCGCCGACGGACTCGTCGTGGACTACTCCCTCTACCAGGCACGGTTCGAGCCGTCCGGACGCGCGACGCTGGTCCCGTTTGCCGGGCACATCGCCGCTGAGGCTAAGGCCCCGCGCCGTACCAGCTACGAGCAGTTGGATGAGGACCTGGCTCACGCCGGACCGGCCAGCGCCCCACGGACTGTGGGGTCCAAGCAGCTGGCCGCAGTGATAACAGCGTTCCGTGATGAACTGCCTGCCCTGTTCCCCGAGCGGGCGGCCGAGGGCGGGCTGGGCGTCCCCAAGACCGTGGTCTTCGCACTCCACGACGCGCACGCGGAAGACATCGTGCACCACGTCCGCGAGGTGTTCGGTGCCGATGACACCTTCTGCCAGAAGATCACCACGCGCAGCCACAACCCGGACCAGCTGCTGAGGGACTTCAGGACCGATCCGCAGTTTCGGATTGGGGTGGTGGTGGACATCATGTCTGGCCCCACCGACATGCGGGCGGTCGAATGCGTGCTGTTCCTGCGCGATGTCCGCTCCGCTGCCTACTACGAGCGACTACTGGCGCAAGGGGCGCAGCCCATCGCGCCAGCCGTGCTCCGCGCGGTCACCCCAGGAGCCTTCGCCAAGACCCAGTTCGTGGTGATCGACGCGGTGGGAACCTCGCGCCACCATCACCGACGGCTTGTCAACGTGACCGATGCGTCCGGCCGGGCAGGCCGGCGTGCCCTAGAGCGCCTGCTGGAACGCACGGTGGACGCCCACTTGAGCGCCGACGAGACAGCCGAACTAGGGGTGCGGCTTGCCCGGCTCGTTCCCGTGGTGAGCGACGCGGATGGCGCCGCCGTGCGGAAACTGGCCGGCATTTCCTTGGAAGGGCTGGTGGCCCGGCTTCTTGGCACCGTTGACGCGGACCACGTGGCGCAGGTCCGAACAGCCTGGACGCCGCAGGCCCTCGAGGAGGAAGTCCGCGATGCTGGTGAGCTGCTGGGCACCCGGCCCGCGCTGCGTGAGCTGCTGCTGCGTCTCTACGACGGGCCCGCCGTACCGGCCGCGGGGGAGCCCACCGGGCCGAGTGCGGCCGCCGAGGACATGCGACGGCGTCTGGCCGCGTTCCTGCAGCAGGCAGGGCCCTTCACCCCGGCCCAGGCGTGGTGGATCGAGAACATTGCGGAGGCGACTGCCGCAGCCGAGGATCGCTTTGATCCCCGGGAACTCGACAGCGTCCCGTTCTCGGGCCGGGGCGGCACCGATGGGTTCCTTGGCGCATTCGGCGCCGAAGCCGCGATCGGCCTCATCGACGACCTGGGTGAGGCACTCGCTTGAACCGTGACCTTCCCACCGGCTGGACCCTGGTGAAGCTGGCCGACGTCCTGCGCGAACCGCTGGCCAACGGCCGCTCCCTGCCCGCCCACTCCGACGGGTTTCCCGTGCTGCGGGCCACGGCCCTACGCGCGGTAACGGTGGATTTCACTCAGACCAAGGGCGGTGACGAGAGCGCCCACAGCAGCCCGCCCGCCCTGGCCGAACCCGGTGACATGCTGGTCAGCCGGGTCAGCGGATCTCGCTCCCTGGTCGGCGAGGGCGCCCTGGTGGACGTCCCGCCCCGTGCGACAACCTTCCCCGACACCATGATCCGCGTGCGCGTACGGCCCTCCCTGGTCGACCCGCGCTACCTCGCGCACCTGTGGAACTCGCCGGTGGTGCGCCGCCAGATCGCAGACCGGGCGCGGCAGGGCAGCGCCGCGATCTACCGAATCAACCACCGTGACCTGGCCCAGATCCTGCTGCCGCTCCCGGCACCTGGCGAGCAGGCCCGGATCAGCAGCCTGGTGGAGGACAACCTTGCTCTGATCGACGCCAGCACGAACCGCACCCGCCGGGCGGCCGACCAGGCCGAGGAACTGGCCCACGCGATGAGCGCCCAGGCCACCCTGGGCCGCCTGTCAGGCACCGACCGGAGCCCAGGAAGCCTGCCGGACGCCGGTACCCACGACGGAGCTCTGCCTGCCCTGCCCACCGACTGGCGGTGGACCCGTCTGGAGAGCGTCGCCGAACTGACCCTCGGCGTGGCCAAGAACAGCAGACGTCAGTGGGACCCCGCAGACGTGGAGGTCCCCTGCCTGCGCGTTGCCAACGTGCAGCGAGGCCGGCTGGCCCTGGATGACATCCATATGATCCGACTGCCCGTGCAGCGGGCGCAGGCTGCCCGCCTGCGCACCGGTGACGTGCTCCTGACCGGCGGCGGAGACCGCGGTCAGCTAGGCCGCGGCTGGATCTGGGAGGAGCAGGTTCCCAACTGCGTCCACCAAAACCATGTGTTCCGTGCGCGCATCACCGGCCAAAAGCTGCACCCGAAGCTCTTGGCCTGGCATGCGGGCGGATTCGGCCGCCAGTGGTGCGAACGCAACGCCACGAAGGTCGCCGGTCTGGCGTCCATCGGTCTGGGGAAGATCAGGATGATGCCGGTCCCCGTCGCGCCAGCGGGCGAGCAACAACGGTTGGTCGCGCTGGTCGACGCCCACCTCACATCCCTGCAGGCCGCCTCCGCCGCGGCCGCACGCGCGGTGGAGATCGCCGACCGGCTGCGGAGCAACCTCCTGCAGCAGGCGTTCACCGGCCAACTGTCCCGCGCTGCGCACCCGTTCGCGCACCAGGAGTCGTCGCTGTGAACCCACCTGCTTCCGCGCATCCCGGGCCCGACCCGGACCTCGCCAAGGTCCTGTGGTCCTTCGCCGACGTGCTGCGAGAAGACGGGGTCTCGGGCCTCGAGTACGTCGAGCAACTCGCCTGCCTGATCCTCCTCAAGCTCGCCCACGAGCAGAGCCAGCGCCCGCTCAACCCCGTGGAGATGACCGGCTACGACGAGTGGGCCGGGATCCGCTACAGCGCCGGTCAGGAGCAGCGGGAGCGCTACGAGCAGGCCTTGGACCGCCTTGCGTACGGTCCGGGCAACCTCGGTCTACTCTTTCGCAAGGTACAAAACCGAATCCCGGATCCCGTCAAACTTGCCCGGCTGATCGACCTGGTCGACAGCTACCACTGGTCAGGAGACGGCAACTCCAGCCCTGGCGCCATCTTCGACGCACTGCTGGCGCGGATGACCGCCGACCCCAAGACCGGTGCCGGGCAGTTCTTCACCCCGCGCCCGCTGGTCGAGGCGATCGTGCAGTGTGTCCAGCCAGGCATCGGAGACACGATCATCGACCCGGCCTGCGGCACCGGCGGCTTCTTGACCAAATCATTCGAGTACCTGATCGAACACTTTCCCCCCGGCGTCAGCCCCGCCGAGCGCGCCCGGCTCTCCCAGGACGCGTTCAGCGGCACCGAACTCGTCGACGCCACAGCGCGACTGGCCACGATCAACCTCGTCCTGCACGGACTGACGCGGGCCGACGCCGCTCCCCTGATCGACGTGGGCGATGCGCTCACCCGGACTCCGACACGGCACGCGACGCTGGTCCTCACCACGCCCCCGTTCGGACGGCGATCCACGATCGCCGGGGAGGCGTACGCGCACTACCGGCCCGACTTCTGGGCGGAGACCGCCAACCGGCAGCTCAACTTCCTCCAGCACGTCCAGAGTCTGCTACAGCTCGACGGCCGCGCCGCCGTCGTAGTACCCGACAACGTGCTGTTCGAAGCCGGCGCCGGCGAGCATATCCGGCGCCGGCTCCTTGACGCGTGCGATGTGCACACCCTGCTGCGGCTACCGCCAGGCGTCTTCTACGCAACTGGCGTCAAGACCAGCGTCCTGTTCTTCGACAAGGCCGCTCCCCGGGCAGACGGCAGGCCGTCGACCCAGCAGCTGTGGGTGTACGACCTGCGCACCCACCGCCCTGCGCCCACCAAGTCGACCACGCTGACCAGCGCCGACTACGACGACTTCGTGTCCGCCTACCGGCCCGGACGGCCCCGCAGCGAGCGGGTCGAGTCCCCCGTGTTCCGGTCCTACAGCGTGCAGGACCTGCTCGCCCGGGACCGCACCAACCTCGACCTACTGGCCGCCGACCCACCGGACGATCCGCTTGCCACCGCTGAGCCCGAAGCCGACCTGCACCACATGGCGCAGCAGATCGCCGACGAACTGCACTCGGCGCTCGAGGAGTTGACCGCACTGACCGAGGCGCTGCGGCCCTACGGCGCACGAGGCGACCGCCCGGATGAGGGCCCGACGACGTGACCGCGACCATATCTGTACCGCCTGGGGGGACCACATGCGGCTGCTCCACCTGAGCCTTCCCGCCTACCGCGGGCTGCGTGACTTCCACCTGGACCTCACCAACGCGGTGGACGGCGGCCATGCCATCGCCACGCTGATCGGCCCCAACGGCGGCGGCAAGTCGCGAGCCCTGCACGCTCTTGCGGAGATCTTCGGCGCCCTGCACCGGCCGAAACGCCGCGCGGCCTTCCCCTTCGACATCCAATACGAGCTGCGCGGCACCACCGTGCGGGCCGTGCAGGCCTCCCGCGAAGCCGCCCCCGAACTGACCGTGGAACAGGCAGGCCACGAGCCGGCAAGAGTGCCGAGGGCGCACTGGCCGCGCCATCTTCCCGACCACGTCTTCGGCTATCAGGCCCACCCTCACGCCCCCTGGACCGCAGAGTTCGACCAGCACCGCCGCTTCGCGACGCGCCGCCTGGGTGAATGGGGCCGGCAGTGGCGCGAGGATCTCGACGACTGGCTCGCCAGCCGTGCTCCCGAGGAGGCATGGCCGGAACAGCTCACCCTCCCCATCCACTGCCCCCTGTACACCCCCGTCTTCCTGTGCACGCCTGCCCACCTGCCGCTGCTACTCCTGGCGCAGACCACCCACTGGGCCGACTCGTTCGGCACCTACCTGCGCGAGCACTCCTACATCCAGCACGTCGCCTCGGCCATCCTGCGCATCAAAGCCCCCCGCACCATACGTGGGGCGTCGCTGGCAGCGCTGCCGTACTGGGGCTTGGGTGGGCCCGCCCGCACCCTGTTCGCGGCCGTGGCCGACTCCGGCCGGTTCGGCCCCATTCCCGACGCCTATCCGGTGGACGGCGCCGCGAGCCCCGCCGACGGCTTCCGGATCGTCCTCGGCACCGCGGAGGATGTCCAGGCCTTCCGTAACCTCTTCGACAGCGACCTGTCGATGTTCGGGCTGCTCGCCACCTTGCTCGACGCCGGCTACCTCACCGTCGATGTCAGACTCCACAAGACCGGCGCGGTGATGCTCGGTTTGGACGACCTGAGCTCCGGAGAGCAGCAACTCCTCACTATTTTGGGTCTGCTGCGGCTCCAGCGCGCACAGGAGTCACTGTTCCTCCTGGATGAGCCCGACTCGCACTTCCACCCCGAGTGGAGTCGGCGCTGGTACAGCTCCGTGCGCACCGTGCTCGGAGCACATCAGGACTCGCAATTCATCACGGCCACCCACGAGCCTCTGCTGGTGGCCAACATGACCCGCCAGCAGATCCGGATTGTCGCCACCGATCAGGAAGGTCGGGCCACCGCCGTGACCCCCCAGACCACCCCGCGAGGCCAGGGCGCCGGTGGCCTGCTGACCACCGACCTGTTTGGGCTGCCCACTCAACTCGACGAACATACACAGGAGCTGATCGACCGGCAGTACGCGCTGTTGCCTGCAGCAGCCCACGATGAGGTCCTGCAGGAGGAGCTCCGCGAGGTCACAGGAAAACTCGACACCCTGGGCTTTTCCACCGCCAACCGGGATCACCTCGTGGCGGCTTTCCTCGCCGAACTCCACCGCAGGCGCCGCGCCCTCGTCGAGGCCGCCACCGGCACCAACCCTCCGCCGCCGCATGTCCTGGAGGCCCTGGTCGCCGAGCTGTTCAACGAGCACTTCTCGTCGGTTATCTGACGCCGATGCGACATGTCGACATGAGCGGGCTCACCACCCCGCCGGCGTGGGCGGCCAAGACCGTGCCCACTCTGGACGCCGTGCTGGCCGCCATGGCGAGCAACACCAAGCGCGCCTTCACCGACCACTGGACCGATGAGGAGGTACGCGGCCCGCTGCTCGCGCTCGTCGGACAAAAGTGCTGGTACTGCGAGACCACGATCCAGCGCGCGGATGTCACCGTCGATCACTTCCGGCCGAAGTCCGAAGTACTCGGTGAACCAGGCCATCACGGTTACTGGTGGCTTGCCTACACGATCGACAACTATCGGATCGCGTGTAAGCACTGCAACAGCGGCGGGGCCCGGTTCGACGGCATGCGAGAAGGCCGCGCCAAGGGCAGCCGGTTTCCGCTGCTGGCAGGGCCGCGCGCCTGGCGTCGACGCGACGATCTGGCTCTTGAACAGCCAGTCCTTCTGGACCCGGCCCGCATGGGTGATCCCGAACTGCTCGGGTTCGACGCCGCCGGCTACGCCCGCCGCAGTCACATGCCCTACTCCAAGGCGGAGGCGCAACGCCGCGTGTGCCGCGCCGACGAGACCATACGGATCCTGGCGCTCAACGCCACCCAGATCACCGACCAGCGCCGCAATCTGATGACAGAGATCGCGGTACTCGCCCAGGTGCCGGGCGATCTGCCCAGCGTCCAGGCACTCATCGCCAGTAAGACGGGACCGACGGCACAATGGAGCGCAGCGGCTAATGCAGCCCTGGCTGTGCAGCGCGCATGTGCCCCGACGCGAGACCAGCCCGTCCCGTCCACGGCCCAGCGCTCGGCCACCCCAGTCATCGCCCCAGAACATTCCACTGTCGACGTGCGGGACTTGCTCCAGTACCTGGACCCGGCCGAACTCGCCGCTGGAATCGCACTGACCGGCCGTTACAACAACAAGGAGTACCCGGGAGTGCTGCGACCAGACAGCCGGATCAGCGTCTGGAACCGCCTGTGGGGCACCCCCACCTCTGCGGCCCGGGCAGCCACCGGCAGCGACGACATCGACGGCTGGGACTTCTGGCGGCTGACCATCGCCAGCGTCGAACAGTCGCTCGCCGAGTTCCGCGCTGCACACATCACGCCCGACCCGCCGGCCTGAGCGGGCGTCCGCGCGGCCCCGCCGCCTCATCTTCAACTGTGCAGTCGGCCCTCCAATATCGAACCGCGTCGGCCCCGCGCGTTCGTGTCAGGGGCGCGCCCTGACACGGGCAGCGGATGGGGGAGGCATTCGGCGCCTCAACATGGCTGCTGCTGCCAGCCGTCCGCCCCGCTGACCAGAGCGCACACGCCGATCCATCACGAGGCATGTTCGTCCTGCGGAATCGGGGCCGTGGCCTGATCCCTTTCGCTCTCGTCGCTTGGTTCGCCTCGGCGGCGAACTCTCACCGTGCTGGGCTGGAGCCGCGTGCCGGGGCGCAGGTTGCGAGGGCAGCGGGGTTGTCGGGGTGCTGGCTGATCCAGGCGAGGCCGGTGGGGTCCAGGTGGCGGCGGGCTCGAGTGACGGCGACGTACGCCAGGCGGGCTTCTGCCTCATCCACGGGTTTGGGAACGGGCTGGCCTTGGGCATCGAGTTCGTCGGTATCGGCGGGCGGCGTGAAGTCGGACGCGATGCGCACCCGGGCCCACTGCCGGCCTTTGGCTTTGTGGGCGGTGGACACGGTGACTTGGGCATCGGTTTCGGGAACAAGACGGTCGACGGCTTGGAGGATGGCGTCCGGACCGTGCTCGTCGATGAGGTTGGCGAAGGGCTGCAGGTCGCTGCCGGCGGGATCGTGCTCGGCGTAGTCGCGCAGTGCTGCCCAGGTGGTGAAGAGCACGAGTTCAGGGTGGTGGGTGCGGCGGCCCTCGATGAGGTCACGGGCCGCCCATGCCAGGGCGCGCAGCGAATCCCCGCCGCCCACCAGCGCTGTTGCCGTGCCGGACGCGATGAGGGAGAGGACCTCGGTCATCGCTCCGACGTTGGTCCGGCACAGGACAGCATCGGGGCGCCCTGAGCCGCATCCGACAGTGGTCGGGACGTCGGGTGCTCCGGAGAGGCGGATGGGGGCGCCTGCGAGAGTGAGCCAGCGGTTGGCTTCGATGGCGAGCGCCGGGCCGAAACGGAAGGAGCGTGTGAGCGTCAGGTGGTGACCGGCGAAGCGGGTCATCACGTCGCGGGCACCGCGCCAGCCGTAGATGGCCTGCGCCGAGTCGCCGACCATGACGATCTGGGTGCGCTCCTTCTGGGCCAGGACGATCTGCTCGAGGACGGGGTTGGTGTCCTGGGCCTCGTCCAGCAGGAGGAAGTCACCGGGCAGGGCGGGCTCGGTCAGGGCCCACATCTTCAGGTAATGGTCGTGTTCGAATCGCACCATGCCGCCTTGGGGGTCGTGAAGGTCGGCCCATGCCTTCACCGCGTACGGCAGGATCAGGTCGGCAACCTCCGCATGGCCTTCCTCGTCGTCGACGCCCCGCACATAGGGAACATGATGATGGGCCAGTTCGGGATCGGCCGACTGGCAGAAGCGGGTGACCGTCCGCAGCGCCGCGTTGGACAGCGTGGCCGGCATCAGACCCACTTGGCCGATACGGGCCGGGGTGTGCAGCCCCAGGTCCTGACCGATCCGCCAGCCGGGCCTGCGAGGACTGTTGAGACGGCCACGGAAGAGGTGGCCGAGAGCGGCGTAGGCCAGCGAGTGGGCCGTCTTGCACTGCACCGTCGACGGAAAGCGAGCGGCGGCATCCAGTGCGATGGCGCGGTTGAAGGCGAGATAGCGCCCGCGCCGCACGGGCATCTGCTCCGCGAGGAAGACGAGCGTGGACGTCTTGCCAGTGCCTGCGCCGGCCTGGATGGCGAGATGACCGCCACTACGGAATGCCTCCAGAGCGGCAGCCTGTTCGTCGGTCGGGGAAAAGGGCATGGGACAGATCTCTCCGGAAAGCTCGAAGGCCCACGCCGCACATACGCGGGCGCAGGGAATGGGCCACACCTCAAGCAGGTGCCGGAGTGAAAAATGTCAGTGGACTCGCCCATCGCCTAAGCACACGCTGCCCGGTCCGCCCGATGCGGTGACAGGAAAACGACACGAGTTCCAATTCGGGACATGCGTGCGAGGGTGCTATCCCGTTTGGGTGGCGGGGAAGCTGCAGAAATCAGGCTCCGGATCCCGGTGGTTCGTGCCCCTCGCACAGCGGACCGAGGAGCTCGCCCAGCGGGACACCGAAGGCGTGGGCGAGGGCATGCCAGGTCGCCAACGTGCCGATTGTGCGGCCCTGCTCGATCTCGATCAGAGTGCGGCGCGACAGGCCGCTGCGAGCGGCGAGCTCGTCATAGCTCCACCTGTGCTGTGCGCGCAGATGGGAGAGGGAAAACCGCAGTGCCGTCGGATCGGGCTCCGGCGGCGGGAAGATCGTCACCCCTCCATCCGACGGTGCAGACTCCTGCCCTGGCAGTGCAGACGTCTGCCCTATTTGTGATGGCGTGGATGTGCCTGCGGTAGGGCAGGGGTCTGCACTACGGTGTGCGCTCCCGGAGTCGCCCGGAAGGAGGGGCGGCGACTGACCGACCATGGCTTGGAGCGACCGATGTCCTTGGCCTTGTCCTCACGCGCCTGGACCGTCACGATCAGTAGCCCGGCTGGACGGCCCGCGCTGACGTGCAGCGCCTGCCCGCCGCCTGCTCTGGCGGCGGGTGCGGCGGGGTTCCCGGCAATCCGGCGGCACCTGGCAGCCCACCTCGCCGAGTCCCGGCTGCCGCCGTATCTGCGCACATGCCGGTGCCGCGAGAAAGCCTGCGCATGGCACCGGCGACAGGGGCCCTGCGCGGGGCCGCTGCGACTCCTGCTCATCCACGCTGACAGCGGGCGGACCTGGCACCTCGCCGATACCTGCACCGCCTGCGCTGCGGCCATCCCTCACGCCGCGACCGTCCCGGAACCCCCGGTGAGCACAGCCAGTCCCGAGGTGCGAGAGCCTGTGGGTGAGGCCGCGGCGGAATCCGCCCCTGAACCCGTGGAGTGGGTGGAGGCGCCGTGAGTGAGAGTCCTGGTCCGTCACAATGCTGGTCGTCCTGGGAGGCCTCCATCACCGAACCGAGGCAATGGATCTGACGGGTGGACCGGCCGGCAGGCAGTCGGCGGCTCATAGCGAAAACCGTGCCCGCGGGGCGTGCGGAACGTGGGCAGGCCAGAATTGCCAGGTGCCTCCGGACCTGTCGAGTTCTCCCATAACCTTGACCGCTGATCATCACGCCGCCGCTGGGAGGCCTGGTTGGCGGACCGGTCTGAAGGGGGTTCACAGGCATGGACGCCTGCCGAGGACTGCTGGACTAAGGGATATCAGGGCCGCTCGAAGTCGAGACCCGCCGCCGTCTCGTCGAGGCGCTGGCCGGACAGGCGAAGTGGGACGAGGCGATCGATGAAGTCACCTACCTTGACGAGTTACTAGCCATGGGCTCCGATGACGACCAGCACGCTATGGCCAGCGCCCGTGCACTCCGCGACCTCATCCGAAAAGCACTCCGGGAATAGAACAGTCCACGCGTCACCGATCCGGTCCATCCACGTCGGCTGGCGAAGGCGCTGCCGCGAGGCCCTCGGTGCTGACATCACCTCGGTCGGAGTCGGTCATTTTCCGGGCTTCGTTCTGCGCGTGCTGCGGTCTGTCAGACTCGGATCGTGGCGGACGAACTGGTGGAACTGCGGACAGCGGTGGGCGGCATTGTCCGCAGTCTGGGCGTGTACACGCACCGCGAACTGGACCAACTGTGCCCGCGACTGGATCTGCCGCCCCTGCCTGAGCAGGGATCGAAGGCGGAACGTCTGGAGGCCTGCCTGTCGTCACTTCAGGACGGTGATCTGGCCGCGGTGGCGCAGCGGATCCTGGACACCGAACTGGTCGAGTTGGGTCAGGTGGACCGGGTCGCCCTTGAAGACGCACTGTGGGCGGGGCAGCCGATGGTGGAAATACCCGGGCGGGTGCGCCGGGCCATCACACGGACGGTGGGCCTGGAGGAGCTGGTTTTCCGCGCGGATCGCTTCGAGCGGCTCCTGGAGCGGCTGTGGGTACTGGACAGCGATCCTTTTGCGGCCTTCACCGGGGCGCGGACGAGTCTGCGCGCCCAGATCGACAGGCACGTGCTGCGCAACTCGGACTGGTCCACCGAGGAGCTGTTTGAGCAGCTCGGGGCCCTCGAGTCCGGCCGCCACGGACGATTCGCCCGGTTCCTGGAAGGCCTCGTCTCCCCGGAGGCGATCCCTGACCCTCCCCGGCAGCGCGGCATTGCCGAGACCATCAATTCCGCGCTCGCGGATGCAGGCGCTCGCCTGGAGGAGGTGGGTCTGCGGGACGGCTATCCGCACTTCCAACTGATGGCGACCCGCCCCGGCAGGAGGCGCCGCCCCAAGAATCTGATCTTCGCTTCATCTCGCAAGCCCGATATTCGCTTCCTCGATGCCGTCGACAACGCCATCGAGGTTCTGGGTGACACCGACGAAATCCTGGTCTACGACCGGCTGATCGGACCGGAAGGCATCTGCTGGCGGGATCTGCAGTGGTGGTGGCAGGACACGCAGGGCATCGGTGACGAATCCGAGGCCAAGCGGTCCCTCTACCACCGGCTGATGGCGTGCCTGCCGCCGGAGGACACCTCCCCGCAGCGGCATCTGTTCACCCTGTACCACGCGATCCATGGCGCCCGTACGCAGGCGCTGCCCGCGCTGTTGCCGGAGGTTTGGCTGCACTGGGACCACAAGACGGTCCGGCAGCGCGGGCCGGAGGCGCTGACACGCTTCCGGATGGACTTTCTCATGCTGCTACCCCACGGCCGGCGTGTGGTCCTGGAGGTCGACGGCGCCCACCACTACGAGAACGGCAGGGCCTACGCGGCCACCGTGCGCGGCGACCGTGACCTGAAGCTCGCCGGCTACGACGTCTTCCGCTTCGGCTCCACAGAGTTGAGCGACCCGCACCGGGCCCGCCCGCTGTTGCAGGCGTTCTTCACCGAACTATTCGATGCCTACAAGGTCACCGTTCCGCCGCCTCAGGAGCCCACGGGCCGGTGACGCTCTCGGCGCAGCGATCCCGCCGACCGCCGCACACACATGCAGCCGTGGACGCACCCGAAGAACTTCGCTCGGCCACCTCCGCGGGGTCAGCGGCCCCACACGGGACAGGTGCTCAAGCCGGAGGCAGGCGACCGGCCATCTCGACCACAAAGTCTGAAGGGCCATCAGCCCGCCAATAACCGTTCCTGGTGTGGTGCCCGGGGCCGACGATCAGGTGCAGGGTCCTCTCCGCCCTGGTCAGCGCCACATAGAAGGTGCGTCGTTGTTCGGCGAGTTCCTTCGCAGTGGGGCTTCGCCACCTACCCCGGTCGGGCACGTTGCGCGGGATGATGCCATTTAGCAGCCCGGGCAAAATCACCGTGTCGAACTCCCGGCCCTTGGCCGCGTGATACGTGGTGAGGAGGACCTTGCCGATCACCTGTTCTCCCTGGGCGAGGTCCTGCAGGAGGAGGCCCTTGGACTGGCACAGGCGGGTCAGTTCGTCCAGACAGTTGGTGTTGTCCTGATCGGGGTGCGATGCGGCGACCGCATCCAGTTCCAGCCCCGAACGTAGCCGCTGCAGCCAGTCCTGGGCGGGCGCATCGGCCGGGTAAGGCGGCTGGGGGTCAAGGCAGATCTGCAGCGCCCGCGGCAAGGCCAGTCGCGATGCAGCAGGCGGGAGATGAGCCTCGGTACGCAGTGTCATAAGGGTACGGGCCAGGGCGGCGAGCGACGGTGCATCGGCCCTGCGGAGCATGCCGGCGCGGTCGGCGCCCGGGGCGGCGTGGATCTGGAAGTTGGTCACCGCGCGGCTCGCGGAGCGCTGGATGAACCGCGAGAGTGTGCCATCGGGCAGTTCGTCGTCCCGCTCGTACAGGAACGGCAGCTGTCGGTTCGTCAGTTCAGTGTTGAGGGCGTCGAGTAGAGGGCCGCGCTGCGGGTAAAGGACGGCGATCCGCTCCAGGCTGATCTGCTGCTGCTCGGCCTGCTGAACGAGATCGCAGGTCAGGCGTGCATGCTCATCGAGCGCCCCTTCGACCTGTACGAGGTTGACATCTCCGGGGGGCGCGTCGTCGCGTGCCCGGCGCCCCCGGGGCGTGCCCAGGGCAGCCTCCGCGGCGGTGATGATGTCCTGCCCGCTTCGATAGTTGACGTCGAGTTCCAGGTCGCGGAAGTCACTGCGGTCCGCCAGGGCGGTCAGATACCTGGGGTCGGCGCCGCTGAATCCGTAGACGGACTGGTCGGTGTCCCCGACCGCGAAGACGGTGATGCCAGCCAGGTCGTGCAGAGCCACCACCAGTTCGTGTAGCACTCCGCCGAGGTCCTGGTACTCGTCCACGATCAGGTGAGGAAACCGTGCGTGTAGGAGGTCGCGGACCGGCTCGTGCTCGCGGACGATGCGCACCGCGCGCGTCACCATGGCCTCGAAGTCGATCTCTTCGCGGGCGAGGAGCTGTTCCTCGTAGAGGCGGGCCGCCTGCACCTCGCGCGGGTCGAAGGCGTCCAGCGGCTCCTCGCAGGTAAGGGCGCGGCGGATGCGGGTGCATTCGGCGGTGCGGTACTGGGCGAGGACCTCGCCGATGCCCACCTGGTCGAAGCAGTACTGCAGGAGCACTTCGGTGGCCGTCTTGTTCAAGACCTGCCCGGCTGAAGGCGCCGGCTGACGGGTGAGGGAGGCGAAGGCCCGCAGGATCTCGTTCAGGCAGAAGGCGTGGACCGTGGAGCAGGTGATCCGTCCTTCGGAGCGCACACCGCTGCGCAGGACGCGACGGCGGATCTCGTCGGCCGCGGCATTGGTGTAGGTGATGCACGCGACGCCGCGAAAGGGCGAGATCTGTGTCTGCAGCAGATAGGCGATGCGGGCGACGAGGGTGTGGGTCTTGCCGCTGCCGGGGCCGGCCCGCAGAACGGTATTGCCTGGATGGAGGACGGCGGTGCGCTGCTTGGGGTGCAGGTTTTCGAGTTCCCTCAGCAGAGGCTCACTGATCAGCATCGGTGCCCTGCCGGCTGTCGTCCAAAGGGGCAGGGTTGAGGGCGAACAGCGGGGTTCCGCGGGTGGCCAGCGAGATCTTGTCCAGGGCAAGGAAGAGGTAGGCGGCGCTCCCCAGGCGGCGCAGGACCTGGGCGTCCAGGGGAGTGTCGTCGCCGATGTCGGCCGCCGTGCGGATGCGGGCGGGCAGGTCGATCTGGGCGATGTGCGCGGTGAGCCGCTGTGCGAAACGTCCTTTGCCGAGGTCGGAGATGCGCTTGAGCATGTCCTTGCGGGCACCGGGGTCGACTGTCGCCTGCTGTTCGCCGCTGATGCCGAGGCGTACCTCACCGATCGCGGTGGCGTTGCTGCTCAGCTCCTGGAATGCCTGGATGATCTCTTCGCCGAACAGCGGGCACAGGTCGGTTTCCAGGGTCTGGGCGCCGACGTAGACACCGGCGCTCTCCAGAGCGCCGGCCAGCAGAACGCGACCGGCGTGGTAGCCGGCCGCACCGGGCTCGGGCAGCAGTGCGATCTGGTCCAGGAGCGCTGTGGCCCGGGTGGAGTCGGGGTGGAGGTTCGCGCCCCGCTTGAGGCCGGCTTCGCGCCGGTTGCGCTTGTCGGGGGCAGCGTCGCCGTCCGTGATGACCACATGAGGGGTATTGAGGCCCTGCGGGCCGAGTAGGGCACGGTAGGGCTTGAAGTCGGTTCCGTGGGCGCTGGCGACAACGACTCCGTAGGCGTCGAGGTCGAACCCTGCGGCGGCGGCCAGGGCGGGCAGGACGTACAGCTCGGCCAGCCCTTCGACCAGGATGACCGCGGAGGCGAACAGGACCTCGGCCCGGCTAACGTCGATGTAGCGCTCCAGATCCGCTGCCTCGTCGCTGCTGACGGGGAGGGCGCCGGTGCTGGCTCCGGTGGTGCCGTTCTCGGTGGCGCGCAGCACGATGAAGGAGCGGACCGGGGTGACCGCGGCGATGTGGGGGCTGTGGGTGGTGAGGATGAGGGGCTGCCCGGTGCGCAGCAGATAGCCGAAAAGGTGCCGCTGGAGGCTGACATGAAGGTGTGCTTCGGGTTCTTCCAGGGCTACCAGAGTGGCGACGAACTGATCGTCCAGGCGCTGCTGGGCGAGGGATTCCAGCAGCAGGCCGAGGTAGATGACGTTGGCGCTGCCCAGGCTGGTGTCGGAGATGCCCCTGCGGCGGGCCGTGTCGAAGAACAGCCGGACGGCGCGGATCAGTTCGTCGGGCTTGGAGGAGGCGAAGCCGAGGGTGGGCTGCACCGCCAGGCGCGGTCCGAACATGGCACCGAGCCGGTCGGTCAGGTGCCTCTCCAGTTTGGCGACGTTGCCGTCTTTGGTGAGCTGGTCGACCGCGGTGGCGATTGCCGACGCGGTGGCCTGCAGGTTGGCCGGGTCCAGGGGCAGCCGCTCGAGGAGATCGCGCAGCGGGCTACGCCGCCAGTTGTGCAGGTCGCCCTCTGCGTCCCGCAAGGCCGGCAGGACGCGCAGAGCCACTTCCCGGCGAATGGCACGAAGATCGGTTGTCTCGCTGGAGCCCGCGAACGCAACGAAGTCGTAGTCCTGCGCGGTCAGTGGCCGACTCGTGGACTGCAGGCCGCTGTCACCTGCGCTCACGATCTCGGCGCGGGGAGCGAAACGGTAGGTCAGCCGGGCGGTGTAGGGGTCGAAGTCCACGGTGGCAGCGGACAGAATGCTCTTGGCGTCGTTGTCGGTGTCGAACCCCTGCAGGTCCACCACGACGGTCACCTCAGCCCCACCTGCCAGGCCGGCCGGGTGCCCCTCCCAGATGTCCTCCTCGCGCAGCATGCGCCGCGAGTCGGGCAAGGAGGGATCGAGCACCAGGCGGATCGCCTCCAGTAGGTTCGACTTTCCGACGCCGTTCTCGCCAACGATCACCGCGTGGGCGGGGAAATCGTCGATGACCAGGTGCCCGAAGTTGCGGAAGTTGCGTACTTCAATCCGCGCAATATGCAAGCCCATTCGTCCCCTTGCCGACCCTGTGTGACCTTCGTTCCGGACCAGCTTTACAGAACATCCCATGAAAGGCTGGCCTTTCCCTGATCTTCCGTCTTGGTCTGGGGTGCCGCCGGTGTGGGCGTGAGGCTCCCCGTCCTCTGGCAGTGAGGCCTGTGGCGAGTCCGCTGCGAACGTGCGACGTCCGGAAGCAGCTGTGTACGGGTGGGGGCCGACATCGTCGCACGGTGACGGTGGGAGGCCGCTATTGTCTTGTTGCTGCAGGGGATTGTTTGATCGGTATGACGGGGGAGGGGCTGTGTCCCGCTTTGTGGATTTCGAGTTCGAGGACGGCACCTCCGCGCTGGTTCAGATCACTCCTGTCGAGGGGAGTGATCCGGACCGTCCCGGAGACACCCAGTGGGAAGACGACGTGCCCGTCGGGCCGGTCGGTGCGGGTTCCCGTGTGATCCAGCGGTCGGGGCGGATGCTGCACGATGCTTTCGCGCCGCTCGCGCCGCTTCTGTCGGGTATTCATGCCCGAGCGCGGGAAATGCCGCATGCCCCGGACGAGCTGTCCATCGAGTTCGGAGTGAAGCTCACTGCGGGGCTGAAGATGGCGGTGGTCAGCGGTGGCGAAGCCAGTTTCACCGTGACCGCTACGTGGAACACCACCCGGGCCCCAGGCCAAACCGTGCCACCGGAAGGTGCGTTGCAGCCCGGCGAGCCGCCCACCGCAGCCGGGGAGCCGCAGAGCTGATGGGCGTTCGGACAGCCCGGTGGTGATGGAGGCCGATGACCCGCTGTGGGGCGCGTTCGTCACCGTGCTGGCGAGCGACGGGCGGGTCGTCGGCGGTGGCGTCTATGCCCACTGTGGGGATCCGGACCGCGCGACCCTCTTGTCATGCGCCCACGTCATCAACCTGGCACTGGGCCGGGACGAGTTCACTGCGCAGCCCCCGGGCCCAGCCGAGGTGACCTTGTCCTTTCCGGCCGTTCCCGCTGCTCAGGTCACGGCGCGGGTCAGCCGATGGTGGCCGGCCACCGGCCTGACGGAGCCGAGCGGGCCCCCGGTGCCAGGACGCGACGGACGCTGGGCGGGCGACCTCGCTGAACTCCAATCCGCGGCACCGTTGCCGGCCGAGCTGCGTCCCGTCCCGTTGACAGCCCCGGACTTTGGCGACGAGCTGTGGGCCTGGCGCGGCAACGCAGACCCCCGCACCGTGGTACGTCTGCGCGCCAACGGGGCCGCAGGGGAGTGGCTGGTCCTCGAAGCGCCGCCGACGGGTTTCGCCGTCCAGCCCGGCTACAGCGGGACCCCGTTGTGGGACCGCCAGCGCGCCGCGGTGGTCGGTCTCATGGTCAGCGCGCACGAACGCGTCCCGTACAGCAGCATGACCACGGCCGTGCCGATTCGGCAGAGTTACGGAATCCGTGGCGATGTACTTCGCGAACGCCTCCTCGGAACCCTAGACCCTCGTGGACGCCTTGACGCGGACATCCGGACGCTGCTGAAGGCGCAGCGGCAGGCGGCGGGATCCTTCCCCTACCGGTCTGTGGGGCATCACCGGGACGACCTCACCCAGGTCTACGTGCGCCAGCAGCTCGCCGCCGAAGACCCTCCCCAAGGCCGCTCGCACAGCATGCAGGAGGCCGCCCAGGCCGAGGACGAACGCCCGCCGCACACAGTGGAGGACTTCCTCGCCCGCTTCCGGCATGTTCTGATCGTGGGACCGCCAGGGACGGGAAAGTCCACGCTCACCCAGCAGTTGGCTGCCCAGCTCGTGCGCATTTCGGGCCGGCGCGGCAGCGGTGCGACACAACTGGTCCCGATCCGAGTGTCGGCCAGGGACCTTGCTGGCCGCCCCGAGGAGGAGCTCAGCGCGGCGGTGTCCGCCGCCGCCCGCGCTGCCATCTCCTCCCGCCTCCACGTCGATATCGGCGCCAACCTGTGCGCCGCCCCGGCCGGCGCACTGGAGTGGCTGATCATCATCGACGGCCTCGACGAGGTGGAGAACGCCTCCGCGCGAGCGGAGTTGTCCGACCGGCTGCGGCGGTTTATGGACGTCCCCTCCAAGCACCGGCTGCTGCTCACCACGCGTCCACTGGCCGCACGCGAGCATGCCCGCTGGGAAGCCCAAGACGATCTCGGCCGCTGCGAGATCGAGCCGTTCGAGCGCGGCCAACGCCGCGACTTCGTGCACCGGTGGTTTCGAGACCAACCCGACCGCGCCGAGGACTTCCTACGACAGATCACCGCAGCCCGGTTGGAGGAGGTGGTGTCCGTCCCCCTGCTGGCGACGGTCGCGGCCATCGTCTTCGACGAACGGGCCGGACAGCCGCTGCCGCAGACCGCGTTCGCGCTCTACCAGCGCTTCGTGTCGCACCTGTACGAATCACGACTGGAGCAACTCACCGTCGATCTACGCGCACGGCTGTCCGGCTGGGCCGAGGCAGATCAGGTCATGCAACACCTGGTCACCGGTCGGATCGACCTGCTCGAGCACTGCGCACAGGCCTGGCTGAACGGTGCGCAGATCCTGCCCGCCGCGCTGGAATGGCTTCGTGCGGCGGGCTCCCAGCCCTATCCCCAGCCCACTGACTGGCCGGACGTCGTCGCTGCCGTCCTCACCTCGACCGGACTGGTCGCCCACGACGGCACGGCCCTGACGTTCGTGCACCGCAGTTTCGCCGAGCATCTGGCGGCGGCCGGCGCGGCGCGGCGGCTGCCCGCCCGGTTCGATGCCGACGACCCCACGTGGTGGCACACGCTGCGCGCCGCACTGACCGGTGGACGCCGTCAAGACCACGAAACCGTGCTCCATCGCGCGCTGCTCTCCGACACGGGCGAGTTGCTGGACTGGTTGCTCACCGGCGACGACCAGGCTCGTGAACTCGCTGCCCGTCTGATCTTCGAAGGCGTACCCAGCACGGCAGCACACCACGAAGCGCTGGCCGAGACACTCAGCTACTGGTGCGCGCGGGCCAGGGCCGCGGGGCCCGGTCAGCTGCTGCGGGTACTTGATGCGATTCGCATTGCGCCCGCTGCCGTCGTCGAGGTCCTGGTGGATCTGCTCGACGCCGCGCGCTACCCCTTGGACCTCCGCGACGCCGCCATTCGCGCCCTGCTGCGCGCGGACGCCGCAACGGGCGAAGCGGTGCGTGCCCTCGTTGCGATCGTGGACGAGCGCGCCCTGGCTGGCATGCAGCGCTTGCGCGCGGCAGAGATGCTCATGGACCTCGGCGCCGAGGCGCGTTCGGCAGCGCGAGCCGGCCTCGCGCGCATATCCCGTGAACACGACTGGGTCCTGTCCGACGTCCGGAGCCGGGCAGCGAAACTTGTCGAAGAGATCGATACGGCGACGCCTTCTCACATCGCCCCAGACGACCCCAGACGCAGCCGCAGCATGGGCGTCAGCAGCTTGGGGCCGTGGGCCCATTCCACGTTGGTGCCGCAAGCCAACAGAGAACTGTGGTCCATCGACGTTCCTTTCGGGAACGACCCGGCCCTCGAGTACGAGCCGAGGATTCTGCAGGATCTCGACCTGCTGCAGGACTACGGCATCACGTCGCCTCAGGCCGTGTCCGCTGGGCCGCTCGACGGGAACGCCGACCCGCGGGGGCACGTCCTGTACCCGCAAGTGCGGGCGGCCCTGGGGCTGCCGCCGACGGGACCTTTGGATCCTGCGGTGACGGCAGAGGCGATCTACACCGCGCTGTGGGAGGTGTTCGCTCAGCCCGGTCTCCACGCAACCGATCCGGCGGGAGACCTGGAAAATCAGCCGTCTCGGGACGAGCCCCCGCAGGATTCGACCCAGCAGCGCGGCCCTTCAGGGCTCAACGTGACCGACCAGCAGTGGGACGCTGTTGCCCGCTGGCTGTGCGCGCACCCGGAGTCCCACATTGCGGTTATGGCTGACGGGTTCGTCCAGGTCGACGAGGTCATCAATGCCGCCACGCACGGCCGGATCCATGCCCTCGCTGCGGCCCTCATCCACGGGTCACCTGGCGTGTCCCGGATCGCCTACGACCTGCTTGCGCACAGGATCCTCAGCCGGGCGTCCGCCGCCGTGGCACCGCTGCAGTTGCTGCGCATCGCAGCCGAGGGCACCAAGCGTGCCGTCGACCCGGTCATCGCCGAGCCCGTGATCGACGCGATTTGTCTCACCCTCCGCGACCCGCAACTCCGGCTCGCGACCGCTTACGCACAAACCGCGCGCGCCATGGGGAGCGACCTGTTCGCAACCCATCTGCTCGCCGCCAGGTCTGCCGAACCCCGCGGCACCGTCCAGGCCCTACTGGCCCTGGACACCGCGAACGTTCCCACGGCAATCCGCTTCCTGGCATCGACAGTGCGCAACCCTCTCGACGTGGCTCAGTGGTGCGCCGCAGTCCGGCTGCTGAGGCGGCTGCCACACACCGTCTCGCCGGTGACCCGACTGGTACGCGAGGTAATCGAAGCAACCCACGATCCGCAGGATGTCCTGGAGCTGTGCCGGCTACTGATCCACTACACAGCCTTCGACACGGCCACCGAATACCTGCTGGACCTCGGGCGGGATGCCTCCGTAGCGCCTGAGCACCGACGCACGGCGGTGGAACTCCTACCACGCGGCGAGGGCCGTGAACGCGCAGCCGACCAAGCGCATGCGATCATCCAGGAACTGACCATCCTCGCCTCTCCGGCGGAACGCGTCACCCTGGCGGAGACCCTGCGCACCCTCGATCCCCGGGGATGTCGGTCAGCGACCACGCTGCTCCTCACCACCCTGGACGACGTCACATTGCCGGCCGCGATCCGCCATGAGGCCCTCGCCCTGCTGGTGGCGCTGGGGCCCAATGTCCGTCGCCGTCTGGTGCACGACCTTGAGCACCTGCACGCAGGGCCGGCAGACACTGACGCGCAACGGCTCACGACCCTGCGGAGGGTGTCCGAATGGGGGCCCGATCTCCATCGTGCGGCGCAGAGTATCTGGGAACGTCAAACACAACGCCGGGCCGGCATCGACCGCGCCGCAATGGCCGCAGAACTCTATGCATGGGGGTGGATCAGCGCACCACGATCGTCGCGTTTGCTCACCCGCATCGCCCGCTCGGCGGCTGAAGAGCCGCAGGTCCGCGTCACCGCGGCTCACTTCCTGATGCGCCACAGCAATTTTATGGCCCACCCATCGGGCGAAGTCCTCCATGAGCTGGTGCGCGAGAGCCGGATCGCACCAGGTCTGGCTCTGCAGGCGACCCGGGAGCTGGCCGCCGCGGGTGGCTTGGATGAAGCCCGGCGTGTGCTGCGTCACCTCATCCGCGACGAGAGCGTCGCGGACAACTACCGGTATAAAGCAGCCACCAGCCTCCTCATGGTCGACCTCACCGCCAGTCCAGAAACCCTGGCGGCCCTGCGTCACATGACCAGCGACCGATCCCTGACCGAGCACACGCGCGACTGGGCAACCTTTGCCGTGGGCTGCGTCCAGAACGGGATCCATGATCTACATGGCGTACTCCCGGCGTCCTGGCTTCGGAGCTGAGCCCGCTCGGTCGCCGTATGTACGTGGGCCCAGGCCCGGGAGCCTGGCTCCGCGCATGTCCGCCTTTGGCACATAGGGGTGTGACCGAGATACGCGCCAAAGGGGCAAGGGGATGATCTTGAAGCCCTGAGCGCCCGTCGGCCGTCACCCATTCGGCTCAGTGTCGTTGGTGGTGATGTTGAGCATCGTCTGGGGCCTGGGGTGGGTTGTGACATCGATTGAACGGACCGCGTATCCGCGGTTCAAGCGGCTGATCACCGCGCATGAGCTGCATCTTTTCTTCTCCCCGAGCCGCGATGAGCTGGAGTGGGCGTCCGATGCCACGGACTGCGATGAGCATCTGCTGGCGCTGCTGATGCTGAAGTCGTACCGGCGTATGGGGGTGTTTCCCGGCGCTGGAGGACGTCCCGGAGATGGTGGTGGACTTCGTCCGGCGGGCGGTAGAGCTGCCGGAGGGCACGCTGCCGGTGTACCGGGCGGAGCGGACCGCCAAGCATCACCGGGGCCTGGTCCGCAAGCAGGCCGGCGTAACGTACGACCAGGCCAAGGCCCGGCAGATCGTCGAGCACGCGATCCGCAAGGAAGCCGCGGCGAAGAACCGCCCGGCGGACCTCATCAACATCGCGCTGGAGAAGGTGGTGGAGGCCGGGCTGGAGCTGCCGGGGTTCTCGACCTTCGACAAGATGGCCTCGAAGATCCGCACCGAGGTGAACGCCTCGATCTGTACGGGCATCCACGACCGCATGAGCGCTGCTCAGCGGGTGGGGCTCATGCGGCTGCTGGATGAGCGTGACAGCGACGGGACGACGCTGTTCAACCGGCTGAAGAAGCCCGCCAAGGGCCCGACCTGGTCGCACTTCAAGAATCTGACCAAGCGTCTGGAATGGCTGGACGAGCTCGGCGACACCGACGTGTGGATGGAGGGTGTCGCCGCGGGGAAGGTCACCGACTTCGCCGGGGAGGCGGATGCGGCGGACGCCTCGGAGCTGCGGGACTTCGTGCCCGTCAAGCGCATCGCGCTGGTTGCGGCCCTGACGCACAAGGCGAGGATGCGGGTGCGGGACGACCTGGCGACGATGTTCTGCAAGCGAGTGGCGACGAAGATCAAGAAGGCCAAGGCGGAGCTGGAGGAGATCCGGCTCGCCGAGCGGGAAATCGTCGAGGCTCTGATCGGGAACTACCGCACGGTGCTCAAGCACATCGACGAGGGCGGCCCGGCCCAGGAGGCACTCACGAAGGCCGCGGCCATGACCGCCGAGGTCCGCCAGGCCCTGGAGGGCCTGGACGAGGAGGCGTCGGTGGACGAGGTCGCGACGCGGCTGGAGGGCAGAGTCTCCCCGGCGGTCCTCGCCCTGGTGAAGGCCCAGGTGGTGCAGGCCGGCGGGCTCGGCGCGGTCACCCGCGCGGTGGACGGCTTCGGCGGGTTCGCGAAGCAGTACGAGCAGATCGAGAAGGTCTCCGCCCATCACGGCAACTTCTGGGAAGTGCTGCTGTACGGGCAGATCGGCCGGGACCGGGCGGTGATGTTCGACCTGGCCGACAACGGCAGGCTGAAGTTCACCGCGACCAGCGAGGACAGCCGGGTGCTGGACGCCCTCGCACATGCCCAGCGGCACCAGGCGGCCCGCGGCGAGTACATCACCGCCTTCAACGAGGAGGGCAAGGAGGTCGGCATCTCCTTCGCCACCCAGAACTGGCGCAAGGCGGTGGTCGACAAGACCCGGACCGGGCAGTTCGTCCGGAAGCACTTCGAGGCGATGGTCTTCACCGCCCTCGCCGAGGAACTGCGCACCGGCGACGTCGCGGTGGTCGGCTCGGAGGAGTACGCCGACTGGTCCGAGCAGCTGCTGGCCTGGGACGTCGTTCAGGAGACGCTGGGGTCCTACCTGGTGGAGGTCGGACTCGCCGAGGCGGGCGAGAGCGCCCAGTTTGACGCGACGTTCTTCCGCAGGCAGCTGGAGGACAAGCTGCGAAACGCTGCCGCTGCGGCGGATGCCGGGTACCCGGAGAACGACGGGCTGGTCATCGATCCGGAGACGGGCATCCCGTCGTTGAAGGCGTTCAGGGCGGACGGTCAGCGGCCCTCGGCGAAGCGGCTGGAGCAGGAGATCAAGGCGAGGATGCCGGAGCGTTCCCTGATGGGGATCGTGGCCCGGACCGCGTACTGGGTGGAGTGGTGGCGCCGCTTCGGCCCCCGTCGGGCAACGAGCCCAAGCTCACCGACCCCTTGGGCCGCTACGTGATCGTCACGTTCGTCAAGGGCACCAACATGGGCCCCTACGAAGCCGCCCGGCACATCCCCGGCGTGAGCGGGCACGAGCTGTCGTACGTCGCTAACAAGCACTTCTCGATCGTGCTGCTGAACGAGGCGATCGCCGACCTGGTGAACGCGCACGCCCGCCTCGACATCTCACAGGCGTGGGGCGACGGGACCGCCGCCGCTGCGGACGGCACCCACATGGATACGTACCTCGACAACCTGCTCTCCGAAACGAGCGTCCGGTACGGCAAGCCCGGCGGGATCGCCTACCACCACGTCTCGGACACGTACATCGCGCTGTTCACGCACTTCATCCCGTGCGGGGTGTGGGAGGCCGTCTACATCATCGAGGGCCTGCTGAAGAACACCAGCGAGGTGCAGCCGACCACCGTGCACGCGGATACCCAAGGCCAGAGTCTCCCTGTCTTTGCGCTCGCCCACCTGCTGGGCTTCGACTTGATGCCCAGGATCAGGAACTGGAAGGAACTGACCTTCTACCGGCCCTCCAAGACCACGGAGTACGTGCACATCGACGCCCTGTTCGGCGAGCCGGGCAAGCACGTCATCGACTGGGGCCTGATCGAGTCCCAGTTCCGCCACCTGATGCGCGTGGCCGTCTCCGTGCGCGAGGGCACCATCTCCTCCTCCACACTGCTCAAGCGCCTGCGCTCGGGGTCGCGGAAGAACGCCACCTACGCCGCCTTCCGCGAGGTCGGCCGCGTGATCCGCACAGTGCAGCTGCTGCGCTACCTCTCGGACGCGCCGCTGCGCCGGCGGGTGACCGCGGCGACCAACAAGGTCGAGTCGTTCAACCGGTTCTCCCAGTGGATCGGCTTCGGCAACCGCGGCGTCATCGCCGACAACGACCCCATCGAGCAGGAGAAGGCGATGAAATTCAACGCGCTGCTCACGAACGCGGTGATCTTCCACAACGCCCTGGACATCGCGGAGATCGTCCGCCAGCTGCTGGAAGAGGGATGGGAGATCGACCCGGAGGACTTGGCCCACATCTCGCCGTACCTGACCGAGCACGTCAACCGGTTCGGCGAGTACTCAACACACGAGCTCGGTATCCAGCCCGAGGCGTACGACCCGAAACTCGACGTCGACTTCACCCCGCTGCGCGACCAGGATCTGCCCGCTGCCGGCCTTGGTCAGGCCGCCTGAACGTCTGTCCCAGGAGCTCCTCCTCGTGTGCGCTGGCCCGTCCGTCAGCCGAAGCGGCGCCCGAAGTCATCCCATGGCTTCGGGAACTGATCCAGCGCGCTGGGGTTCGGCTCTCGTTCGGTGGGTGTGGCCGGTCGATTCCTGGCAGACTGCAAATGCTTCAGGAGGGGGCGTGGGTGACCGTGGGGCGTGCAGTGTTGGTTGGCATCGGGCGTTTCGATGCGGATCCGTCGGAGGGTGAAACTCGGGTCGGGGAGTCGAGTTGGCCGGATCTGCCGTTCGTGGACGAGGTCGTGCCGCCGGTCGCGGCGGCGCTGAGCCGGTTGGGGTATACGACCGATGTGCACCGGGACGTCGGCGCGGACGCGTTGGGGGCTGCCGTGTTCGACGCGATCGGGTCTGTGCGGGTTGTCTACGTGACTTCCCACGGGAAGCCAGGCGGAGAGAGTAGCCCGCATCGTTTGGACGTGGTGCCCGCGGATGCGCGGTACGGGTCCAAAACGAACGCTACGCACTGGGTGGAGAACGCGCAGGAGTCGGAGAAGCCGACATTGTTCCTGCTCGACCTGTGCCGGTCCGGCCTTGTGACGGAGCTTCCATATTTGGTGCACCGGTCCCACGCGCCGGTGAACGCGTGGGTGCTCGCCGCGTCCAGCGGCGGCGAGGACGCCTACGACGGACGGTTCAGCATCGCGTTGGCCCAGGTGCTGGAGGAGGTCGCCAACACCGGGCTGGACACCGACCCGGCGCGGTCGCACGTGCAGTTTCAAAAGGTGGCACGGCAAGTTGCGCACCGTGTCGCGCAGATGCCAGGGATGGCGCAGAGCGTGCAGAGCACGGCGATGGTACTGGCCGTGGACGAGCCGGCCCTCCCGTTCTTCCCCAACGGTGCCTTCGACCCGGCCGAGGCGAGGCTGGCCGAGGTCGATCCGGCGCTGCGGGTCTTCCTCGGCCAGCAGGACAAGCGACACTTCGCCGACAAGGCCAGGGATCAGTTCGTCGGCCGACGTTCCCAATTGCGTGCACTCGCGCAGTGGCTGGACGACGTCGAGAAGGGCGGCCTTCGGGTGGTCACGGGCAATCCCGGGGTGGGCAAGTCCGCGTTGCTGGGCGCGCTCGTGTGTGCGGCACATCCGGAACTGAAACGGGTGGCGCCGCATGTGCGGGAGCGGTTGTTGTCACGTGATTCGCAGGGGTGCCCCTCGCTCCACGACCGGCTGGCCGCGGTCCACGCCCGCGACCGCACCACCAGCGAGGTGCTCACCACCATCGCCCGCCAACTGCGTCTCGGCCCCGCGGCGGAAGCAGACAATGCCACCGCACTCGTGAACCTGCTTCCCGACACCGGCGAGGTGCCGGCGGTGATCGTGGACGCCCTGGACGAAGCATCCGAACCAGATAGGACCTGCACGGAACTGGTCCGCCTGGCTCGCGCCGTGCGCAGCGACGGCCAGCCGGTGGTGCGCCTGGCGGTGGGTACACGCCCGTGGCCGCAGTTTGCTGCGCTGCTCGACCTCGCACGGGTCGGTGACGGCCTGATCGATCTGGACGACGCCGACCCCGACGAGGTCCGTGGCGACCTGGCGGACCACCTCACCGGCCGCCTCATGATGATGAAGACCTACGACCCGGCCCGCATGCGCGCGATCCGCGACCGTCTCGCCCACGCCGTCGCCGACCGGCTCGCCCCGCGCCCGGGTGAACCCGCGATGTGGGGCGCGTTCCTGGTGGCCGGGATCTTCGCCCGCTATCTGGAGCGCGTTCCCGCCCCGGGCAGTGTCGAAGCGGCCGCAGCGCTGGGCCACTCGGCGCCCACGACGCTGCCCCAGGTCCTCGACCTGGACCTGGACACCCACCCCCACGGACAGCAGCTGCGCGCCATCCTTACGGCGATCGCCCTGGCCCAGGGCCAGGGCATGCCCCTGGAAATCGCCCTGCCCCTTGCGGGCCTGTTCACCGACCTCGACCTCCAACACGCCCGCCGGGACCTGCTGCCCGAGGTCCTGTTCTACCTGCGCACCACCCCCGACTACGACGGCACTCTGCTCTACCGCCTCTTCCACCAAGCCCTGATCGATCACCTCAACCCACCCACACCCGCCCCCACCACGCCCACACCCGGCGACGTCCTCACCCACCTGCTGGCCACCCACACCACGCACGACGGCACCCGCCGCACCTGGGACACCGCACCCCCCTACTTCCTGCGCCACGCCCCGGCCCATGCCCAGGCCGCCGGCCGCCTGGACGAACTCCTCACCGACACCGAGTTCCTGGTCCACGGCACCCCGGACGCACTCCTCACCGCATTCCCCCGCGCCCACACCGACCAGGCACTGCTCTCCCGCGCCGTCTACCGCACCTCCATCGGTGAACACCGCAACACCGACCACGCCACCCGCCGCCGACTCCTCGCGCTGGACGCGGCACGCTACGGCGCCAAGACCCTTACTTCCGCCCTAGTGGAGGGGGCTGAGGCGGGCACGTGGACACCCGTCTCAGCAACAGGCGGAGGCCTCGCCCGCGCCTGCCGCGACACCCTCACCCACACCGCCTGGGTGAGCGCGGTGGCGTGCACGGTCCTGGACGGACGCCCCATCGCCGTCACCGGAGACTACGATCACACTGTGCAAGTGTGGGACCTGACCACCGGCCGCCCAATGGGCGAACCCCTCACCGGCCACACCCACTGGGTGAACGCGGTGGCGTGCACGGTCGTGGACGGGCGCCCCGTCGCCGTCACCGGAGGCCAGGACGAAACCGTGCGGGTGTGGGATCTGGTTACCGGCCGCCTGGTCGGTGAACCCCTCACCGGCCACACCGGCGGCGTGAGCGCGGTGGCGTGCACGGTCGTGGACGGGCGCGCCGTCGCCGTCACCGGATCCGACGATCGCACTGTGCGGGTGTGGGACCTGACTACCGGCCGCCAGATCGGTAAACCTTTCACCGGCCACACCGACGACGTGAACGCGGTGGCGTGCACGGTCTTGGACGGGCGTCCCGTCGCCGTCACCGGATCCGGAGATTCCATCCACAGTACTGAAGTCAACGATACGACTGTGCGGGTGTGGGACCTGGCCACCGGCCACCCGATTGGCAAACCCCTCACCGGCCACACCGACGACGTGAACGCGGTGGCGTGCACGGTCCTGGACGGACGCCCTGTCGCCGTCACCGGATCCGAAGATCACACTGTGCGGGTGTGGGATCTGGCTACTGGCCGCCAGATCGGCGAACCCCTCACCGGCCACACCGACAGGGTGCACGCGGTGGCGTGCACTGTCCTGGACGGGCAGCCCATCGCCGTCACCGGAGACCAAGACTGCACCGTGCGGGTGTGGGACCTGACCACCGGACAGCAGGTTGGCGAACCCCTCACCGGCCACACCGAAACGGTACTCACGGTGGCGTGCACGGTCTTGGACGGGCGTCCCGTCGCCGTCACCGGAGCCGACGACGCCGTGCGGGTGTGGGACCTGAGCACCGACCGCCCGGTCGGCGAACCCCTCACCGGCCACACCGACGACGTGAGCGCGGTGGCGTGCACGGTCTTGAACGGTCGCGCCGTCGCCGTCACCGGAGCCGACGACGCCGTGCGGGTGTGGGACCTGAACACCGGCGGTCAGCTCGGCGACCCCCTCCCCGGCCACATCCGCCCCGTGAACGCGGTGGCGTGCACGGTCTTGGACGGGCGTCCCGTCGCCGTCACCGGAGCCGATGACGCCGCGCGGGTGTGGGACCTGAACACCGGCCGCCCGATCGGCAAACCCCCCACCGGCCACACCTACTTGGCGTACACGGTCCTGGAGGGACGCCTGGTCGCAGTCACAGTCACCACCTGGGACGGAAGCACCACCGTGCAGGTGTGGGACCTGGTCACCGGTCGTCCGATCGGCGAACCCCTCACCGCACGCACCAACTACCCTCGGCGTTTGGGCAGCGCCGCACATTCGGTGGCGTGCACGGTCCTGGACGGGCACCCCATCGCTGTCACCGGAGGCGGAGACTACGCTGTGCGGGTGTGGGATCTGACCGCCGGCCGCCAGATCGGCGACCCCCCCACCGGCCACACCGAAACGGTACTCACGGTGGCGTGCACGGTCTTGGACGGGCGCCCCGTCGCCGTCACCGGAGGTCGGGACGAAACCGTGCGGGTGTGGGATCTGGCTACCGGCTGCCCGGTCGGTGAACCGCTCACCGGCCACACCGACGACGTGTACACGGTGGCGTGCGCGGTCTTGGACGGGCGCCCCGTTGCCGTCACCGGATCCGATGATCACACTGTGCGGGTGTGGGATCTGGTTACCGGCCGCCCGGTCGGTGAACCGCTCACCGGCCACACCCACGGCGTGAGCGCGGTGGCGTGCGCGGTCTTGGACGGGCGCCCCGTTGCCGTCACCGGATCCGATGATCACACTGTGCGGGTGTGGGATCTGGTTACCGGCTGCCCGGTCGGTGAACCGCTCACCGGCCACACCCACGGCGTGAGCGCGGTGGCGTGCGCGGTCTTGGACGGGCGCCCCGTCGCCGTCACCGGAGGTCGGGACGAAACCGTGCGGGTGTGGGATCTGGCTACCGGCTGCCCGGTCGGTGAACCGCTCACCGGCCACACCCACGGCGTGAGCGCGGTGGCGTGCACGGTCTTGGACGGGCGCCCCGTCGCCGTCACCGGAGGTCGGGACGAAACCGTGCGGGTGTGGGATCTGGCTACCGGCTGCCCGGTCGGTGAACCGCTCACCGGCCACACCCACGGCGTGAGCGCGGTGGCGTGCACGGTCTTGGACGGGCGCCCCGTCGCCGTCACCGGATCCGACGATCACACCGTGCGGGTATGGGACCTGGCCACCGGCCGCCCGGTCGGTGAACCGCTCACCGGCCACACCCACGGCGTGAGCGCGGTGGCGTGCACGGTCTTGGACGGGCGCCCCGTCGCCGTCACCGGATCCGACGATCACACCGTGCGGGTATGGGACCTGGCCACCGGCCGCCCGATCGGCGAACCTCCCACCGGCCACACCGACAACGTATGGGCGGTGGCGTGCACGGTCTTGGACGGGCGCCCCGTCGCCGTCACCGGATCCCAGGATCGCACTGTGCGGGTGTGGGATCTGGCTACCGGCTGCCCGGTCGGTGAACCCCTCACCGGCCACACCGACTGGGTGAACGCGGTGGCGTGCGCGGATCTGGACGGGCGCCCCGTCGCCGTCACCGGATCCCACGATCACACCGTGCGGGTGTGGGATCTGAGCACGGGGGAATGCATTGACCGTATTCCCCTGCCCGCTCCCTGTCGTGCACTCGGGATGGGAACCGGAGATCGATTGGTTGTTGGGCTCGGTCCGGACGTTGTCTTCCTGACGCGCGCCTTGCCCCGATCTGTGACACGCCGCACGCGCGGACCTGATGGCACCACCACCCCGGAGGATTCGTGACACACGCCATCGTGGGCGTCCACGGCATCGGCAACTTCCGCCGCGGCCGGCAACCGTGCGAGGCTGCCCGAATCCTCGGAACGGAATGGCACACCCGTCTCGCCAGCGCGCTCCGCAGCGCCGGGGCCGGTGCACCGGCACCCGAGATATCCATGGCGTACTACGCCGACCTGCTGCGCCCGACCGGCCGGCAGGGCGGTGGCGACGACCTCGACGACCTGGACCCGCACGAGATCGAGTTCGCCCGCCAATGGCTGGACGTTTTCGATTTGCCTGCGGGTACCGCCGCAGGGCGGTCGACCGTCCCGGTGCGCCAGGCCGTCGAGACCCTCGCCCAGATGCGGCTTCTCGGCCCGCCCGCCACGAGGTGGTTCGTCGCGCTTTTCTGCCGGGAGGTCCACGCCTATCTGAAGGACCCCAACAGTCCGGCCCGTGCCGCTATCCGGGCCCGGGTCACCGACGCCCTTGAAACGACGGGCGCGCGCGTGGTGATCGCACACTCCCTCGGTTCGGTCGTCGCCTATGAAGCTCTGTGGGACCGTCCCGACCTGGAGGTCGACCTTCTGGTCACCCTCGGCTCACCGCTGGCCCTGCCGCATGCGGTCCTGCCGCGCCTGTGGCCGGCACCGGTCAATGGCCGCGGCGCCCGGCCGCCGGGTGTCGCCCGCTGGGTCAATCTTGCCGACCCCGGTGACATCGTCGCCGTGCCCGCGGGTGGCGTAGGCCGCACTTTTGAAGGCGTCGGCACCGACGAGCACACGACCATCGGCGCCTTTGACTTCCACCTCGCCAAGAACTACCTCGCCCACCGACGCCTCGGCGAAATCCTGCGCGCCACATCCTGACACCACCCGCGAACCGTTCAGACCGGCACGGCCGCGCCGTTTGGTGCCTGATGGCTCGCCAGCGCTCTGCCGCAGTAAATGCCGGATTTACTGCGGCGGAGCCCCTACTGTGATCACCGCGACCTGCGGCGGACCATTCTGGCCGCAGGGGCGAGGTGTACGCATTTACTGCGGCAGATCCGGTGGCGGTGGAGCGGCGTGACGATCGAACCAGTGACCGAACTCGGGAGCGGGAACACACTTCGGTTGCCGCGCGCTCGGGTCGTACCTCTGTCCGCCCCTCCCGCGTCGTACACCGCGGCGGTCGAGCGCTACCTCACCGGCGCGGGCATCGCGAAGTCCTCCGCGCGGATCTACCGGATCTCGCTGACGACGTGGGGGTGGATGCTCACTGGTGAACCGGCGCCGACCGGACCCGCCCGCCGGGGCGCGAAGCCGCCCGTCTTCCCTGTCGCCGCGATCGACGACCCGGTGCTGCCGGAGGTCCTGGCCGAGCTGGCGGCGGCGCGGGCGGACGAGATGGACGCCGACACCGTCAACCGCGAACTGTCCATCGCGCGCAAGGCGATCGGCTGGTGGCAGCGCCAAGGCTGGATCGAGTGCGACCCGACGATCGGCATCGAGCGGCGGCCGGCACCACCGGACCGCACAAAGGCCCTGGCCGAGAACCAGATCGCCGCCCTGTGGCGCCTGGACGTCGGACTCCGGGAGAAGACGCAGTGGAAGATGCTCTACGAGTCGGCGGCCAGGGCCGACGAGGTGCTGTGCCTGAACGTGGAAGACCTGTACCCGCAGGACAAGCGCGGGAAGATCACTGCCAAGGGCGGGGCGACGGAGTGGATTCACTGGCAGTCCGGCACCGCCCAGCTCCTGCCCCGCCTCATCGCACGCCGCAACCGCGGCCCGCTGTTCCTCACCGACCGCAAGGCCCCCGCTGGAACACCGACGCTCGACGTGTGCCCGGAGACCGGCCGGGCCCGGCTCTCCTACCGTCGCGCTGAGGAGATCTTCGAGGAGAACACCCGGCTGCTGGCCAACCCCCTCGCCTCACCCGACGACATCGAGGACCTGGACGGCTGGACGCTCCACCGGCTACGGCACAGTGCCCTCACGCACGACGCGGAAGACGGCACCTCCACCCCGATGCTGCTGGCTCGCTCCCGCCACGCATCCGTCCGCTCCCTGGAGCGATACGCACGGCCCGGCGTCGACTCGGTCGCCCGGCACGTCGCCGAACGCGACCCCGCCGCACGCCGCCGCACATAGATCCGAGCGCATCAGGGCTTCAAGATCATCCCGTTGCCCCTTTGGCGCGTATCTCGGTCAGACCCCCATACGCCCCACGTGCTCGGCTGCTGCCGACTTCACGCCATCGTGTCGGCGGCCAAACATCGTCCTAGCCTCCCCCTGGACCGCATCCCGGGCACGAGCGTTCAGCCCTTGCGAACGAGGGGGCTCGCCTCGGTGCCCTCTCCTACATCGCTGCACATGCGTGAGGCAGCTCGAAATGCTTGACGGACCGTCGGACTCAGCACGTCGCGGAGTCCTACGCGACGTATTCCCACAGCTCAGAGGCCACCCGCACGCGTCTGCGGTTGCTAAAGACGAGGAAGCGCCCGAATTCTCCGTGCGGGCACTGGACGCGCTGCGCCAGCCGCTGGAATCGGGGTATGTGGTGGTAGCACGCAGCGCCGGGGTGGTGCGGCTGCCCGCCCGATTCCTGATGGTGCTGGCCGCGAACCCCTGCCCGTGCGGCCGGCACAGCCTCAGCGGTGCCGGCTGCGAATGCCCGCCGTCGGCGGTCAGGCGCTACCAGGCGCGACTCTCCGGGCCGCTGCTCGACCGGGTGGATCTGCGGGTGCTCGTCGACCCGGTCAGGCGCGAGGACCTGATGGGGCAGGGTGGCCGCGGCGAGTCGACAGCCTCCGTCGCGGCCCGGGTCCGGGAGGCCAGGGCGCGGGCCGCGGACCGGCTGGCGGGCACCGCGTGGTCCACCAACAGCGAGGTGCCCGGCCATGAGCTGCGGACCCGGCTGGTCGCGGCACCGGGCGCGCTCATGCAAGCCGAACGGGACATGGAACGGGGCATGCTCACCGCGCGGGGCCTGGACCGGGTGCTCAGGGTGGCGTGGACGGTCGCCGATCTGCGCGGCGCCGACCGTCCGGACGCGTCGGACATCGCGGTGGCGCTGGAACTGCGGACCGGTATTCCGCGGGGCGCCCTGACGAACGCCGGAGCGTCATGAGGCCGGGGGTGGACGGCGGGCAGGGAAAGGGGCGGGACCCTTCGGGGGACGCACGGCACCGGGTCCCGGAACAAGACCCGGGGGAGGCGCCCGGGACGGGGCCGGGGATGGCGGTGAGCAGCCGGGAGCGGCTGGCACGGGCCGCCCTGACCCGCATCATCGAGCCGGGGGACGAGCGCGGCGGCCGCTGGCTGCGCGAGTGCGGTGCCGTCGAACTGATACGGCGGATCACCACCAGGGACGGCACCGCGGAGCAGCTGAGCGGAATGACACCGAAACGGCTCGCCGGGTACCGGCTGCGGGCCGAGAGCGCCGACCCCGGGCGCGACCTCTCGGTGGTCGCCGCGCTCGGCGGGCGGTTCATCTGCCCCGGGGACCGGGAATGGCCCAGCCAGCTCGACGACCTCGCGGACGCCAGGCCGACCGGCCTGTGGGTGCGGGGGCCCCGCGATCTGCGGCTCTGGGCGCTGCGCTCGGTCGCCGTGGTGGGCGCCCGTGCCTGCACGCCCTACGGATCGCACATGGCGGCCGGCCTCGGCGCGGGACTCGCGGAGCTGGGGTGGGTGGTCGTGTCGGGAGCCGCGTTCGGGGTCGACGGAGCGGCGCACCGCGGCGCGCTCGCCGTCGGCGGGGCGACGATGGCGGTCCTGGCCTGCGGGGTGGACGTCCCCTACCCCCGGGGACACGCCGAGCTGATCGGACGGATGGCGGAACAAGGGCTCGTCATCGGCGAATTGCCACCGTCCGATCATCCCACCCGCAGCAGATTCATCCTCCGGAACCGGGTCATCGCCGCGTTGACGCGCGGGACGGTCGTGGTCGAGGCCGAATACCGCAGCGGTTCGCTGGTCACCGCGCACTGCGCACAGCGGCTCGGCCGCTTCACCATGGGCGTGCCGGGCCCCGCCACCAGTGGGTTGTCGGCAGGGGTCCATGAACTCCTGCGCGGAGAGGGCATCCTGGTGACCGATGCCTCGGAAGTCGCCGAACTGGTGGGGGACATCGGTGAACTCGCTCCGGCCAGACGCGGCCCCGTGCATCCCAGGGACCTGCTGGACGCGGTCTCCGCCAGGGTCCTCGACGCACTGCCGTACCGGGGTGCCGTCAGCGGGCGCGATGTGGCCCGCGCCGCCGGCACCAGTACCGACGAGGCGCTCGGCAGGCTGTACGAACTGCACTCACTGGGGTTCGTCGAACGGGATGGCGATGGATGGCAGTTGACGCCGCGACCGACTTGCAATGGCGACGCGCGGCGAGGCGGTACTTGACCTGGAGCATTCGGGTGAAAAGGTGATGCAGATGACCTCGGCGGATCCTTCAGTGACGCCTCCGGGGCCGACGCACGCGGCGACGGTCCCGGGCCTCAGTCATGTTGGATCGGCCGGATTCGCACAGTACCGATCCTTTATCCTGCGCGGACCGCGACATCACAGTCACGCTACGCTCACGAGGATTCCGACTCAGACATACGTCCCAGCACTTCACAGCAGAACGGCTCAAGGCACCACATGCCCCAGCACACCTCCGGGTCTGACCGCGCGGCAGTACCACCGGCTGCGCGTGGCACTGTGCGCCCCTCTGCCCCCTCCTCGCTCGACGAGTTGTGGCGTTCGTACAAGTCCACGGGGGACGAGCGGCTCCGGGAGCAGCTGATCCTTCACTACTCGCCGCTGGTGAAGTACGTCGCGGGCCGGGTGAGCGTGGGCCTGCCTTCCAATGTCGAGCAGGCGGACTTCGTCTCCTCGGGGGTCTTCGGCCTGATCGACGCGATCGAGAAGTTCGACATCGAGCGCGCGATCAAGTTCGAGACGTACGCGATCACCCGCATCCGTGGCGCGATGATCGACGAACTGCGTGCGCTGGACTGGATCCCGCGCTCGGTGCGCCAGAAGGCGCGCGCGGTGGAACGCGCCTATGCCACGCTGGAGGCGCAGCTGCGGCGCACCCCTTCCGAGGCGGAGGTCGCCGCGGAGATGGGGATCGCGCTGGAGGAACTGCACGCGGTTTTCAGCCAGTTGTCGCTGGCGAACGTGGTCGCGCTGGAGGAGTTGCTGCATGTCGGCGGCGAGGGCGGCGACCGGCTCAGCCTGATGGACACCCTGGAGGACACCGCCGCCGACAATCCGGTGGAGGTCGCCGAGGACCGCGAGCTCAGACAGCTGCTCGCCCGCGCCATCAACACGCTTCCGGAGCGCGAGAAGACGGTCGTGACGCTCTACTACTACGAGGGCCTCACCCTCGCCGAGATCGGCAATGTGCTCGGGGTCACCGAGAGCCGGGTCAGCCAGATCCACACCAAATCGGTGCTCCAACTGCGTGCGAAACTGGCCGACGCCGGGCGCTGAGTCCCACGCGAGGCCGGTAGTGGCCGTGGCCGCTTCGGCCACGGATCAGGGGCGTACGCGCCCTCTCGAACACCGGTCGCCGTACAGTGGACGCGTGCCCAGGATTCGAGCGGCCTCGGTGGCCGAGCACCGGACCATGCAGCGCGGCGCCCTCCTGGACGCCGCACGCTCCCTGCTGTCCGAGGGGGGTACGGAGGCATTGACCTTCCCCGCCCTCGCCGAACGCACGGGCCTCGCCCGGTCCTCCGTGTATGAGTACTTCCGCTCCCGCGCGGCCGTGGTCGAAGAGCTCTGCGCCGTCGACTTTCCCGTCTGGGCGGCCGAGGTCGAGAACGCCATGGAGCAGGCCACGACGCCCGAGGGCAAGATCGAGGCCTATGTGCGCCGACAGCTCGACCTCGTCGGGGACCGCCGCCACCGCGCGGTCGTCGCCATTTCGGCGAGCGAGCTGGACGCCGGGGCGCGCGAGAAGATCAGGGCCGCGCACGGCGGGCTGATCGCCATGATCGTCGAGGCGCTCGGCGACCTCGGCCACGCACAGCCGAGGGTGGCGGCGATGCTGCTCCAGGGTTCGGTGGACGCCGCGGTGCGACGTATCGAACTGGCCGTGGCCGAGGAGCCGTCCGTGATCGCGGACACCGCCGTCACCATGATCCTCCGAGGCGTGCAGGGCGTACAGGACTGACGCGGTCGTCGCGTCGCGGCGACCGCGAGCAGAACGCCGGGGGCGGCGAGTCCGTCCCCGGTCCCCCCGGCCGAGTCCGCGGGCTCGGGCACGCCGAATACCGGAAGCAGCCGGGACGGACCCTGCCGCAACAGTGACGGCGGCAGCAGCGACAGCGGATCCAGATACGTGTCACCACGCCGCAGTCCCCAGTGCAGACACGCCGACGCGCAGTGGAAGGGCCCCGCCTCCACGATCGCCACCACCTGCCCCGCCGTCACCTTCTCGCCCTTCGCGACCAGCGCGCGCACCGGTTCGTACGTGGTCCGCAGCGGCGGATCGCCGCTGCCGGCCACTTCGATCGCCATCACCCCGCGCCCCGCCACACGCCCTGCGAACGAGATCTGTCCCGAGGTGGCGGCGAGCACCGCAGCCCCCGGCTCCGTGGCGAGGTCGACCCCGCGGTGGCCCCGCGCGTAGGGGCCGGCCGGGGGCTCCCATCCCCGTACGACCGCGGGCCGCCCCGCAAGCGGCCAGCCCCGGTCGCCCACCGATGTCGGCGTCGGTGCGGGAACGGGTCCGGGGGCCGGTGCTCCGGCCGCGGCGGCCGATGGGCCGCACAGCACGGCCAGCAGACCCACCACCGCCACCACGAGCGCCCTCCGCACGCGAAGGGAAGCGGGCTCTGCCGGGTGGGCCGGGCAGGTGGGATCAGCCGGGTCGGTCGGGTCGGTCGGATCAGTTGTGCATTGCATGGCAGAACCGTCCCGCAGCTCCCCGATCCGCGGGGATCACGAACCGGATCTGTGGACAACTAACCGGTTGTGGACAGCGCCGTCACCCGGCACCCGGGCCGTCCCGTACACTTCCTATGGCGATCCGGGTCACCGGGTCGACTTCGCACGCCCCGCCACCTCCCTCTCTGCGGACGGTGGCCGCGCTCCTCGGTCCCTCGTGGCACGGCGCGTCGGGGCGTCAGGCGCGACAGCAATCCTGCGGTCGCGACAACCGAGCACCTCAAGGAGTACGGCCATGGCCGTCGTCACGATGCGGGAGCTGCTGGAAAGCGGCGTCCACTTCGGTCACCAGACCCGTCGCTGGAACCCGAAGATGAAGCGCTTCATCTTCACCGAGCGCAACGGCATCTACATCATCGACCTGCTCCAGTCGCTGTCGTACATCGACCGCGCCTACGAGTTCGTCAAGGAGACCGTCGCCCACGGCGGCTCCATCATGTTCGTGGGTACGAAGAAGCAGGCCCAGGAGGCCATCGCCGAGCAGGCGACGCGCGTCGGCATGCCGTACGTCAACCAGCGTTGGCTCGGTGGCATGCTCACCAACTTCTCCACCGTCTACAAGCGCCTTCAGCGTCTGAAGGAGCTCGAGCTCATCGACTTCGAGGACGTGGCCGCCTCCGGCCTCACCAAGAAGGAGCTCCTGGTCCTCTCCCGCGAGAAGGCCAAGCTGGAGAAGACCCTCGGTGGTATCCGCGAGATGCAGAAGGTGCCGAGCGCCGTCTGGATCGTCGACACCAAGAAGGAGCACATCGCCGTCGGTGAGGCGCGCAAGCTCCACATCCCGGTCGTCGCGATCCTCGACACCAACTGCGACCCCGACGAGGTCGACTACAAGATTCCGGGCAACGACGACGCGATCCGCTCCGTCACCCTGCTCACCCGCGTGATCGCCGACGCCGTCGCCGAGGGCCTCATCGCCCGTTCCGGTGCCGCCACCGGTGACTCGAAGCCGGGCGAGAAGGCCGCCGGCGAGCCGCTCGCCGAGTGGGAGCGCGACCTGCTCGAGGGCGACAAGAAGGCCGACACCGAGGTGCAGACCTCCGCCGAGACCGAGAAGGTCGCGGACGCCGAGGCCGCCGAGGCCCCCGCCGCCGAGACTGCTGCCGAGGCCCCCGCCGCCGAGACTGCTGCCGAGGCCCCCGCCGCCGAGGCTCCGGCCGCGGACGCCGAGCAGGCCTGACACCCGTCACGGCTGATGACGGCGGGGGCCGGTGCCACAAGCACCGCCCCCGCCGTTCACCCGTAGATCTTTCAGACTTCGAGAGAGAAATACAGACTCATGGCGAACTACACCGCCGCTGACGTCAAGAAGCTCCGCGAGCTGACCGGCGCCGGCATGATGGACTGCAAGAAGGCGCTCGACGAGGCCGACGGCAACGTCGACAAGGCCGTCGAGGCGCTCCGTATCAAGGGTCAGAAGGGCGTCGCCAAGCGCGAGGGCCGTTCTGCCGAGAACGGTGCCGTCGTCTCCCTCATCTCCGAGGACAAGACCTCCGGCGTTCTGCTCGAGCTGAAGTGCGAGACGGACTTCGTCGCCAAGGGTGACAAGTTCCAGACCGTCGCCAACACGCTCGCCGCCCACGTCGCCGCGACCTCCCCGGCCGACCTGGCCGCGCTGCTCGCCTCCGAGATCGAGGCCGGCAAGACCGTCCAGGCGTACGTCGACGAGGCCAACGCCAACCTCGGCGAGAAGATCGTCCTGGACCGCTTCGCGCAGTTCACCGGCGGTTACGTGGCTGCGTACATGCACCGCACGATGCCCGACCTTCCGCCGCAGGTCGGTGTCCTGGTCGAGCTCGACAAGGAGAACGCCGAGGTCGCCAAGGACGTCGCGCAGCACATCGCCGCCTTCGCCCCGAAGTACCTCAACCGCGACGAGGTCCCGGCCGAGACGGTCGAGAACGAGCGTCGTGTCGCCGAGGCCACCTCTCGTGAGGAGGGCAAGCCCGAGGCCGCCCTTCCGAAGATCGTCGAGGGTCGCGTCAACGGCTTCTTCAAGGACGTCGTCGTCCTGGAGCAGGCCTTCGCCAAGGACAGCAAGAAGTCCGTCCAGAAGGTTCTGGACGAGGCCGGTGTCACCCTGAAGCGCTTCTCGCGCATCAAGGTCGGCATCTGAGTCCGTCCGCGAACAACGGTGGACCCCGATAGGGTCTAGTGCAGTCGTCGGCCGCACTCACGCCGTACGACCGCAGATCTGACGAGGAGGCCATTGCCGCTGAGGGACACCAGACCCACCGGCAATGGCCTTCTTCGTATGTGCACGAGGAGAATCTCCATGAACAAGGGCGCGGACGCCGCACAAGGTGACCACAAGCGCGACGACGGCAAGGTGGCCGGACGCTTCATGCTGAAGCTGTCCGGAGAGGCGTTCGCCGGCGGCGGGGGTCTCGGTGTCGACCCCGACGTCGTACACGCCATCGCCCGGGAAATCGCGGCGGTCGTCCGCGACGGCGCGGAAATCGCGATCGTCATCGGCGGCGGCAACTTCTTCCGCGGTGCCGAGCTCCAGCAGCGCGGCATGGACCGGGCCCGGTCCGACTACATGGGCATGCTCGGCACGGTCATGAACTGCCTGGCGCTCCAGGACTTCCTGGAGAAGGAAGGCATCGACTCCCGCGTCCAGACCGCCATCACCATGGGGCAGGTCGCGGAGCCGTACATCCCGCTGCGCGCCGTGCGCCACCTGGAGAAGGGCCGCGTCGTCATCTTCGGCGCCGGCATGGGGATGCCGTACTTCTCCACCGACACCACTGCCGCCCAGCGCGCCCTGGAGATCGACGCAGAGTGCCTTCTGATGGGCAAGAACGGGGTGGACGGGGTCTACGACTCCGACCCGAAGACCAACCCCGACGCGGTGAAGTTCGACGCGCTCGAGTACAGCGAGGTTCTCGCCCGTGATCTCAAGGTCGCCGACGCCACCGCCATCACGCTCTGCCGTGACAACGACCTGCCGATCCTCGTCTTCGAGCTGACCGCCACCGGCAATATCGCCCGCGCGGTCAATGGTGAGAAGATCGGCACGCTCGTGAGTGACCGGAGCACCCGGGCCTGAGGACCGGGGGACCTTCCCGGAGTACCGCGGGAAGGTCCGGGCCCCCGGGGAATCCCCCGGGACCGGCCCCGAAGGATGGACAACGGCCTGCCGGTCGGACACCGTGCAGGTGAGGACGCGACGCAGGATCCGCCGGGCCCGAGCACGACGGGCCCACTCAAGACACGCAGGAGCACGTGGTGATCGAAGAAACCCTCCTCGAGGCCGAGGAGAAGATGGAGAAGGCCGTCGTCGTCGCGAAAGAGGACTTCGCCGCGATCCGTACCGGCCGTGCGCACCCGGCGATGTTCAACAAGATCGTCGCCGACTACTACGGCGCGCTGACCCCGATCAACCAGCTCGCCTCGTTCTCGGTGCCCGAGCCGCGCATGGCCGTCGTGACGCCGTTCGACAAGACCGCGCTGCGCAACATCGAGCAGGCCATCCGCGACTCGGACCTCGGCGTCAACCCGAGCAACGACGGCAATATCATCCGGGTGACCTTCCCGGACCTCACCGAGGAGCGCCGCCGCGACTACATCAAGGTCGCCAAGGCGAAGGCCGAGGACTCCAAGATCTCCATCCGCGCCGTGCGCCGCAAGGCCAAGGAGACCCTCGACAAGCTGGTCAAGGACAAGGAGTCGGGCGAGGACGAGGTGCGTCGCGCCGAGAAGGAGCTCGACGACACCACCGCGAAGTACGTCGCGCAGGTCGACGAGCTGCTCAAGCACAAGGAAGCCGAGCTGCTCGAAGTCTGATGAACGACTCTTCCTGGGGCGCCCCGCAGGGAGCCGGCCATTGGGGTGCGCCCGAGATGCGGGCTGCTCCGGCGGGTCCTGCTTACGATGTGTATGACGCCCAGCAGACTCGGCCCATGCCCATCGTGCCGGACGTTCCCGACGCAGGTAGAGACGCTGACGACCGTGATGACCGGGACCAGGGGGCCGGACGCCTGAGCGGCGGCCCCCTGTTCCGTGACGAGAAGCCGCAGGAGCCCATGTCCACCGCGCCGCCGCCCCCGCAGAAGAAACGTGCGGGCCGTGATCTGCGAGCCGCCATAGGGGTCGGTGTGGGGCTCGGCGCCGTCATCGTCGCCTCGCTGTTCATCGTGAAGGCCGTCTTCGTCGGTGTGATCGCCGTCGCCGTCGTTGTGGGCCTGTGGGAGCTGACCTCCCGGCTCCAGGAGCGCAAGGGCATCAAGGCACCGCTCCTCCCGCTGGCGGTGGGCGGCGCGGCGATGGTGGTCGCCGGTTACGCGCAGGGCGCCGAAGGCGCCTGGGTGGCGATGGCGCTGACCGCGCTGGCGGTGCTCGTCTGGCGGATGACCGAGCCGCCCGAGGGCTACCTCAAGGACGTCACGGCCGGTGTGTTCGCGGCGTTCTACGTACCGTTCCTCGCCACGTTCGTCGCCATGCTCCTGACCGCCGACGACGGGCCGCAGCGGGTGCTCACGTTCCTGCTGCTGACCGTGGTCAGCGACACGGGCGCGTACGCCGTCGGCTGGCGCTTCGGGAAGCACAAGCTCGCTCCGCGCATCAGCCCCGGAAAGACCCGGGAGGGCCTGATCGGGGCCGTCGCCTTCGCGATGGTCGCCGGAGCGCTGTGCATGCAGTTCCTGATCGACGGCGGTGCCTGGTGGCAGGGGCTGCTGCTCGGGCTCGCGGTCGCGGCCAGCGCCACCCTCGGCGACCTGGGCGAGTCGATGATCAAGCGGGACCTCGGGATCAAGGACATGGGCACGCTGCTGCCGGGGCACGGCGGCATCATGGACCGGCTGGACTCGCTGCTGCCGACCGCCCCGGTGGTCTGGCTGCTGCTGGTGCTGTTCGTCGGCTCCGGCTGAGGCCAGGCCCCTGACCTGGGATTTTACGAGTGAGGGCCCGTTGTCCACAGGACGGCGGGCCCTCACTGTTCTGTCTGCGACACTGGATGGACCATGCCTAAGCCCGGAGAACTGGCGGCGATCCGGCACCGAGCGGCCCCTGACCAGCACGTTTAGCGCTGGGCAGGGGCCGTTCGTGTGCTACTGGGCCGTCCCTGGGCCGTCGGACCCCTCGGAGGCGGGCAAGAACAGCCCGTCAATGGCGTTCCGGGTCCGCTCCTGGCTCGACGGCATGAGGTGCGCGTACACCCGCAACGTGAGCGCGGGGTCGGTATGCCCCAGGTACTGGCTGACGGCCTTGATGCTCTCGCCGGCGTCCAGCAGCACCGAAGCGTAGAAGTGTCTCAGCGCGTGCATCCCGTGTTCACGGGCTGAGTCGTACTTGCCGCCCCGCGCGCCCGGGATGAGGCCAGCCAGCGCAAGGGCGGGTTTCCACTCCTGGATGTTGAAGTTGCTCCGCCAGACGACACCGTTCGCGGTGTTCGTGAACAGGAGGCGGGCCGTCACCTTCGGGCCGTCCGGCTTTCGCCACGGCAAGGTGACGGCTACCGGCTTGTATGCGTCCATGTGCACCCGCAGTGCCTCTGCCACCGAGGACGGCAGAGGCACGTCGCGCTCCTTGTTGCACTTCGGCGGCGCGAACACGGCTTTTCCCTGAATGAGCTTCACCTGCCGGACGACCCTGAGAATGCCCCCCTCGAAGTCGAGCGCGTCCTCAGCGAGTCCTACGATCTCCCCCTGGCGCAACCCGCACCCCGCCCCGGTGTCCACCATGGTCCGGTAGCGCGCAGGCAGTGCCCTGCGTACTGCCTGGACCTGAGAGGGAAGCCACGGAGCGACCCGCCGACGCTCGACCGCTGGCGGGCGCACGGACTTCGCGGAACACGGATTGCGAGGCAGTAGACCGTCATCCACGGCCGCACTCAACACGGCTCGAACGTCACCGTAGATGTTCCGCGCGTACGCGCCGCTCACGCCTGGATTGGCCTCAAGGGCGCTCACCAGGTCGCGGAGGTGTTCCGGCCGGAAGGAGTCGAGCGGGCGCGACCCGAGGATGGGGAAGGCGTGCAGTCGCAGACGCTGCTCGGTGACGATCTGGCTGGACAGGTCCGCGCTGTGAGCCTTGAGCCACTTCTCGGCGTAGCCCTTGAACGTCACCCGGGCCGCGCGGGGGTCGATGTACTGGCCACGCGACATGTCGGAGGCCACGTTGGTGAGCCAGTTTTCGGCGAGCCGCTTCTGTCGGTCCGGGAAGGACTTCGACTTCTCGGTGCCGTCGGGGCCGACGTAGCGGGCGCGGTAGCGGAGTCCGAGCCCGTGGCGGTCGGTCTTCACTCGGATGGATTTGCCGTCGGCTGTGGTCTCGGTTTTGAACCAGCGGTCTTGGATGTGGCCGGCCAATGGGTGCTCCTGTGGGCATGCAGTAGGGGCACGACCTGTGTCGGTCGTGCCCCTACTGGTTGACGGGGTGTCAGGCGGCGGCGGTTTCTGTGTTGTTCTCGACCCAGGCGCGGACGGCGGTGGGGTCGTAGCGCAGGTACTTGCCGATGCGGATGGCGGGCGGGCCGACGCCCGTCTTGCGCCAGGTGTAGAGCGTCTCGATGCTCGGCAGGCTGAACATTTCGATGAGGTCTTCGGGGGTGAGGTAGCGGTCGGGGAGGCCGGCGCGCAGGGTGGTTCGCGGGTCGGTCTCGGGGGCACGTTTCGGGGCCACGATGCGACTCCTTGGCGGGAAGCTGGAGCTTCGAGCGGTGGGCGTTTCGGGGGCGCACCTGTCCAAGGTGCGGATTTCTGCGTCACGGCGTCACCAGCGTCACGCATGCCCCCTGAGCTGGGGTTTCGTGGTGACGCAGGGGTGTGGGGGTGCGTCATCTGTGACGCAGGCGTGCGTCACGGTGGCGCGCGCTGTGACGCAGGTGACGCAGGATGACGCAGCCGAAAGCGTTCTGCGTCACGCCTGTTACAGCAGCTCAGGGGCTGTTACGGGCCGTCTGGTGACGCTGTGACGCAGCGTTTCCTTTCTTAAGAAAAAAGAGAGGGTGGTTTCTGTTGTGGTGCGGTGCGTCTGAAGGCGTGAATGCGGAGCCGCGGAGCGGCACGTCTTTGGGCGGCAAGCCGCCGAACAGCAAGAGGAGCACGTCTGGCCGCGTGGCCGGAGGCGTGCTCCTCTTGCTTGTCGGACCGGCCGGTCAGAGCAGCGGGGATTGCTCGTGCGGCGACGGGACCGGGCGGCGGGTCATTTCGACGTAGCGGCCCTCCCTGGTGCGTCCCCAGTCGATGAGGACCCCTCGCGCGGCGAGGGTGGGCTGAAGGCGCTTGAGGCGGTCCGAGAGGACTTTGCCGGTGGTGGGCCACCCTTTAGGCAGGGGGCGGCAGTCGTCGCCGCTGTAGAGGCCGGTGAGGCTGTGCAGCCACTCCGAGGACGTCATGCGCTGCTCCGTGCCCGGATCGAGGGTGGCGGCGTGCTTGAGGACGGTCTGCGCCATCAAGTCGCCTTCGATGACGTCGTCGTTGAGGTCGTCCAGGCTGGTCCGGTAGGCGTTGAGCGTCTGGAAGCTCATCGCGGCGTCGAGCTGCGCGCACAGGTGAGCGAAGTCTGCCATCCGCAGGTCCGTGGGGGTCTCCGCCTCGGCCGCGCGGACCTTGACCGTGAGGTCGAGCAGGGAGCCGAGGATGACGGGTAGAGCCTCTTCGAACTCCGCCCACAGCTCGGCCTCGGTCCGCCGGACCGTGGGGCGCTCCAGACGCAGGGGCAGGAGGCGTTCGGCGAGGTCGGGGCGGATGACGCCGACGTCGATGCCGGTCAGCAGCAGCGGGCGGCGGTAGCGGGAGCGCACGACGTCACCGTCGCTGAACAGCGCGCGCTTGATGCTCTCGGCCCCGGTGACGATGCAGCACATCAGGTCGGAGAGGTCCGGGGCGAGATGGCTCAGGTTGTCCAGGGCGGTGACCCACCCGGCCGCGACGGCCGTGATCAGGTTCTCCTCGTCCCGTGGCGCGCGGCGCAGGTCGCCGGTCATGCCCTCGATGATCCGCACCAGCATCCGGCCCGCCGTGGACTTGCCGGCGCCCTGGGGGCCGGTGAGGAACGGGGCGGGAACGGGCACGGACGGCCCGAGGCAGCCGACGAGCCAGGCGAGGGCCATGCACTCGGTCTCGGCGGTGGCGAAGTTCGTCAGCCGCAACAGCAGGTCGATGCCCTTGCTGTCGGTGTCGCGGACGGGCATGGGGAGTTCCCCGGTGAGCTGGGTGCGCCGCCAGCACACCTCACGCGGGTCAGGGACGCGGATGTCCCAGCCGGTGGGGTGGATGCGGATGGACTGTCCGTCGTCGCGGCCCAGGTCCAGCCACGTCGCCCCGTCGAACCCGGGGGCGACGCGGATGTGGGTGGGCTGAACGTCCTTGCTCAGCGCCAGCGCTTCGATCAAGTCCAACGCCTCCTTGAGCGAGGTCCCGTTGAAGACGCCGACCCCGTCATTGAAGAGGTCGACCATGAGTTCCTGCCGGTGACTGCCGGTCGTTCCCTGGGAGCGGATCGGGCGGGCCACGGGGTGGCCGATCCGCTGGGCGTAGACGGTTCCCTCGGTGGTGCGGAAGTACCGGAAGTGCGCCTGCGCGTACTCGGTGATGACCTCACGGGCCGGAGTCTTCTCGTCCTCGGGCATGACTCACATCCCCAGTGCGGTACGTGCGTTGGTCCACGCGTCCGTGCAGTGCCGGGGGCTCTCGCCCTTGGCCTGGGCGGCGGTGAACAGCCGAGCGACGTGGGTGTCGGTCAGGCAGCCACACCGGCCATGAGCGGACAGCACGGCGAGGAACGTCCGGTACACGGTCGCGTGCACGCCGCTGCGGGCCTCGGTGATGCGCTGCTCAGCCATGGCAATGCCGCGCTCCAGATAGGCAGGCATGCGATGACGACACTCCCCGCCCCCGGTAGGTGCGGGCGCCGTGATGACGAGCGGTGCGGGCCGGGCTACGGACGGCTCCTTCACGGCCAGCGCGCGCACGGCGTCCGGCAGGTCGGTCATGGTGCCGGTGCCGGGGCCGAGCCACCGGGCGTAGGCCATCGTGGACTTGAGGTCGACACCCTCACGGACACCGTTCGCCGAGCCCATGGCGCCCCGGTAGATCCAGTGCTCGCCACGGGTGGTGGGCACGGTCCGGGTGGCGGGCAGCGATTCACGGGCCCAGGTGATGGCGTCGGCGTTGTCGAGGTCGACGACTGTCAGACCGGCCCCGCCGGGGTGGTAGGCGACGGTCTGCGCCTGCTGCCACGCCGACGTCCATGCGGGGCACTGGAGTACGGCGGGGTCGGTGGTGGCGGCGGCCCAGCCGTGGCACGGCCGCGGGCACCGGCAGGGTCCGGCGGTCTTCATGTTCGGCCGGCCGCCGCAGGCGGTGTACCGGCAGGCGGCGCAGTTCCCGAACGGGAGCTTGCCCGCCCGCAGCGGCAGCACGGGGACCGCGCGGGCGGCCAGGTCCAGGGCGGTGGCCAGTAGAGAGGCGGTCATGCGGCGCTCCTGTTCTGCGAGGGGGTGAGGTGCGGGCACTGCCCGACGCGTACGCAGCCGACCAGTTCGGCGACGGCTCGGCGGCCCCGGGCGCGTTCGTGGTGGCCGCACGTGCACAGCCAGTCCGCGCCGGGGATCTCGTCCCGGCCCAGTCCCCGGATATCGAGACCGGGGCGGATGCCGGTCACGGTGATCGGGCGAACCAAGAAGCGCGACCGGGAGCGGTCTCGCGGGATGGGGACAGGTTGAGTCATGCTGGGTGTCTCCAGTTCTGTAGAAGGTGCTGGCAGGCAAGGGCGGCCCCGGTTCATTGGCGTGAGAGGGGCCGCCCTTGGCGTAGCTACTGCTTGGCGCCGTGGCGGGTGTGGTCGTTGGCGAGAGCGGCCAGATGGCTGGCCTCGTTGGGGGTGACGGCCCGGTAGCGGATGCGGAGGGTGCAGCCGGGCACGGGGCACCGCAGGGTTCGCAGCCACGCGAGGCGGGCGATGGCGTCGGAGATCTGGTCGGCGTACGTCTTCAGGTCGGGCATGGGTGCCTGCTCCTCAGCGGTGGTTGATGGTGCCGTTGGCGCGGCCGAACATGCCGGACGCGGTGATGTTCTGGGTGATGTGGGTGGTCGACCGTCCGCCACTGGTGCCGCTGCGGGCGGTGCGCAGGAGGACGGGGAGACCGATGGCGCCGACTGCGATGAGGGCGACGGTGGCCCAGAGGGCTTGGCTCATGGCGATCAGTCCCGGGGCCGCGTAGGAGAGCCCGATACCGGCAGCAGCGATGCCACCCCCGGTGGTCGGTACGAGGAGGGCGGTGGTCTTGGCCCATGCCGGGATCGGCTGCGCGGCGGGAACCGGGGGCGCGGGCGGGGCCTGTTCGGGGGTGTAGGCGAGGGTGCGGATGCCGCCGGGAAGGGTGACCATCTGGACGCCGGGCGGGATTTCGGAGGGCAGCATCATCGGCCCCGCGGGCGTGGGGAGGTGGGCGGGCTGGTCGGTGGTGCTGGGGGTGTGGGTGGTGATCGTGTACGTGGTGTCATGCACGACGGGGCTCCTTCAGCAGCGCGGGCGCCGTCCCTGGGGGTGTGGGGGTGGCGCCCGCGCTGGCTTGTCGTGTCGCTTGTCGTGTCGCTTGTCGTCTGCTTGTCGTGCGGCTTGTCGCTTGTCTTGTCTTGTCGCTTGTCGCCTTGCAGGTCACAAGCCGTTTCAGAGGCGCGCGGGCCCTCCCCGGGGGTGTTTCGGGGAGGGCCCGCGACAGGCGACAAGGTGGGGCTGCTCAGCCCTGGTCGGGGGCGTGCTGGCGGTGGACGTAGCGGGTCTTGGTGCCTTCCCCGACGCGGACCGCTTCCCCTTCCTCGGCCCAGGTCTTGAGCCACCCGACGACGGTCTGCCGGGTCGTGCCGTGTGCGTCGGCGAGAGCGCGGGCGATGGCCGAAGCGCCGGTTCCGCCGGGCCCGGCGGCGAGCAGCAGTGTGAGTGCGGCCTGTCGTGCGTCGCTGTCACCGGGCTGCAGCGCGGACAGGTTCAGCCCCGGTGCGGCCGGCCGTTCCGGCTGGGCGGTCCCGGGCTCGTCCGTGGTGCCGAACTTCTTGTCGATCTGGTCCATGAACGCCTGCACTGCCGCGTCTTCGTCGGACCCGCCCGCGGGTGCCTGCTTGTCGCGCAGGGCGGACAGGTTCAGCCCTGCGCCGGCCGACGACTGCCCGCTGGTCGCGGCGGGTGCGGTGTCGGTGGGGGTGGCGGTGGTGTCGCGCATCCACTGGGTGCGGTCCGGGTTCCACCGCTGGGCGTAGGCAGTCCCGGCGGCTGTCGCGGACGGGCCGTCGAGCACGGGGTGCCGGTCCGCGGTGGCGGCGACGATGTCCCTGATCTGGTTGGGCAGGATCCGCCACGACTTGAACAGGGCAGTCTCGCTCTCGGGGGTGCCCATGAACCCGGCGCCCTTGTACGGGGCCTGCTCGGGCTTGAGGCCACGGGAGCCGGGGAACTGCTTGCCCAGGTCCATGCCCTCCTTCTCGCCACCGGTCAGCGCGACCCTGACCTTGGCCTCGCGGCGGATCATCAAATTGCCGAGCACGGCCCCGGTCGCGCCGAGCGCGGTCAGGACCGTGCGGGCGCCCATCGCGCGGGCGATACGGATCACTTCGAGGATCCGTTCGCCGAGCTTGCGGACCTCCCGGTCGGTGCTGGCCAGGATCTCCGCGCCCTCGTCGACGACCAGCATGATCTGAGGGATCTGCGGGCTGATGGGCAGCAGGTCGGTGTTCGCCTGGGACATGAGGTCCTGGTAGGCGACCTTGCGCTGTTTCGCGACCCTGACCAGCGCGTCCAGCATGACCATGGCTTCCTTGTGCGAGGCGGCAAGCCAGTCGATCCCGGGCCGCATCCCGTCCACCGGCCGTCCCTGGGCGTCGAACGCGGGGCGGGCCCAGGGCAGGCCGGCCGACCCGGCGTTGAGGTCGATGACCCAGGTCAGCACGTCCTCGGCGCGGGCGAACCCGGCCAGGATCGTGTGGACCATGTTCGTCTTGCCCGACCCGGTCGGCCCGACGACCAGGGCGCACTGCTCGCGCAGGTACGCCTTGATCTCGTCGGCGTTGGTCCGCAGTCCCCACGGGATGCCGGTGTGGATGGACAGACGGCTGTAGTCGGAGGGGTAGAAGACCTCCTGTTCCAGCACGTTGACGTTGGTGACGTCGATCAGGACCCGGCCCTGATCGATGCCGGGCCCCGCGGTCGCGGTGCAGCCGTGCGGCAGACGAGCATCCGCGCTCAGCTTGGCGGACTCCTTCGCGATCCGGTCGTACGTGGTTCCGCCCGCCGGGAGTTCGGCGTCGATCGTGAACCCGGTGCCGGTCGGCCACATCTCCACTCCGAGGACCCGCAGGGTGATGCCGCAGACCCGCTGTACCCGGTCGACCCACTCGGCTGCGATCGCGCGGCGGTCGGCGGACAGTTCCAGGGCGACCTGCCGGGCGGCGGCGGCCAGGGCCTCTTCCTCGCGGGCCTCTTCGTGGAGCCGGGAGGAGTGGGTGGCGGCCCCGATGCCGACGCCGAGTGTGGCGAGGGATCCGAGGGCGGCCCAGGTCAGGGGCCCGGTAGTGATGGCCCAGGTGGTCCACCCGGCCCCGGCGAGCCAGGACGCGGCCCGCAGGGCGAGGGTGCGGGCCGCGAGACGCTCGCGCAGCCCGGCAGCGCTGTGCCCGATCGCCCCGGCGGTGCCGACGACCAGGGCCCAGGCGGGCGGCATGCCGGTTGCGGTTGCGGTGGTGGCCAGGGCGAAGGCTCCGGTGGTGGCGGACAGAGCGCCGGTCACGGGTCCGTGACCGGCAGCCCAGTCCCACACCGGCCCCGTGCTGGCGGCATTGGTGTCGGTGGTCATGATCAGACGTTCCAGCCCTTCTCGGCCTCGGTCCCGTTGCGGGGGTCCTCGTGGCGGGCGATGTCCTGCTCGTGGACCCGCCGGAAGATGTCGGGCAGTTCCTCGGCCCCGGCAGCGGCCTTGATGAGGAGGTCGTAGATGTCGTTGAACCCGGCCGCGACCTCCTTCTCCAGCGGGAACTCGGAGTCGGAGCGCTCGGCGAGGATCTGCATCACGTGGGCGATCATCTTCAGGGCCTCGGGCAGACCGTCGACCATGGCCAGGATCTCCATGCAGCCGTCGGGCTCGTAGAGCATGGCCGCGGCCTGCATCTCGGTGGCGGCTTCCTCGAACTTGAATCCGGACACGTTCTCTCCTCCACTGATCACTGCGGGGGTGGTGCTGGGGACCAGGTGCGCGGGACGCTCCACCCGGTCAGCAATGTCGTTCGGGTCCTGCTCGTCCGCCGCCTCGGCGGCGGCCTCTTCCTCTTCGAGACGGGCACGAATGGCCGCATCCCGGTCCGATTTCTCCTCCTGCGCCCGGTTCAGCAGGTGCCGGTACAGGCGGCGGCCCGGGTGCATCAGCCACGACCAGCCGAGCCTTCGGCCCAGCGGAGTCGTCAGCAGACCCAGGACGCCGAGCGGCGCGGCCAGCAGCGCGGCGAGGAGGCGGCGCTGCTGGAACCGGGCGGCGGACCGCCACAGTGCCCGCCGCGCAGCCCGACGCGCGGGGGCCTTACGGACCTCGGCGCGCTTCCCTTCCACGGCCTGCTCGGTGCGCTGGTCGCGCCGCCGGCGGCGCTTCTCCCGCATCGCGCGGGCCTTGGCGGCCACCACGGCACGGGCCCGGCCCAGCCGCCCCGGCCGCTTCACCCCTCCCGACCCGCCCGGTCCGCCGGGACGGTCGGAGGGGCTCTTGCCGGACGTGGTGGCAGGGGTGGTGCGGGCTGCGGCCTTCGCGGCCCGGCGGCTGTCCGCCACCGCCCGCCGGGCCGCGGTGGTCTGGGTGCGCTGCGCGGCACGGGTCGGCGCTGCGGCCCTCTGCGCGGCCCGCAGCTCTTTCACCTGCCCGATCCGCCCCGCGCCGCCCGAACCCGCCTTGCCGGTACGGGGCTTGGCCGGGGTGGCCGAGCCATGACGGGTGGTGGGGGAAGCGTGAGCCCCGGTGGTCCGGTGGGGGCTGCGCTGCTTGCCCAGTGACACCCCGGTGCCGGACTTTCCTCCGGCGCGGTTGGCGCCCCTGGCCGTGCGGGCGCCCGCCTTGCGAGTGGCCCCGGAGGCGTGGCCGGCGGACATGCGGGATACACCGGACCGGCCGCCCGCGCGGGCCCCGGTCCGGTGGGTGGCGCCGGTGGCCGCATGGGTGGCGGCCCGGGTCCGGGCCCGGCGGGTGCGGGACGCCGCGGCCACGCCGAGCGCACAGGCGCCCGTGGCGGCCACCGCAGCAGCCACCGGCCCACCGGCCAGAGCAGCCGCGGCCAGGGCAGAGACAGCGGAATTGGCGCTGGTCACCGCGAGCGGAAGAGCGGGCCAACCGCCCGGCGTGTGCGCGACCGTGGCCTTGGCGGGCTGCGGTGTGGTGGCGGGCGCCGGACTCTCGGCCCGGGGCGCGACGGGGGCGGGCGCGGTAGTGGTGTCTCCAGCTACCGGTTCGGTCTCGGTGCTGAGTTCGGTCATGCCGAGCACTCCTTTCAGGCAGCGAGGAAGAGAGCGGCGACGAGCAGGGCGACGATGTGGGCGGTCTGGTCGACGTGCGCGGCACCGCCGCGGCTGATCCAGTCCTCCGAGCCGGTGTGCGTCATCCACCAACGCACCGGCCACCGCCGGTCGATCACCGCGTGCGTGGCACCGATCCACACGACCGCGGCCAGGGCGGGCAGCAGCGGGAGCCGCCACCCCAGGACCGCCGCACCCAGCACGAGCAGGAGGCCGCAGACGACGACGTGGGTGACGGAGTGGCTGAGGTTGGCCGCCCAGCCCTTCCACCCGGGCCCGGCCTTGTGCTCGGCCTGATGGTCGGTCTGAAACGCGTAATCGGCGATCAGGTGGCCGACGTAGAGCAGGAACGCGATGTCAGCGAACACGTCTTCTCCTCAAGCGGCGAGAGCGGGAGCGATGTCGTGGCACGTGACGCACATGCCGAGCGAGCGCGGGATGCAGTACCCGGCATCCCGCCGGCAGACCGGGCAGGTCCGGCGGGCGGTCATAGCCTTGGCGAGAGCCGCGGCCCGGCCCGGCGTCATCGGGCGGACCGGCTTGGCCTGGTCGATCCGGTAGAGGTAGGCGACCAGCGGTTCCCGCCGCCGTCGGGGCCGTTCGAGCTGAGCGGCGACGTCCTGACCACCGGGCCGCAGCCCTAGCGCGCGGAGCTGGCGGCGGGTCGCGTAGCCGTCCGGGGCGAGGCGCCACCGGTAGACGGGAAGTGCGGCCATCACATGGCCTCGGCTTCGACGGCCCGCAGGTGGGGACGGGAGGGCTCTTCGTCGTCTCGGACGGCGAGGATCTGCTTGCGTCCCCACGACTCGCTCATGCCGAATGCCTCGCCCAGCGCACGGGCACTGAGCGGGCGGCCCGCCTGTACGGATTCGCCGTACGCACGGCGGGCTTCCTGCCGCATCCTCTCCAGTTCCGCTTCCTCGAACTGGTCACGCGACAGGGCCGCGTCGGTGGTCTCTTCCTCCGGCGTGCGGTCGGTGTGCGGGGCGTGCGGATCAGGCTCCTGCACAGCGTCCGCATGGGCCGCGACCTGCGCGGACGACTCCATGACGGGCAGCGGTGCAGGGGGTTCGGCCGCCTCGGCGGCGGGTGTCTGCGCGGGGTGTGCGGGGGTGTGCGGGGCGGGTGCGGATTCCTGCCCGTCCGGCACCCGCACGGTCTCTGCGGCGGTGTGGTGGTGCAGCACCTTCGCGACCAGATCCGACCCGAAGAAGATCGCACCGACCGGCAGGGATGTCGCGACGAAGACGAGTGCGTAGTGCGCGATGTCCCAGTGTGCGAGGCGGACCATACCGGCGTCCGGCTGGTGCAGTGCGGGGACCAGGCCGTGCACGTAGTTGAGGACCAGCGACGCGACTGTGTACCCGCCCAGAACCTTGAGGGCGAAGTGCCGGTCCTCGCCGACCAGGATCAGGGTGGCGATCAGGGCGAGAGCCATCAGGCCGTCCACGACGAACGGGTAGAGGGTCGCCGCGGCAGGATCGGCACCGACCGCACGGGCGATGTCACGCATGGCGTTCCAGGACACCCGGAAGGCCATGCCGACCACGGCGACCAGCGCGACGACCAGGAGCACGCGGGGGTTGATGCGCTTCATGCCGCACCCCCGTCGGCCGGGCCCGCCGGGCGGACCGGGATGGAGGCCAGCAGCAGGACCGGCGACGTGTCGTCGCCGTACGTCTCGTTGTCCTCCGTCCACCCCCACTCGGCCCCGTCGACGGCCACGAACCCGAACCGGGCGAGCACCCGCGAGCGCTCGCCCGCCGTCGGCACGGTGAGCGTGGGACCGAAGTGGTGCTCCGGCCAATGCAAGACGGGTACGCCCATCAGCACGACGTACAGGCGCCACCGGCCGCCGCGGTTGGAAATCTGTGCGATGTGCTCCATCACGCGGCCACCGCCGAACCGGCCGTGCAACCCCGCGCCACGCGGCGGTTCGCGCGGCGCGGGCGCCGGCCGTCCGGCCGCCGCTTCAGCGGCAGCGTCCGCAGCAGCGACTCGGCGTAGGCCGCGGTCTCCGGGTCGCTCTCGCGGAGCTCCGCGAGCACCTCGTGTGCCACGTCCAGCCGCGCCGCCCGCTCCATGGCGGACTCGACGGCCGGGCCGGTGAACAGCTCCAGGTCGATGCCCAGGGCCAACTCGACGAACTCGGTCGCGGTAACGGGCTCGCGACCAGCAACGATGCTCTTCATGGGTCGTTTTCTCCTAGTCGTGGGACGGCCCGAAACTGCGGCCCCGGTGGTAGGACACCGGGGCCGCGGGCCGTTGAGTGGTTCCGCCCGACGATGCGAGCGGTTCGGCCACCACTTGGTGGCCGTAGTGCCCCGGGCCGGATTCGATCCGGCGCCCTCTCGGCGGGGTGCCGGGGCTGTGGGGGTCAGTCGAGGTCGAGGCAGTCGGGGATCTCGCCGTCGCGGAGTGCGGCGGCGATGTTCCGGTAGTCGGTGGCGTTGGACCTGGCGACCTGGGCGCATTTGGCAGCCACGGCCTGGGTGCGAGGGCCGTTGGTCATGTCGGCTGCGGCGCGGTCGCCATCGAGCGCGGCCGCGTCCGAGCGCTTGGCCTCGGCGGTGAAGTAGTCGGCCTCGTCGTTGAGGCGGGCACGGCTGAAGCGGGACATGCGGATCTCCTTCGGGATCAGATGCCGGTGACTGGGGTGCGGGCCCGGCGCTGCAACACCGGACCCGCCTTGCACTTGCTTCCACAGCTGGAGTCGTCCCTGAGAACCTGGCTCCCCTCAGCCCCGCCCGTACAGCCACGAGAAGCGGCCGGACGGGCGGAGGAGGCAACCGGCGCAGCGGCTGCTGCGAAGGTGTCCCGACTCCGCGAATCACCGGGTGTCCCGGCTCGTTCGCAGATCGGGTGGACGCGAAGGGCATTGCTGCCCGTGCCGGTCCAGCGCACGGGCAGCGCCCGGATTCTTCGTCGGTGCACGTCGACCTCCGGGGAAGGCGGACATGGGTACGTGGTGCAGGTCGCGATCTCTGCCCTTGTCTCACCGCACGTGAAAGACCCCTTGGTCGACCCGAAGGGCGACCCGGAGCAAGGTGCTTGCTGTCTCGTGTACTGCTCGTGCGGCAGGGCCTGCGGCTTGTCGCAGATGCCTGTCGTTCTGTGTCCACTGTTCAGTTCTCAAGGAACAGGGCTTCCTTTGGGCTCACTCCCGTTGTGGGACCCTCCGGGCGCTCTGGCTGTGCAGGTCGAAGCAGCCCAAACAGGGCCCCTTCTGGCGTGGCAGAGCCGCCCCTCTCCGAAAGTTCCGGATCGGGCGGTGGCCACAACAAGAGACTGGACCGGTGGACCGGTCCAGTCAAGCGACGAGGTTGCTTGCGTCGTTCTCGCTGGGTGAGTAGATGCTGGTGGGGGGTGGTTTTGGGGCAATAAAAAAAGCTGGACCAGTGGACCGGTCCAGCTCTCTTTGGGTTCGTGGCTACATCGAGTAGGTGTCTACCTGCTCGAAGAAAGAGGACGGTGTGACGCCTTCCTCGCAGACCAGCGGGCGGCCCTGCTCGTCGTATGCCGTGTGCAGCAGCACGGCCACCGGCGTATTCGGCGGCACGCTCAGGCGGCCTGCCTCCGTCTCCGTGGCGAGGCGCACGGTGGTCACGTCCACCCCCTCAGTCGGAGTCCGTCCCGTCTGGCGTCGGACGTAGCGGGTTGTCCCCTCGGCGATCGGGGCCGTGTCGGCAAGTCGCGGTGACGCCTCCGCGATCTCAGGAGGAAACCACGCCTCGACGCAGCTATTCGGCGTCCCGTCCGGGAGCTGGAGGATGCGAACGCGCCGAAGCGCCTTCACCTCGGGGGAGAGTCCAAGCGTGGCGGCGACGCGGGCGGGAGGTTCCGCCCAGTCAGGCGTACCGACGCGCTGGAACGGCATCCCGCCCAGGATGCGCGCCGACCCAGCGCGGCGCGCGCCGGCGGGACGTGCCACGGGCGTTTCCGTGACGACGAACCCGGTTCCCTGCTTGGCCACGACCACGCCGTCGTTACGCAGCACGTCGACGGCCTTGACGGCGGTGGCTCGTGACACATTCCACTGCTCAGCCAGCTCGCGACCCGACGGGATCGTGTCCCCGGGGGCGATCTCCCCAGCGGCAATGCGTGCGCGCAGGAACTCTGCGATCTCTTCATACTTCAGGACTGCCATGGCTTCCCCTATTCCCTGCGCTGGACTGGTCCACCGGTACACACGATACTGCGACCATGTCGAATCTCGAATTGGCTCCCTCCGTGATGCGGTTCTATGGCGAGACGGTCAACGAGGACAGTCGTCTGCGTAGCTCCGCAGACGGTCGGATGGAACTGCTCAGGACTCAAGAACTCCTCCGACGCTTTCTGCCCCCCGCGCCGGCGCGCGTGCTCGATGTGGGCGGGGGGACCGGGATTCACGCTGAATGGCTCGTGAAGGACGGCTACGAAGTCGCTCTAGTCGATCCGGTGCCTCGTCACGTTGAGGCCGCGTCGGCGGTGTGCTCAGCAGTCGTAGGCGACGCGCGCGACCTGCCCGAGCCGGACGACAGCTTCGACGTCGTGCAGCTCCTCGGCCCGCTCTACCACCTGCCCGACCCTGTCGACCGGCAACGGGCGCTGGCGGAGGCTTCCCGCGTCGCCAAGCCCGGCGGGCTGGTCGCCGCAGCCGCGATCAATCGCTATGCGTCGCTCTTCGAGCACGTTACGTACGCCCACCTGCACACCGAACGAATCCGTGCGTCCGTCTCCAAGATTCTGGAGACGGCCGTCTACGACGGTGTGCGGGGATTCACTCTGTCGTATTTCCACCGGGCCGAAGAGCTTGTGACGGAGCTGGTCGCCTCTGGGCTGGAGGGCGTGCAGGTCTTCGGCATCGAAGGCCCCGCATGGTCGCTGGTGAAGGCAGCGGAACAGCAGCCAGGCGAAGGCCCCACGGATGAGCTGATCGCCTCAGCCATGGAGGCGGCCCGCATGGCAGAGCCGTACCCGGAACTCCTCGCCGCCAGCTCGCACCTCTTGGCCGTTGGCACGGTTCCGTCCAACAGTGTCGACTGACGGCCCTGACCTGCGGGCGGAGCTGTGGCGCCGGGCCGTGTGTGGGCCGTCGGAGGGTCGCCGACGACGACCCACAACCACCAACAACGACCGGCACCGCCCGGCCCTGGTGGTCACTGAGCTGGGCGACGGCCCGGCGCACCTCGGCGTGTCTGCGACACTGAATGAACCATGCCTAAGCCCGGAGAACTCACTTTCGTCGCGCCCCGCGGAGCCAAGAAGCCGCCGCGGCACCTCGCCGACCTCACGCCCGCCGAGCGCAAGGAAGCCGTCGCCGCGATCGGCGAGAAGCCGTTCCGCGCCCAGCAGCTCTCGCAGCACTACTTCGCGCGGTACGCGCACGACCCGGCCGAGTGGACCAACATCCCGGCCGGATCGCGGGACAAGCTCGCCGAGGCGATGTTCCCCGACCTGATGTCGGTGGTCCGCCACATCAGCTGCGACGACGACACCACCCGCAAGACGCTCTGGAAGCTGCACGACGGGACGCTCGTCGAGTCCGTCCTGATGCGCTACCCGGAGCGGGTGACGATGTGCATCTCCTCGCAGGCGGGATGCGGGATGAACTGCCCGTTCTGCGCGACGGGGCAGGCCGGTCTCGACCGCAATCTGTCGACCGCCGAGATCGTCCACCAGATCGTCGACGGGATGCGGGCGCTGCGCGACGGGGAGGTTCCCGGCGGTCCGGCGAGGCTCTCCAACATCGTCTTCATGGGCATGGGCGAGCCGCTCGCCAACTACAACCGGGTGGTCGGCGCGATCCGCCGACTGACCGACCCCGAGCCGGACGGACTGGGGCTCTCGCAGCGCGGGATCACCGTCTCCACCGTGGGCCTGGTGCCTGCGATGCTCCGCTTCGCGGACGAGGGCTTCAAGTGCCGTCTCGCCGTCTCGCTGCACGCGCCGGACGACGAGCTGCGCGACACCCTCGTTCCCGTGAACACGCGGTGGAAGGTGGGCGAGGTGCTGGACGCCGCATGGGAGTACGCGGAGAAGTCCGGTCGCCGCATCTCCATCGAGTACGCGCTGATCCGTGACATCAACGACCAGGCGTGGCGCGGTGACCGGCTCGGCCGGCTCCTCAAGGGCAAGCGGGTCCACGTCAACCTGATCCCGCTGAACCCCACGCCCGGCTCCAAGTGGACCGCCTCGCGCCCCGAGGACGAGAAGGCGTTCGTCGAGGCGATCGCGGCCCACGGGGTGCCGGTGACCGTGCGGGACACCCGCGGCCAGGAGATCGACGGGGCCTGCGGGCAGTTGGCGGCGGCCGAGCGCTGAGGTCACTCCCGGACAGGCGCCGAGGCCCGTGTAGCCTGGGCCTGAAATCAACTTCATATTCCGACAGGGGAGCGCCACAGCGCTGAGAGTGCGGCACCGAGGACAGGTCGGCCGCAGACCCTCTGAACCTCGCCCGGGTCATTCCGGGTAGGAAGTTCGGTCATCAACTCATGCTGTTGCGCCCTGCCCGCTTTTCGCGGGTGGGGCCGCGTCTCTTCCTGGCCAAAACCCAGGAGGAATCCACAATGAGCACCACGCGCAGGACCAGGCAGCTCGCGGCATCGGCCGTCGCCGCCGCACTCGGCGTCACCGCACTCGCCGGGTGCGGGAGTTCCGACGACTCGGCCTCCGGTTCCGGCGGCACGAAGGGCTCGGGCTCCAAGACCGTGACCCTCGTCAGCCATGACTCCTTCAACGCCTCCAAGGACGTACTGAAGGAGTTCACCAAGGAGACCGGCTACACCGTCAAGGTGCTGAAGAGCGGTGACGCGGGTGTCGCGCTCAACCAGGAGATCCTGACCAAGGGCTCCCCTCGCGGCGACGTGTTCTTCGGCGTCGACAACACGCTGCTCTCCCGCGCCCTCGACAGCGGGCTCTTCACGCCGTACGAGGCGAAGGGCATCGACCGGGTCGCTGCAGACACCCGGCTCGACGCGGACGGGCACCGGGTCACCCCGATCGACACCGGCGACATCTGCGTCAACTACGACAAGAAGTACTTCGCCGACAAGAAGCTCGCGCCGCCGCAGTCCTTCGACGACCTGGCGAAGCCCGCGTACAAGGACCTTCTCGTCACCGAGAACGCCGGGACCTCGTCGCCCGGCCTCGGCTTCCTCCTCGGCACCATCGCCACGTACGGGGAGAAGGGCTACCAGGACTACTGGAAGAAGCTGGAGAGCAACGGCGTCAAGGTCGTCGACGGCTGGGAGCAGGCGTACAACGAGGAGTTCTCCGGCTCCGCGGGCGGCAAGAAGGCCAAGGCCGACCGGCCGCTCGTCGTCTCGTACGCCTCCAGCCCGCCCGTCGAGGTGCTGTACGCGAAGCCGCAGCCGGCGAAGGCGCCGACCGGCGTCGCCACCGGGACCTGCTTCCGCCAGATCGAGTTCGCGGGCCTGCTGAAGGGCGCGAAGAACGAGGCGGGCGGCAAGGCCCTGCTGGACTTCCTGATCAGCAAGAGGTTCCAGGAGGACATGCCGCTCAACATGTTCGTGAACCCGGTCGCCAAGGACGCGAAGCTGCCGGAGCTCTTCACGAGGTTCGGCGCGACGGTGGACCGGCCGACGACCGTCGCCCCGGACCTGATCGCCAAGAACCGTGAGCAGTGGGTCCAGTCGTGGTCCTCGCTCGTAGTGAAGTAACGAAGAGTCCCGTACGCGGGCCGGACGCGAACGGGAACGGCGGGAACGGCGAGGGCGGGAAGGGTCCTCGGGACCGGTCGGCGCACGCGCGGTCGGCCCGTGCGAAGGCCCGGCGCGGGAGCGCGGTGCGGCTCGGCCTGATGGCCGTGCCCGTCGCGTTCTTCGCGCTGTTCTTCGCTTACCCGGTCGCCGCGATCGTCGGCCGCGGACTGAAAGCGGACGGCGTCTGGCAGTTCGGCCGGATCGGCGAGGTGCTGACCCGGCCGGACATCCGCGACGTCCTCTGGTTCACCAGCTGGCAGGCGCTCGCCTCGACCGCGCTGACCCTGCTGATCGCACTGCCCGGCGCCTATGTCTTCGCCCGCTTCGACTTCCCCGGCAAACAACTGCTGCGGGCGGTCGTCACGGTGCCGTTCGTCCTGCCGACCGTGGTCGTGGGGACGGCCTTCCTGGCGCTGCTGGGACGCGGTGGATTCCTCGACGAGCTCTGGGGCGTACGGCTCGACACCACTGTCTGGGCGATTCTGCTCGCCCATGTCTTCTTCAACTACGCGGTGGTCGTACGGACGGTCGGCGGGCTGTGGGCCCAGCTCGACCCCCGGCAGGAGGAGGCCGCCAGGGTGCTGGGCGCGGGGCGGTTCGCCGCCTGGCGGCGGGTCACCCTGCCGGCCCTCGCACCCGCGGTGGCCGCGGCCGCGCTGATGGTCTTCCTCTTCACCTTCACCTCCTTCGGAGTCGTGCAGATCCTCGGCGGTCCCGGGTACTCCACGCTGGAGGTGGAGATCTACCGGCAGACCGCACAACTGCTCGCCCTGCCGACGGCCGCCGTGCTGACGCTGGTGCAGTTCGCCGCGGTGGGCGCGATCCTCGCCGTGCACGCGTGGACCGTACGGCGCCGGGAGACCGCGCTGAAACTGGTCGACCCGGCTCGGACCGCACGCAGGCCGCGCGGTGCCGGGCAGTGGGCGCTGCTCTGCGGGGTGCTGCTGACCGTACTGCTGCTGATCCTGCTGCCGCTCGGGGTACTGGTCGAGCGCTCGGTGGACACCGCCGGCGGTCATGGTTTCGACTTCTACCGTGCGCTGGCGTCCGTGGACGCCGGTGGCGGTACGTTCCTGGTCGCGCCGCTCGAAGCGATCTGGAACTCCCTCCAGTACGCGCTGGTCGCGACGGTCATCGCCCTGGTCATCGGCGGGCTCGCCGCCGCGGCGCTGACCCGGCGCGCCGGCCGGCTCGTGCGCGGCTTCGACGCGCTGCTGATGCTGCCGCTCGGGGTGTCGGCGGTGACCGTCGGCTTCGGCTTCCTGATCACCCTGGACAAGCCGCCGCTGGATCTGCGGACTTCCTGGATCCTGGTGCCGCTTGCTCAGGCGCTGGTCGGTGTGCCCTTCGTCGTACGGACCATGCTGCCCGTCCTGCGCGCGGTGGACGGGCGGCTCAGGGAGGCGGCCGCGGTGCTCGGGGCGTCACCGCTGCGGGCCTGGCGGGAGGTCGATCTGCCGTTGGTGCGACGGGCGTTGCTGGTCGCGGCCGGTTTCGCGTTCGCCGTCTCGCTCGGTGAGTTCGGCGCGACGGTCTTCATCGCGCGGCCCGACCGCCCGACGCTGCCGGTCGCCGTGGCCCGGCTGTTGGGGCGGGCCGGGGAGCTCAACTACGGCCAGGCGATGGCCCTCAGCACCATCTTGATGGTGGTCTGCGCCGTCTCGCTGCTGCTGCTCGAACGTATCCGCACGGACCGGTCCGGGGAGTTCTAGAGATGCTGACACTGGAATCGGCCACGGTTCGCTTCGGCGAGCGGGCGGCGCTCGACGCGGTGGACCTGGACGTCGCCGAGCACGAGATCGTATGTGTGCTCGGGCCGAGCGGAAGCGGCAAGTCCACCCTGCTGCGGGTGGTCGCCGGGCTGCATCCGCCGGACGGCGGCCGGGTGCTGCTGGACGGCGCGGACCAGGCCGGGGTGCCGGTGCACCGGCGCGGTCTCGGCCTGATGTTCCAGGACCACCAGCTCTTCCCGCACCGGGACGTCGGCGCCAATGTCGCGTTCGGGCTGCGGATGCACGGGGTGTCGCGCCGCGATCAGGAGCGCAGGGTCGGTGAACTCCTCGACCTGGTGGGCCTGCCCGGCGCCGAACGGCGCGCCGTCGCCGCGCTGTCCGGCGGTGAGCAGCAGCGTGTCGCCCTTGCGCGGGCCCTCGCCCCGCGGCCCAAGCTGCTGATGCTGGACGAGCCGCTCGGCCAGCTCGACCGCGGTCTGCGTGAGCGGCTCGTCGTCGAACTGCGCACGCTCTTCGGGCAGTTGGGCACTACGGTGCTGGCGGTCACGCACGACCAGGGCGAGGCGTTCGCCCTGGCCGACCGGGTGGTGGTGATGCGCGACGGGCGGATCGCCCAGGCGGGCACCCCGCTGGAGGTCTGGCAGCGGCCCGCCTCCGCATTCGTCGCACGGTTCCTGGGCTTCGACAACGTGGTCGAGGCGACGGTGACCGGCACCGTCGCCGACACGGTGTGGGGCAAGGTACCGGTGCCCGAGGGCACGCCGCAGGGGGCCTGTGATCTGCTGGTGCGTCCGGCCGGGGTCCGGATCGGCGCCCCGGACGAGGGGCTGCGCTGCGTGGTCGGGACGCGTACGTTCCGGGGCAACCACGTCGCGGTACGGCTGACACCGCATGGCGGTCCGGTCCTGGAGGCGGCGTGCGCGCTGCGGGACGCCCCCGAGGAAGGTGCGGCGGTCGGGGTCGTCTTCGAGGCGGCGGAGACCGTAGTCCTGCCCGCCCGCTCCTGACCGGGCGCTTCCCGCGGCGTTCACCGGACCGGACGCGCCGGAGGCGGCACCGGTCGCGGGAGTCGGCCATCGGCCGGACGATTGCCTGATGCCCCGGAGCGCGGCTCCGGCCGCCCCGGGGACCACCGGCACGTCTTCGTGGACAGCCCCGGGGCCGTGCAGCAGAACCGGAACGACTCCGGGAAGGACAGGGACATGACCGAGTCAGCACGCGAGGGCATCGACATCACCCGCATCCTCCAGGCCCCGCGGGAACGGGTCTTCGAGGCCTGGACGACGCCCGAGCACTTCGCGGCCTGGTACGGCGGTGACGCCGAGGTGCCGCTCGACAGGGTGTCGATGGACGTCAGGCCGGGCGGTGCCTGGAGCCTGGTCATGGTGGTGCCGGGCGTCGAGATGCCGTTCCACGGGGTCTACCGGGAGGTGGTGGCCCCGGAGCGGCTGGTGTTCACGATGAAGGACGCCTCCGCGCCCGCCGATATCGAGGGCGAGACCGTCACCGCCACCTTCACCGACCGCGGCGACAGGACCACCGAGATGGTCTTCCAGCAGCGCGGCGGCAACCTCACGGCCGAGCAGTACGCGGCGGCCGAGGACGGCTGGGAGGCGTTCTTCGACGCGCTCGTGGCCCGGCTCGCGTCCTTCTGAACCGGCCCCGGCCTACGGTCTCGCCGACAGCCGGGCGAGCGCCTCGGGGGCCTCGTCCACCGTGTCCACGAGCGCGATCCGGGGCGCCATCGCCCGGCCGGCGGCCAGCGCGCGCAGCAGCGGCCACGCGGGCAGCGTGCGCGTCCAGTGGGTGCGGCCGACCAGCACCATCGGGGTCGGCCCGCCGAGGGAGCCGTAGTAGTTCGGCGTCGTGTTGTCGAAGATCTCCTGTACGGTGCCGGCCGCGCCGGGCAGGAAGATCACGCCCGCCGTGGACCGGGTGAGCAGTCCGTCCTCGCGGAGCGCGTTGGCGAAGTACTTGGCGATGCGGTCCGCGAACGGGTTCGGCGGCTCGTGCCCGTAGAACCAGGTGGGGATCGAGACGGAACCGCCGCCGCCCGGCCAGCGCCCGCGTACGTCGAAGGCGGCCAGCGCCCAGTCGGTGACCGACGGGGTGAACGAGGGCGCCACGGCCAGCAGCGCGCAGGCCTCGTCCAGCACGGGATCGGGGTGCGGCGCCGTGTACGCCCCGAGGTTCGCGGCCTCCATCGCGCCGGGCCCACCGCCGGTGGCCACCGTCAGGCCGTTCCGGGCGAGTGTCCGTCCCAGCCGGGCCGCGGCCGCGTACGGGGCGCTGCCGCGGGCGGTCGCGTGGCCGCCCATGACCCCGACCACGTGGGCGCCGGCGAGGAACTCGTCCAGCGCGTCGGAGACCGCGTCGTCGTGGAGCGCCCGCAGCATCGACGCGAAGGCGTCGCCGTTCGCCCTCGTCTGCTGGAACCAGCGGTAGGCGCGGGCGTCGGGCGTCGCCGCGTATCCGCCGTCCGACAGCCCCGCGTAGAGCACGTCGGGGGAGTAGAGCCTGCCGCGGTACGGATCGAAGGGGAGTCCGGGCACGGGCGGGAAGACGAACGCGCCGTCGGCCCGCACCTTCGCCGCCGTCCCGGGCTCCATCCGGCAGCCGAGGAACACGGCGCCGGACGTATCCGCGGCCAGCAGGGCGGCGCCCCGGTCGGTCAGGTCGACGGACTGGATCCGGTGTCCGGCCAGCGTCCCCGAGGCGACCGCCTCGTCGAATTCGGCGAGCGACTCGATCTCGGGGCCGGGCAGGGAACTGATGTTGTCCGGATTATCCACGTTGTCATGCTACGTAGCGGCCGCCGGACCGGCCCCGGGCCGCGGCGCGCGACCTCAGGCCGTCAGCGGCAGTGCGGCCAGCTCCGCGATCAGCCAGGTCAGCGGGGCGAAGACGAGCAGCAGTGCGGCGGCGCGCAGGGCCGTCGCGGCCCGCAGCGCCGATGCCGGGGCGCCGAGCCGCAGCAGCGCCTGCGCCGTCTGCGCGCGGGCCTGCCTCGCCTCCAGCGCCGAGGTCAGCAGCGTCGCCGTCGTGCAGCCGAGCACGAGTGCCGCGCCCAGTGCCGTGAGCGGGCCGGGGCGGTGTGCCCCCGCCCCGTACAGCGCGGATCCGCCGACAGCCGTGGCGAGCACCGCGCAGACCACACCGAGCGGCCGGCCGATCCGGCGCGACTCGTCCATCAGCACCCGGCCCGCCAGCAGGCGTACGGCGCCGGGGCGCACCGCCTGCAGCAGCCGCCCGCACAGATGGGCCAGGCCCGGACCCGCCACGGCCAGCCCGACCGCCGTCAGCGTCCATCCCGCCAGCATCCCGGCCGGGGTGGCGTCGAGCCTGCCGGGCAGCGGGAGCAGGCTGTGGCCGTCGCCCCGGCTCATGTACGCCTCCACGGCGAGGCCGACCGCGGTCAGCGCCACGCCCCACGGCAGCCCCGTCGGCGGCGCCGCCGGATCGGGTGCCTCCGGCTCCGTCAGGACGTCCGAGGAGGCGTTGTCCGGGGCCGCCGTCGAGACCGGCTCGGCGTGCATCGCGAGCGCGCTCGCCGTCGCCGCGGCCACCGGGACCAGGGCCAGCAGCACGAGCGCGGCGGCGAGCGGCAGCGGGGCGTCGGCGTCGAGCAGCCCGGCCGCCGCGCCGTCGAACGGCAGCCCGGACAGATCACCGCGCAGATGCAGGAAGAACAGCAGCGCCACCATCGATCCGAGAGTGCAGGAGACGGCGGTGGAGACCGCGGCGAGCACCGCGAGCCGGACCGGCCCGAGGCCCACCGCGGACAGTCCGGAGCGCGGCCGGGTGCTCGGGTCCGTACGTGCCACCGCGACCGCGAACTGCACGGTGGCGGCGAGCGGCACGAAGCACCACAGCAGCCGCAGCACGGCCCCGGTGGAGTGCGCCGGGTGCCCCGACGCGTAGCCCAGGGTGCACAGCAGCAGGAATCCGACGCCGGCGGAGGCGGCGGCGACCAGCAGTCGCCGCAGCAGGACCAGCGGATGGGAACCCCGGGCTAGACGGAGAGCGAGCACGCCGCGCGGCCTTCCGTATCGGACACGGCGGGCAGGGCAACGGTGGCGACGCGGCGGCCGTCCAGCAGCGGGACCGTGCGGTCGGCGAGGGTGGCGATCTCCGTGTCATGGGTGGCGAGCACGACCGTGATGCCGTGCGAACGGGCCGCGCTGGTGAGGGTGCGCAGCACATGCGTCCGGTCGCTCCGGTGCAGCGTCGCGGTCGGCTCGTCGGCGAAGATCACCGTGGGGGCGGCGGCCAGGGCACGGGCCACGGCGATCCGCTGGCGCTGCCCCTGGAGCAGGGTGTGCGGTCGCTGTCTGGCGCATGGGCCGATGTCGAGCCGTTCCAGCCACTCCAGGGCGGCCTTCTTCGCCTCCCGGCGGGGGGCGCCGCGCAGCAGCAGCGGAAGGGCCGTGTTCTCCCAGGTGTTCAGCTCGGGCACGAGCTGGGGCTCGGGGGCGATCCAGCCGAACCTGTCGCGGCGCAGCCGTTCACGCAACCGGGGTCCCATGGTGTGGACGGGGACGCTGTTGAACCACACCTCGCCCTGCTCGGGCACCAGTTGACCGGACAGACAGTGCAGCAGGGTCGTCTTGCCGCAGCCCCGGGGGCCGGTCACGGCGAGGATCTCGCCGTCGCGGACGCCCAGGGAGACGCCGCCGAGCGCGGGTGAGCCGTTGTGGGAATGGCGCAGGGAACGCGCCCAGATCACGTCGTTGTCCGGCGGGGCCACCATGGCGTACACCTCGGTTCAGATCGTAATTCTCGTCCCCCGTACGGGGGAACGAAGAGAGAGCCGATCGGTCACTCGGCACCGTAAGGATTCGAACCGCGGTGAGCGCACAGCACACGGCCCGGATGCGCCCCTTCCCACTCGAATGGGCGCATCCGGGCCGTGCGGACCGTATGAGGATGACGGCTGGAAGCCGGTCAAGCAGTGGTCAAACGAGGGTCAAGCCGGAAAGACCTGTCCGACGGGCCGGGGGCGCGGGAGCCCCTGACCCGCCGGACGGACGGCCGGGCAGCCGACCGGCGGCCGATCCGTGGTCGACCGGCCGGTCGTCGTGCCGGTCAGAGCTTGGTCCACGCCTCCGTGAGGACGGTGCGCAGGATGCCCTCGATCTCGTCGAACGTCGACTGGTCGGAGACCAGCGGCGGTGCGAGCTGGACGACCGGGTCGCCGCGGTCGTCGGCCCGGCAGTACAGACCGTTGTCGTACAGCGCCTTGGAGAGGAAGCCGTACAGGACGCGCTCGGTCTCCTCGTCGGTGAAGGTCTCCTTGGTGGCCTTGTCCTTCACCAGCTCGATGCCGTAGAAGAAGCCGTTGCCGCGGACGTCGCCGACGATCGGCAGGTCGAGGAGCTTCTGCAGCGTCGTGAAGAAGGCGTTCTCGTTGTCCAGGACGTGCTGGTTGAGGCCCTCGCGCTCGAAGATGTCGAGGTTGGCGAGGCCGACCGCCGCGGAGACCGGGTGGCCACCGAAGGTGTAGCCGTGCAGGAAGGTGTTGTCACCCTCGTAGAACGGCGCGGCGATGCGGTCCGAGACGATGCAGGCACCGATCGGGGAGTAGCCCGAGGTCATGCCCTTGGCGCAGGTGATCATGTCCGGCACGTAGCCGAACTTGTCGCAGGCGAACATCGTGCCGAGGCGGCCGAAGGCGCAGATGACCTCGTCGGAGACGAGCAGCACGTCGTACTTGTCGCAGATCTCGCGCACGCGCTGGAAGTATCCGGGCGGCGGCGGGAAGCAGCCACCGGCGTTCTGCACCGGCTCCAGGAAGACCGCGGCGACGGTCTCCGGGCCCTCGAAGAGGATCTCCTGCTCGATCTGGTCGGCGGCCCAGCGGCCGAAGGCCTCGGGGTCGTCGCCGTGGATCGGAGCACGGTAGATGTTGGTGTTCGGCACCTTGTGCGCGCCGGGGACCAGCGGCTCGAAAGGGGCCTTCAGGGCCGGCAGGCCGGTGATGGACAGGGCGCCCTGCGGGGTGCCGTGGTAGGCGACCGCACGCGAGATGACCTTGTACTTGGTCGGCTTGCCCTGGAGCTTGAAGTACTGCTTGGCCAGCTTCCAGGCGGTCTCCACGGCCTCGCCGCCACCGGTGGTGAAGAAGACCTTGTTGAGGTCGCCCGGTGCGTAGTCGGCCAGGCGCTCGGCCAGCTCGACGGCCTTCGGGTGGGCGTAGGACCACACCGGGAAGAAGCCCAGCTCCTGGCCCTGCTTGTAGGCCGCCTCGGCGAGCTCGTGACGGCCGTGACCGGCGTTGACCACGAACAGGCCGGACAGGCCGTCCAGGTAACGCTTGCCCTGGTCGTCGAAGATGTAGGTGCCCTCGCCACGCACGATGGTGGGAACGGGCGCGTTCTCGTAGTCCGACATGCGGGTGAAGTGCATCCACAGGTGGTCGTACGCGGTTCGGCTGAGGTCCTTGCTCACGGCTATCGGGTTCCCCACATATAGGTCTGCTTCTTGAGCTTCAGGTACACGAAGCTCTCGGTGGAGCGCACGCCGGGGAGGGTCCGGATGCGTTTGTTGATCGTTTCCAGCAGGTGGTCGTCGTCCTCGCAGACGATCTCCACCATCAGGTCGAAGGAGCCCGCGGTCATCACCACGTACTCGCACTCGGCCATGGCCGACAGCGCCTCGGCGACGGGATCGAGGTCGCCCTCGACATTGATGCCGACCATCGCCTGCCGCCGGAACCCCACGGTGAGGGGATCGGTGACGGCGACGATCTGCATCACGCCCTGATCGAGCAGCTTCTGGACGCGCTGCCGCACGGCCGCCTCGGAGAGGCCCACGGCCTTGCCGATCGCGGCGTACGGACGGCGCCCGTCCTCCTGGAGCTGCTCGATGATTGCGAGGGACACGGCATCGACCGCTGGTGACGATCCGTTCCCGGTCCTGGAGTCTGCGCTGCGACTGGCCACGCATCCACTGTGCACCGGGACTCGTCTGTCTGGCAACCCCGAATCGATGAAATTCGTTGTTTGAAGGTCCAGATCTCACTGAATCCGAAGTTCACGGCGGTTGGGCATGTCGAAAGCGACACCCGAGCGACTACCCTGGGCATCTCACCCATTGGACGTGTCGACAGGAGGGGTGGTTGTGACCACCGAGGTGCGCCGTCTGCGCAACTACATCAACGGAGAGTTCCGGGACGCCGCTGACGGGCGGACCATCGATGTGGTCAACCCGGTGACGGAAGAGGTCTACGCGACCTCGCCGCTCTCCGGACAGGCCGATGTCGATGCCGCGATGGACGCCGCCGCGGCCGCTTTCCCCGCCTGGCGCGACGCCACGCCCGCCGAGCGCCAGAAGGCCCTGCTGAAGATCGCGGACGCCTTCGAGGAGCGCGCCGAGGACCTCATCGCCGCCGAGTCGGAGAACACCGGCAAGCCGCTCGAACTCACCCGCACCGAAGAGGTCCCCCCGATGGTGGACCAGATCCGCTTCTTCGCGGGTGCGGCGCGGCTGCTCGAAGGCCGCTCGGCCGGGGAGTACATGGAGGGCCTCACCTCCATCATCCGGCGCGAGCCGGTCGGCGTCTGCGCGCAGGTCGCGCCGTGGAACTACCCGATGATGATGGCCGTCTGGAAGTTCGCCCCGGCGCTCGCCGCGGGCAACACCGTCGTCATCAAGCCGTCCGACACCACCCCGGCGTCGACCGTGCTGATCGCCGAGATCATCGGCCAGATCCTGCCCAAGGGTGTCTTCAACGTCATCTGCGGCGACCGGGACACCGGCCGTGCGATGGTCGAGCACCCGACCCCGGCGATGGCCTCCATCACCGGCTCGGTACGGGCCGGCATGCAGGTCGCCGAGTCCGCCTCCAAGGACGTCAAGCGGGTCCACCTGGAGCTCGGCGGCAAGGCCCCGGTCGTCGTGTTCGAGGACACCGACATCGCCAAGGCCGTCGAGGGCATCTCCGTCGCGGGGTACTTCAACGCCGGCCAGGACTGCACGGCCGCGACCCGCGTCCTGGTCCACGAGTCCATCCACGACGAGTTCGTCACCGCGCTCGCCAAGGCCGCCGCCGACACCAAGACGGGGCAGCCGGACGACGAGGACGTGCTGTACGGCCCGCTCAACAACGCCAACCAGCTGAAGCAGGTCAGCGGCTTCATCGAGCGCCTCCCCGCCCACGCCAAGGTCGAGGCGGGCGGCCACCGGGTCGGCGACAAGGGCTACTTCTACGCCGCGACCGTCGTCTCCGGCCTCAAGCAGGACGACGAGATCATCCAGCACGAGGTCTTCGGCCCGGTCATCACCGTCCAGAAGTTCACGGACGAGGCCCAGGCCGTGGAGTACGCCAACGGCGTCGAGTACGCCCTGGCCTCCTCGGTGTGGACCAAGGACCACGCCCGCGCCATGCGGATGTCCAAGAACCTCGACTTCGGCTGCGTGTGGATCAACACCCACATCCCGCTCGTCGCCGAGATGCCGCACGGCGGCTTCAAGAAGTCCGGCTACGGCAAGGACCTCTCCGCGTACGGCTTCGAGGACTACACCCGCATCAAGCACGTCATGACCTCGCTCGACGACTGATATCCCGTCAGCAGGCAGGTCACGGCCCCGGGCGCCCGCCCGGGGCCGTCACCGTTCCCCGGCGTCGAATCGTTCCCCGGCATCGACAGGGTGTGCGGACGGAGCGTGTGCCGCTGGACGGTTGGTCCATTGCCCGCCCCGCCGGCCGACCGGCATCCTGCGCAGGTGCGAGCAACCCCGAAGAACCCCATGTCCCGCCGGTCCCTGCTGCGCGCCCTCGGAGCCACGGCGGCCGGTGTCACGCTGGCCGGCTGCGGAGTGCCCGCCGCCTATGTGGAACCCGGTGACCGCGCCGGACGAGACACCTCGGCGAGTGACCACACCCTGCACTTCGCGAACTGGCCCCTCTACATCGACACCGATGACGAGGACCAGTCGAAGCGGCCCACCCTCGACGCCTTCGGCAGGCGGACCGGGATCTCCGTCACGTACACCGAGGAGATCAACGACAACGACGAGTTCTTCGGGAAGATCAGCCCGGCGCTGATGAACCACCAGGAGACCGGCCGCGACCTCGTCGTCATCAGCGACTGGATGTCCGCCCGGTTCGTCCGGCTGGGCTGGGTGCAGGAGATGGACCGGGCGAAGCAGCCGAACGTCGCCAAGTACCTGGACCCGCAACTGCGGTCGCCCGCCTTCGACAAGGGCCGGATGCACAGTGTCCCCTGGCAGTCCGGGATCACCGGCATCGCGTACAACCGCAAGAGGCTCGGCCGCGAGATCAAGCACCTGAGCGATCTGTGGGCGGACGACCTCCGCGGCAAGGTGACGCTGCTGTCCGGGCTCGACGAGTCCTTCGCCCTGCTGATGCAGGGCAACGGGGTCGACATCACCCGCTGGCAGCGGGACGACTTCTACCAGATGTGCGACCAGGTCGAGAAGCTGGTGAGGAAGCGGCACATCCGCCGCTTCACCGGCAACGACTACATCAAGGACCTGTCGACCGGCGATGTGCTCGCCTGCCAGGCCTACTCCGGCGACGTCATCCAGCTACAGGCCGACAACCCGGAGATCGAGTTCGTCGTTCCCGAGGAGGGGGGCGAGCTCTGGTCGGAATCGCTCATGATCCCCAACCTCGCGCGCCACAAGCGCAACGCGGAGAAGCTCATCGACTACTACTACGAGCCGGAGGTCGCCGCCGAACTGGCGACCTGGGTCAACTACGTCTGCCCCGTTCCGGCCGCCCGCGACGTGCTGGCCTCCGCCAAGGACGAGGAGACCGCCGCACTCGCCGAGGACCCGCTGATCTTCCCCGACGACGCGATGCGCAAGAGGCTCGTGATCGCCCGCGACGTCACGTCCGAGGAACGCACCGAGTTCGCGAAGAAATGGAACTCCATCGTCGGGCTGTGAGCCTTACCAGGGGTGGCGTAAAGGGCCGGTAAACGCGGGCGTACGCTGCGGACATGAGCGAGCGAAGAGCCCTGCTGAGGCGCATACGCGTGTGGTTGGCCGTCTTTATCGTCTGTCTGGTCCTGAGCGGGCTGACCGCCTTCCCGCTCGTCCACGAACTCCACTGGGCCGAGGATCTATTGAGGTCCTCGGCCTCTCCCGTGCCGGAGCACTTCCCGGCACTGATGGAGTGGATCACCAAGGTCCGTACCGGCCTCGACGAGGCCGACGCGAAACACCCCTTCGTGCTGTACGGCACCGACTGGCTGGCCTTCGCTCATCTCGTCATCGCGGTCGCCTTCTACGGCCCCTACCGCGATCCGGTCCGCAACATCTGGGTCGTCGAGTTCGGCATGATCGCCTGCGCCGGGATCATCCCGCTCGCGCTGATCTGCGGGCCCATCCGTGGCATCCCCTTCTGGTGGTCCGTCATCGACATGTCGTTCGGCGTCTTCGGGGTGATCCCGCTGCTCGTCGTGCGCCGCATGATCAAGCGGCTGGAGGCCATGGAGCGGACCCCGCTTCCGGAGCCCGCTCCGACGACCGCTCCGGCGGTCTGAGTCACCCGGCCGACGGGGCGCCGAAGGCAGCCACCACTATGTTCATCGCCGTGGGATTCATGTCCTCCCCCTTCGCGTCCGTCGCGTTGACGCTGTAGACGAGCGTCCGGGAGAGATCACGGGTGGCCGCGACGGCCGTGTTGTAGCCCCAGCGGCCACCCGTCTTGCCCCAGACCTCGCGTCCGCCCAGTCTCATCACCGAGAGACCCGCGCTGAACGCGGCGGGCTTGCCCGTGCCGTACTCGCGCACCGATGCGCCGGGCAGCGTGAACATCTCCTGGAGCAGCGGTCCGCGCACCACCTGCCCGCTGAACAGCGCCCGGGTGAAACGCTCCAGATCGGCGGTGGTCGAGATCAGGTCCCCCGCCGCCCAGGCGTCCGTCGCCCCCCACACCGTCACATCGCGCAGCTCGCCGGCCGTGCCGAAGAGCTGGTAGCCGTGGTTGTGCGGCCCGCGGATCGTCGGGTCGGTGCCGGGGAAATACGTGTCCTTCAGGCGCAGGGGCTCCAGGATGCGGCGGGAGACCTGCGAGGCGTACGTGTCACCCGTGACCCGCTCGATCAGCAGGCCTGCCACGGTGTACCCGATGTTTGCGTAGTGCTGCTGGGTGCCGGGCGCGAAGTCCGGCCGGTGCGCGGTGGCCTCGCGTACGGTCTCCGCCGCGTCGTGCAGGTCGAAGCGGTGCGCGTACCACTCCTCCAGGGTGTCGCCGCCCGAGCCGACGGACGGGATGCCGCTCGTGTGGTTCAGCAGCTGGCGCACCGTGACCTTCCCGTACGCACCCGGGATCAGGTCCGGCAGATAGTGCCGGGCCGGACGGTCCAGGCCGATCCTGCCCTCCCCGGCCAGTTGCAGCACGACGGCCGCCGTGAAGACCTTGGTGACCGAACCGGCCCGGAAGCGGCCGTCCGGGTCCGCCGGCTGCCCGGAGGCCAGGTCGTGGACGCCGGAGCTGCCCCGCCAGCCGCCCCCGGTGCCCGAGATCCGTACCAGCGCGGCCGTGGCGTCGTCCTTCGGGAGCCCTTGGATCGCGGCCCGCAGCGCCCCGGCGTCCGGAGCCTCCCGGGCGGGTTCCTTCTGCGCGGCGTGGCCCGTGGCCGCCGGGGTACCGGCCGCTGCCAGGGCCGGTGCGGCGGGGCCCGCGGCGATGCCGAGGACCAGGGCTGCTGCGACGACGGTGCGGGACGTGCGGGTGTTCATGTCCGGTGCCTCCCGGGCGTGGAATCCTCAACTGCTGACGGATTCCATCCTGTTGATCAGCGCGCCCGGTCGGATCCCCCGGCCGGGGGTTTCCCGGAGGGAGGCTTCCTCCCCTGCGCGGGGGAGCCGGAGGCCGGCCCTCCCTCCGGAGAGGGAGTGACGACGCCGCACTCGTACGCACAGATCACCGCCTGGATCCGGTCGCGCAGACCCAGCTTGGACAGCACATTGCCGACATGGGTCTTCACCGTGTGCTCGCTGACGACCAGCGCCGCCGCGATCTCCGCGTTCGACAGCCCGCGGGCCAGGTGCAGCAGCGTCTCGTGCTCCCGGGCGGTCAGTACGTCCAGGCGCGCCGACGGTGCCACGGCCGTGGCGGGCGGGCGCGAGGTGTACTCGGCGATCAGCCGGCGCGCCACCGAAGGAGCCAGCAACGAGTCCCCGGCCGCCACCACCCGTACCGCGTGCACCAGGTCGTCGCGGCGGACGTCCTTGAGCAGGAAACCGCTCGCGCCCGCGTGCAGCGCCTCGTAGACGTACTCGTCGGAGTCGAAGGTGGTCAGCATGACCGTCCGGCAGCCGGTCTCGGCGCTGATGGTGCGGCAGGCCTCGATGCCGTCCGTGCCGGGCATCCGGATGTCGAGCAGTGCCACCTCGGGCGCCAGTCGCCGTACCGCTTCGACCGCCGCCCGGCCGTCCCCCGCCTCGGCCACCACCTCGATGTCCGGCTGCGCATCCAGGATCATCGCGAAGCCGCTGCGCACCAGCTCCTGGTCATCGGCCACCACCACACGGATCGTCAACTTCCCGCTCCTGTCCGTTGTTCCATCTCCCGCTCCTGCCGCGTCCCCGTCCCCGGCTCCGGCCGCGTCCGCGGAATCGTCACCCGGACCCGGAACCCCCGGCCGCCCGGACCGGCGCCGGTCCGGGCCGTGCCACCGTGCGCGGCGGCACGTTCCCGGATGCCGACCAGCCCCAGCCCGGAGCCGCCGCCGGGGCCCCGTCCGTCATCGGTGACGGTGAGGGTCAGTGCCTCGGGGCCGTGATCCAGCCGGACACGGACCGTGGCCGCGTCCGCGTGCCTGACCACGTTCGTCAGGGCCTCCTGCACGATCCGGTAGACGGTCGCCTCGACCGCCAGGCCCGGCGGGCGGGGATGCCCCGTGACCTCGTACGAGACCGTCGGACCGCTGCCGCGCACCCGCTCCACGAGACCGGGCAGTTCGGCGAGTGCGGGCTGGGGCTCCCGCGGCGCGTCCGGCGAGCCCTCGTTCTCGCGCAGCACACCGAGCATCCGGCGCAACTGGACCATCGCGTCCCGGCCCGTCTCCGAGATCGCGTCGAAGGCCGCCTCCGCACGCTCCGGCGCCGTGCGGACCGCCACCGGACCGGCCTCCGCCTGCACGATCATCAGGCTCACCGCATGGGACAGGATGTCGTGCATCTCCCGGGCGATCCGGGCTCGTTCGCGGGCCGCGGCCTGTTCGGCCTCGATCCGGTGCGTCAGCTCCAGCTGACGGGCCCGGTCCTCCACCGCGCGCAGATATGCCTTGCGCGTCACCGTGAGCCGGCCGAAGGCGTAGGCCGCCGCGAACACGAACAGGGAGAAGAGCAGCTCCCGCATGTCGTTGCTGCCCAGTCCGACCGAGATCAGCACCGCCAGCGCCGTGAGCACCGCGACCCCGATCCGCTTCGGCGGCGAGGAGAGTTCGGCCACCGTGTAGAGCGCCACCAGGCCGGTGTACGGGAGCGGCTGGCCCGGCCCGTCGACGGTGAACCTGTACAGGGCGCCGGCCGCCAGCACCGCGATGAGGATCATGACCGGCGCCCGGCGGCGGGCCACCAGCGGCAGCACCATCAGGGTGGTCAGCCCGTACGCCGGCCACGTCGCGTCCGGCAGCTCCGGGGCGCGCGGGACGACGAACGGCATGGTCATGGCGGCCTGGACCAGCAGAGCGATGAGCAGGTCTCCGCCGCGGGGGCCGGCCCCCGGGGCGTGCCCCGGCACTCTCGTCAGGAAGTCTCGTATCCGCATCGGACCGGCGCCGTCAGGGCTTCCGCGCCACCGCGCCGAACTGGGCGACCCGTGCCGCACAGGGCTCGGCGCGCCAGTGCGCGCACGACACGATGCCCGGCTCCACCAGGTCGAGCCCCGTCAGGAAGGCGGCGAACTCGGCGCGGCCGCGGGCGGTGATCGGCGGCGTGGCGTTCTCGTTCCAGAACCGCATCGCCGCCTCGTTGCCCTCGCCGCCCAGCTCCAGGGTGGGGTGCGTGAGCACCAGATGGCTGCCGGACGGCACGGCGTCCATCAGCGTGCGCACGATGCGGCGGGCCTCTTCCGTGTCGAGGACGAAGTTCAGAATGCCCAGGAGCAGGACCGCGACCGGCCGCTCCAGGTCGAGGGTCGGCCGCGCGGCCCGCAGGATCCGCTCCGGGTCGCGGGCGTCCGCGTCGACGTACTCGGTGGCGCCCTGCGGCGAGCCGGCGAGCAGTGCGCGGGCGTGCGCCAGCACGGCCGGGTCGTTGTCGACGTACACGACACGGCAGTCGGGCGCGGTGCGCCGGGCGACCTCGTGGGTGTTGTCCGCGGTCGGCAGACCGGTGCCGATGTCCAGGAACTGCCTGATCCCCGCCTCACCGGCCAGGTACCCCACCGCCCGCCCCAGGAACGACCGGTCGGCGCGCGCCACTTCGCCGATGCTCGGGTACATGGCGGTGACCCGGTCGCCGACCGCACGGTCCACCGGGTAGTTGTCGGTGCCGCCGAGCCAGTGGTTCCAGACCCGCGCGTTGTGGGCGACGTCGGAACGGACCCGGTCGGGAACGGGGGTGGTGCGGGGGTCGGTCACGTCGCTGCTCCTCCTGATCCGGGCCCGGCATCACGGACGATGGGGCAGGCCCATGATGCCGGACCGGTCAAGGAGAGCCGTCCGTCGGGGAGTTGGCGATGACGCCGTGCAGGACGTCGACCCGGTTGGTGGTGATCGAGTCGACGCCGTGCCGGACGAGGCGGCGCATGGTCCGCCTGGTGTCGGCCGTCCAGGCGGAGACCAGCAGCCCGTCCCGGTGCAGCCGGTCCGTCAGTTCCCGGTCCACCAGGCCGAACCGGTAGTTCATCCAGCGCGGCCGCACCGCGTCGAGCAGCGTGGCGCGCGGCGGCGCGAGGGTCGTCCAGGTCATGGCGATCTCGGCGTTCGGGTCGGCGGCCCGCACCCGGAGCATGGCGTCGGGACCGGCGCAGTAGTACGCCCGCTCGCCGGCCCCGCACTCGTGTACCACGCCGACGATCTTCTTGACGGAGCTGTCGGTGGAGCCCGGCAGATCGACCATGACGCGGTGCGCCCCGGCGGCGAGCAGCGCCTCGCGCAGGGTGGGCACACCGCCCCGGGTCAGCTCGGTGAGCTCCTCGTGGGTCAGCCGGTCGAGCCGCACCTCGTGGCCCCACAGCCGCTTCAGCGTGGCGTCGTGCAGCAGGACCGGTACGCCGTCGTGGGTGACCCGTACATCGATCTCGACCGCGTCCGCCCCTTGTCCGAGGGCGGAGCGGATCGAGGGGAGCGTGTTCTCGCGGACGCGGTAGGGATCGCCGCGGTGGGCCACGGCGGTGACTGAGGTGACCATGGGGCCATTGTGGCCACCGGGGTCACCGGCCCGCGCGCTCCAGCCAGTTCGTCGTGTACGTGTCGATCTCGGCGGCCAGCCTCCGCTTGCCGGCCGCGTCGAGGAACGACGCCTCGACCGCGTTCTTCGCGAGTGCGGCGAGACCCCGCTCGTCCAGACCGAGGAGACGGGCGGCCACCCCGTACTCGTTGTTGAGGTCCGTGCCGAACATCGGCGGGTCGTCGCTGTTGATGGTGACCAGTACGCCCGCCTCCACCATCTCCTTGACCGGGTGCTGCTCGATGTCCGCCACCGCCCGGGTCGCGATGTTCGAGGTCGGGCAGACCTCCAGCGCGATGCGGTGCTCGGCGAGGTGGGCCAGCAGCTTCGGGTCCTGGACGGAGCTGGTGCCGTGGCCGATGCGCTCGGCGCGCAGATGGGTCAGGGCGTCCCAGACGGTCTGCGGCCCGGTGGTCTCCCCGGCGTGCGGCACGGAGTGCAGGCCCGCGGCGATGGCCCGGTCGAAGCAGGGCTTGAACTGCGGGCGCTCCACGCCGATCTCCGGACCGCCGAGACCGAAGGAGACGAGCCCCTCGGGGCGCAGGTCCACGGCGAGCCGGGCGGTCTCCTCGGCCGCTTCGAGCCCGGCCTCGCCGGGAATGTCGAAGCACCAGCGCAGCACGACACCTAGCTCCGCCTCCGCGGCCTTGCGGGCGTCCTCTATGGCCTCCATGAACGCCTGCTCCGGGATGCCGCGCCGGGTAGAGGAGAACGGGGTCACCGTCAGCTCCGCGTAACGGATGTTCTGCCGCGCCATGTCGCGGGCGACCTCGAAGGTCAGCAGGCGGACGTCCTCCGGGGTGCGGATCAGGTCCACGACGGAGAGATACACCTCGATGAAGTGCCCGAAGTCCGTGAAGGTGAAGTAGTCGGCGAGCGCCTCGGGGTCGGTGGGGACCTTGGAGTCGGGGTGGTGCGCGGCCAGCTCGGCGACGATACGGGGCGACGCGGAACCGACATGGTGGACATGCAGTTCGGCCTTGGGCAGCCCCGCGATGAAGGGGTGCAGATCGGTCATCGGACTCTCCGGGGCGTGGGACGGTTCGGTGCCGGGCACGGTCGGCCGGGCAGGGGACGGGCATCATCGTAGGCCGGGTCCGCCGGTGGGCAGAGGGGCCGTAGCATGACGGGATCACGATGGGGGAGGCACATGTCAGACAACACAGAGCAGCCCGCGGGCGGGGCCGCGCCGCGCGATCCGTGGGCTCCGCCGGACAGCAAGGTGCCGCTGGAGAAGCCGGCCGGCGACCCTCGCCCGCCCGCTGTGCACAATCAGCCCACGGTCACCTCGATGCCGGGCGTCGGGGAAGGGCCCGCTCAGACCGACGCACCGCCGCCGGGATTCGGTTCGCCGGCGCAGACCGGGCCGGTGCCCGGATCCGGTCCCGGTCCCGTTTCCGGGGAGGTACCGCCGCCGCCGGTCGGACCGAACGGACCGGGCCAGCAGGTCCCGCCGGTCGCGGGACAGTACGGCTACCCGGCCGCACCGGCCCCGCAGTACGGCGGCTACCCGGGATACCCCGGCTACAACCAGGCGCCCTGGGGCGGCCCGCCGCCCTCCAACGGCATGGGCACCGCGGCCATGGTGCTCGGCATCCTGGCCATCTGCATGTTCTGCATCTACGGGATACCCAGCCTGATCCTGGGCGCACTGGCCCTGATCTTCGGCATCCTCGGCCGCAAGCGGGTGCAGCGAGGCGAGGCCACCAACAGCGGTCAGGCGCTCGCCGGGATCATCATGGGATCCATCGGCATCGTTTTCGGCGTGGCGATCATCAGCTTCTTCATCTGGCTGTTCGCCACCCACGCCAGTGAGTTCGAGGACAGCGGCTACAACGACGACCCGTACTCCACGTCCCTGGTCGTCGACGCCAACCGATAGCAAGTCTCGGACGCCGGTGCCGGAACCCCCGCGGCACCGGCGCCGCAGTTCCTGCCGATGGCCCGGCGGTGCCGGATCCCGGCCCCGCCGGGCCATCGGGCGTCCGGGCCTCCTCATGAGGCGCGCAGTTCCGCCCGCGCGTCCATCAGCGCGAACCCCAGCAGATTCAGCCCCCGCCAGCTCGCCGCGTTCTCCGCCCGCGGGTCGTCCGCCGCCAGCCCGATGCCCCAGACCCGGTCCATGGGGCTCGCCTCGACCAGCACCCGGTCCCCGGTGTTCAGCAGGAACTCCCGCAGCTCCGGATCGCCGCCGAACTTGTGCACGCTGCCGGCCACCACCAGCGCGTACCGCTCGCGCTCCCACACCGCGTCGTCGAAACCGCGGACCAGCCGGCCCACCTTCTTCGCTGCCGCCGGGCTCTTCGCCGCCAGCGCCGCGGCCTCCGACTCCGCGTCGCCGAACAGGCGGGCCTTGGCGGCCATCATCCAGTGCTCGGCCGACGCGTACCTCACGCCGTCGACCGTGAAGGGCGACGACCACCACTGACTGAGGCAGCTCGAACCGATGCGGCCGTCGGGCCGGGGACGGTGCCCCCAGAAGTGCAGATACTTCACCTTCTCGCCGCGCGCGGTCCGCGCGAGGAGATCGTCCATGTGTTCCATGACATGCGATTCTGGCATCCGCCACTGACACTACGTACGGGGAATTCCGCACCGACGCGACACATGGTCGACAGATTCCGTCGCGTAACCAAAAGGCAACAACGGAATCACTTGTTGGGGTTGATCCCCTCTGTCAGGATCGGCACTCAAATCGAGCAGAGGCTACGCCGTCCCCGCACTCCGGGGCACGCGGCGGAGGAGATCGTCATGGGCAACGGCATCCAGGTGCGGGACCGCTTCGCGGACGGCGCACAGTACATCGGCGGAAAGCTGCGGTCCGGAACATCGGGACGTCACCACGACGTCGTGAACCCGGCGACGGGCGAGACCGTCTACAGCTACGAGCTGGCGGGCACCGCCGACGTGGACGCCGCCGTGGCAGCCGCCCGCGAGGCGTTCCCCGGCTGGTCGGGCGCGACGCCCGCCGAGCGGTCCGAGGCGATGCACCGCTTCGCCGCCGTCCTCGCCGAGCAGGCCGACGACTTCGCGTACGTGGAGTCCCTCCAGTGCGGAAAGCCGATCAAGCTCTCCACCGAGTTCGACGTGCCCGGCACCGTGGACAACACCTCCTTCTTCGCCGGCGCCGCCCGCCACCTGGAGGGCAAGTCGGCCGCCGAGTACGACGGCGACCACACCTCGTACGTACGCCGTGAGGCGATCGGCGTCGTCGGCTCCATCGCGCCCTGGAACTACCCGCTCCAGATGGCCGCCTGGAAGATCCTCCCGGCCGTGGCCGCCGGCAACACCATCGTCCTCAAGCCCGCCGAGATCACCCCGCTGACCTCGCTGATGTTCGCCCAGGCGGCCACCGAGGCGGGCATCCCCGACGGTGTGATCAACATCGTCACCGGCGCGGGCAAGGACGCCGGGGAGCACCTCGTCGGCCACCCGGACGTGGTGATGACCTCCTTCACCGGCTCCACCGCCGTCGGCAAGCGGGTCGCGGAGATCGCCACCTCCACCGTCAAGCGCCTCCACCTCGAACTCGGCGGCAAGGCCCCCTTCGTGGTCTTCGACGACGCCGACCTCGAGGCCGCGGTCAACGGCGCGGTCGCCGGAGCGCTCATCAACACCGGCCAGGACTGCACCGCGGCCACCCGCGCCTACGTCCAGCGCCCGCTGTACGACGCCTTCGTCCAGGGTGTCGCCGCGCTCATGGAGACCGTCCGGCTCGGCGACCCCTTCGACCCGTCGACCGACCTCGGCCCGCTGATCAGCCACGCCCAGCGGGACCGGGTCGCCGGATTCGTCGAGCGCGCCCGCGCGTACGCCACCGTCGTCACCGGCGGCGAGGCACCCGGCGGCGATCTGGCGGCCGGCGCCTACTACCGGCCGACCCTGGTCGCCGGAGCCGCCCAGGACAGCGAGATCGTCCAGTCGGAGATCTTCGGCCCGGTCCTGGTGGTACTGCCCTTCGACACCGACGACGAGGGCATCCACCTCGCCAACGACACCCCGTACGGACTCGCCGCCTCCGCCTGGAGCCGCGACCTGTACCGCGCCAACCGTGCCACCCGCGAGATCAAGGCGGGCTGCGTCTGGATCAACGACCACATCCCGATCATCAGCGAGATGCCGCACGGCGGATACAAGGCCAGCGGCTTCGGCAAGGACATGTCCTCGTACTCCTTCGAGGAGTACACGCAGGTCAAGCACGTCATGTACGACAACACCGCGGTCGCCCGGAAGGACTGGCACCGCACGATCTTCGGGGACCGATAACCCGGCCGACCCCCGGCCACCCACACCCGGAAGGGCAACGCGCATGGAGCAGTACGAGCCGGAGCGCCTCTCCGCGGCCCAACTCGCCGCGATGCGACGCAGTCTCACCAGCGGCCGGGGCGCTCTGACCCGCCGATCGCTGATCCGCGCCTCCGGCATGGGGGCGCTGGCGATCGGCGGGCTGGGCACGCTGAGCGCGTGCGGTATCCCGCCCGCCAAGCGGGAGGGGGACGCCGCCGCGGCCTCCGACGACCACTCGGCCGAGGAGAAGCAGGTCAACTTCTCCAACTGGACCGAGTACATGGACGTCACCGACGACGGCAAGCACCGGCCCACCCTGGAGGCGTTCACCGAGCGCACCGGGATCAAGGTCAAGTACACCGAGGACATCAACGACAACGTCGAGTTCTTCGGCAAGATCAAGCCGCAGCTCGCGGCCGGCCAGGACACCGGCCGCGACATCATCTGCGTCACCGACTGGCTGGCCGCCCGCGTCGTCCGCCTCGGCTGGGCGCAGAAGCTCGACCCTTCGCACCTGCCGCACGCCTACGCCAACCTCTCGGCCCAGTTCCGCTCCCCGGACTGGGACCCGGGCCGTGCCTACTCGTACCCCTGGGCGGGCATCCCCGCCATCATCGCCTACAACTCCAAGGCGACCGGCGGCCGCAAGGTCGACTCCGTCAGCCAGCTGCTCGACGACCCGAAGCTCAAGGGCCGGGTCAGTTTCCTCTCGGAGATGCGCGACACCGTCGGCATGACCCTGCTCGACATGGGCAAGGACCCCGGCAACTTCACCGACGCCGACTACGACGCCGCGATCGGCCGGCTCCAGAAGGGCGTCGACAAGAACCAGATCCGCCGTTTCACCGGCAACGACTACACCGCGGACCTCGACAAGGGCGACATCGCCGCCTGCGTCGGCTGGGCCGGCGACGTCATCCAGCTCCAGGCCGGGAACCCGGACATCAAGTACGCGATTCCGGCCGCGGGTTACGTCATATCCAGCGACAACCTGCTGGTCCCGGCGAAGGCCCGGCACAAGACCAACGCCGAGAAGCTCATCGACTACTACTACGAGCCGTCGGTCGCCGCGAAGCTCGCCGCGTACATCAACTTCGTCTGCCCGGTCGACGGGGTCCGCGACGAGCTGGCGAAGATCGATCAGGCGATGGCCGACAACGTCCTGATCCTCCCGGACAAGGAGATGGCGTCCAGGTCGCACGCCTTCCGCTCCCTGACCAGCAAGGAAGAGACGGCGTACGAAGAGAAGTTCGCCAAGCTCATCGGCGCCTGACCGCCGCGCCTTCCCCGCCCCACCCGATCCCCCCGATCTCCCCTGATCTCCCTCTGACACCACCGGGACCGCGATCCATGACACAGCAGCAGACCGGCGGCGACGTCCGCCTCACCGGGATCAGCAAGACGTACGGCTCCTTCGCAGCCGTCAAGCCGCTCGATCTGACCGTCCCGCAGGGCTCCTTCTTCGCGCTGCTCGGCGCGTCCGGCTGCGGCAAGACCACCACCCTGCGGATGATCGCGGGCCTGGAGGAGGCCACCACCGGCACCGTCTCGCTCGGCGGCCAGGACATCACCGGGCTTCCCCCGTACAAACGGCCCGTCAACACGGTCTTCCAGAGCTACGCGCTCTTCCCGCACCTCGACATCACCGAGAACGTCGCCTTCGGTCTGCGCCGGCGCGGCATCAAATCGGTGAAGAAGCAGGTCGACGAGATGCTGGAGCTGGTCCAGCTCGGCGACTTCGCCAAGCGCAAGCCGCACCAGCTCTCCGGCGGCCAGCAGCAGCGCGTCGCCGTCGCCCGCGCCCTGATCAACCACCCGCAGGTACTCCTGCTCGACGAACCGCTCGGCGCCCTCGACCTCAAGCTGCGCCGCCAGATGCAGCTGGAGCTCAAGCGCATCCAGACCGAGGTCGGCATCACCTTCATCCATGTCACCCACGACCAGGAGGAGGCCATGACCATGGCCGACACCGTCGCGGTGATGAACGGCGGCCGGGTCGAGCAGCTCGGTGCCCCCGCCGACCTGTACGAGAATCCGAGGACGACCTTCGTCGCCAACTTCCTCGGCACGTCCAACCTCATCGAGGGCGAGATCGTCTCCGCGGGCACGGACATCGTCGTGGCGGCCGGCGGCGGCAAGCTGCGGCTGCCCAGCGAGCGATGTTCGGCCCCGACCGCCGACGGCGGCAAGCTTCTGCTCGGCGTACGTCCGGAGAAGATCTCGCTCGCGCACGCCGACGACGCGGACGCGATAGCCGACGGCCGCAACCGGGTCACCGGCCGGATCGTCGACTCCAGCTTCATCGGGGTGTCCACGCAGTACGTGGTGGAGAGCCCGGCGGGCAAGGCGCTCCAGGTCTACGAGCAGAACATCGAGCGCGACGCCCGGCTCACCCCCGGCGCCGAGGTCGTCCTGCACTGGAACCCGGCGCACACCTTCGGCCTGGACGCCGCGCAGGACATCGACGCCGGTGTGGAGACGGTGGAGGACGCGGCGTGACCGTCACCAAGGAGGCGCCACCGGCGCCCGTCACGGCGGAGCTCAAGGTTCGCAAGGCCTCCACCCGCAAGCGCCTCGTGCCCTATTGGCTGCTGCTCCCCGGCATCCTGTGGCTGCTCGTCTTCTTCGCGCTGCCGCTGGTCTACCAGGCGTCGACCTCCGTACAGACCGGATCCCTGGAGAAGGGCTTCGAGGTCACCTGGCACTTCCAGACCTACTGGGACGCGCTGACCGACTACTACCCGCAGTTCATCCGGTCCCTGCTGTACGCCGGCACCGCCACCATCCTGTGCCTGCTGCTCGGCTACCCGCTCGCCTACCTCATCGCGTTCAAGGCCGGACGCTGGCGCAACGTGGTCCTGGTGCTGGTCATCGCGCCGTTCTTCACCAGCTTCCTGATCCGCACGCTCGCCTGGAAGACGATCCTCGCGGACGGCGGCGCGGTCGTCGACGTACTGAACACCCTGCACGTCCTGGACGTCACCAGCTGGCTCGGCTGGACCGAGTCCAACCGGGTGCTGGCCACGCCGATGGCGGTGGTCTGCGGTCTCACGTACAACTTCCTGCCGTTCATGATCCTGCCGCTCTACACCTCGCTGGAGCGGATCGACGGCAGGCTGCACGAGGCGGCCGGCGATCTGTACGCCACCCCCGCCACCACCTTCCGCAAGGTGACCTTCCCGCTCTCCATGCCGGGCGTCGTCTCCGGAACCCTGCTCACCTTCATCCCGGCCAGCGGTGACTACGTCAACGCGGAACTGCTGGGCTCCACCGACACGAAGATGGTCGGCAGCGTCATCCAGACCCAGTTCCTGCGCGTCCTGGACTATCCGACGGCGGCCGCGCTCTCCTTCATCCTCATGGCGGTCGTCCTGATCATGGTCACCGTCTACATCCGCCGCTCCGGGACGGAGGACCTGGTCTGATGCCCGTACTGCGCTGGATTCGCCGGAATCTGATCGTCATCGCGGGTCTGCTGACCCTCGCGTACATGATCCTGCCGAACGTCGTCGTCATGGTGTTCTCGTTCAACAAGCCGAACGGGCGCTTCAACTACTCCTGGCAGCGCTTCTCCCTGGACGCCTGGAAGGACCCCTGCGGCGTCGCCGACATGTGCGGCTCGCTCTCGCTGTCCCTCCAGATCGCCGTCTGGGCCACCGTCGGCGCGACCGTCCTCGGCACGATGATCTCCTTCGCGCTGGTCCGCTACCGCTTCCGGGCGCGCGGCGCGATCAACTCGCTGATCTTCCTGCCGATGGCGATGCCCGAGGTCGTCATGGCCGCCTCGCTGCTCACGCTCTTCCTCAACATGGGCGCACAGCTGGGCTTCTGGACGATCCTGATCGCGCACATCATGTTCTGCCTGAGCTTCGTCGTGACGGCCGTGAAGGCGCGCGTGATGTCGATGGACCCGAGGCTGGAGGAGGCGGCCCGCGATCTGTACGCCGGACCTGTGCAGACCTTCCTGCGGGTGACGCTGCCGATCGCCGCCCCCGGAATCGCGGCGGGAGCGCTGCTCGCCTTCGCGCTCTCCTTCGACGATTTCATCATCACCAATTTCAACGCGGGCTCCACCGTGACCTTCCCCATGTTCGTCTGGGGATCGGCACAGCGCGGCACGCCCGTGCAGATCAACGTCATCGGAACGGCGATGTTCATCATCGCTGTCATGGTGGTCGTCGTCGGCCAGCTGATCGCGAACCGGCGCAAGAACAGCGCACGATAGAAAGCCCTGAAGGAGTTGGAAACCATGGCCCCAGCTGCCATGCGTACTGCTGCACAATCGCTCTCCGACGCGAAGCCCGTCTCGTTCTGGCTGGACGACCCGGGCAAGCCAGAGGCGCTGCCCGCGCTCACCGGTGACGAGCACTGCGATCTGCTCGTCGTCGGCGGCGGCTACAGCGGACTGTGGACCGCGCTGATCGCCAAGGAACGCGACCCGGAACGGGACGTCGTACTGATCGAGGGGCACGAGGTGGGCTGGGCCGCTTCCGGCCGCAACGGCGGATTCTGCGCCGCCTCCCTCACTCACGGCCTGCCCAACGGCCTGGAGCGCTGGCCGGATGAGATCCACCGGCTGGAGGAGCTCGGAGAGCGCAACCTCGACGCCATCGAGGCCGCCGTCGCCCGTTACTCGATCGACTGCGAATTCGAGCGGACCGGCGAAATCGACGTCGCCACCGAGCCCCACCAGCTCGAAGAGCTCCGCGAATGGCACCAGGAGACCGAGAAGCTCGGCTTCACCGGGACGGAATTCCTGGACCGGGACGCGCTGCGCGCCGAAGTCGACTCACCGACATTCCTGGGCGGTCTCTGGGACCGGCGGGGCGTCGCCATGCTGCACCCCGCCAAGCTGGCCTGGGGCCTGAAGCGGGCCTGTCTCGAACTCGGGGTGCGGATGTACGAGCACACCCGGGGTCTCGAACTCGCCAGGTCCACCACGGGAATGGCGGTCCGCACCCCGTACGGAAGGGTCTTCGCACGCCGGGTCGCACTCGGTACGAACATCTTCCCGTCGCTGGTCAAGCGGGTGCGCCCGTACACGGTGCCGGTCTACGACTACGCGCTGATGACCGAGCCGCTCACCGCGGACCAGCTGGCCTCCATCGGCTGGAAGAACCGGCAGGGCCTGGGCGACAGCGCCAATCAGTTCCATTACTTCCGGCTGTCGGCCGACAACCGGATCCTGTGGGGCGGCTATGACGCGATCTATCCGTACGGCGGCCGGCTGAGCGCCGATCTCGATCAGCGTCCGGAGACCTTCCTCAAGCTCGCGGGCCAGTTCTTCGACTGTTTCCCGCAGTTGGCCGGGGTTCGTTTCAGCCATGCCTGGGGCGGGGCGATCGATACCTGTTCGCGCTTTTCCGCTTTCTTCGGCACGGCCCATCAGGGTCGGGTCTCCTATGCCGCCGGATTCACCGGACTCGGCGTCGGCGCCACCCGTTTCGGGGCCGATGTGATGCTCGATCTGCTGGCGGGCGAACAGAACGAACGGACCACGCTGGAAATGGTCCGCAGCAAGCCGATGCCGTTCCCGCCCGAGCCCTTCGCCTGGGCCGGGATCGAGCTCACCAAGAGGTCCCTGGCCAGGGCCGACAGCAACGGCGGCCACCGCAATCTCTGGCTGCGGACCATGGACCGGCTGGGGCTCGGCTTCGACAGCTGAGTCCGGCGGGCCGGTCACCCCCCGGGGGTGACCGGCCGGGGTCCCCGTGAATTCATTGCCCGAACCCGCGTAATCGATCGGCGCCACCGCTCTCTCTCCCGTGTGAACACACCGGCAACGCATGGCCGGTGCACACGGAAATGGAGGCCGGTCATGGCTGGCGCGGGGGTCAAAGCAGCGGTCGAGTGGCTCGTATCGGTGGCGCCGGATCCGGACGCCTGCCGGTGGGAATGGGAGCGCAATCCCCGCGGGGTCGCGCTCCTGCCCGCCGGCCGGCGCTGGGACGTGCTGATTCTTCCGGGAAAGCTGGGCCATCCCACCCTCGACGTACTGACCCGCCTCATCGACAGGCCCGGTCCCGTTCTCTCCGACTTCGGTGACGCCCGCATGGGCTTCTTCGTGCCGCCGGGCACCGTCGCCCGCTGGGTCGGCACCGGTGTGCGGGGAGTGGGGCCGGGTACCTGGATCGTCGTGCCCCATCCGGGCCGGGCGTCCAACGGCGGGGTGCGCTGGCTGATCCCGCCGGACGGCTCGGGAACCCTCACCGACGCGACACTTCTGGAGCTCGCGATGCACGAGGCGGCGGCCGGGCCGGCCGAGAGCGGCGGGGACTGACACCGACCGGGCGGGCGGCGGGAACCGTGTAGGCGGTCGACCGGGCGGGCGGCCAGGGACTGTCAGAGGTCTTGACAACCTGATTGGTCTGGACCATGTTGTGGCGGCCGCACTCAATTCCCCCATGCACGGAGGCCGTTGTGGAACGCACGGGACCCCCCGCCCGATTTACCGGAGGCGTGGCCGCCTTCGCGGCGGCCCTGCTCGCCGCCGGCGGTCTGACCGCCCTCGCTCCGTCCGCCGCCGCAGCCGACGTCGACCTGGCACACAACGGCGGCTTCGAGTACGGCCTGGACGGCTGGAGCTGTACCGGCGGCAGCGGAGCCGCCGTCGGCGCACCGGCCCACAGCGGCACCTCGGCGCTGAAGGCGACCCCGGCCGGCGCCGACAACGCCAAGTGCTCCCAGGTGGTGACGGTGGAGCCGGACTCCACCTACACGCTGGGCGCCTGGGTGCAGGGTTCCTACGTCTACCTCGGCGCGGAGGGCACCGGCACCACCGACGTGTCCACCTGGACCCAGTCGTCCACCGACTGGAAGCAGCTCACCACCACCTTCAGGACGGGCCCGTCCACCACCAGGGTGACCGTCTACACCCATGGCTGGTTCGGTACTCCCGCCTACTACGCCGACGACCTCACCCTGGTCGGTCCGGGCGGCGCCCCGGCCGAGCTCCCGGCCGCCCCCACCGGACTCAAGGCCGGCACGGCCACCGCCTCCTCGGTCGACCTGTCCTGGACCGGTTCCGCCCGGGCCACCGGCTACAACGTCTACCGGGGCGGCACCAAGGTCCTCTCGGTCACCGGCACCTCCGCCACCGTGACCGGCCTCACCGCGTCGACCGCGTACAGCTTCCAGGTCGCCGCCACCAACTCCGCGGGAGAGTCCGCCAGATCGGCCGCGGTCGCGGCCACCACCACGGCGGGCGGTGGCGGAGGCGGGGGAGGAGGCCTGCCCGCCCACGCGCTCGTCGGCTATCTGCACTCCAGCTTCGCCAACGGCTCCGGCTACACACGGATGGCGGACGTGCCCGACTCCTGGGACGTCATCGACCTGGCCTTCGGTGAGCCGACCTCGGTGACCTCCGGCGACATCCGCTTCTCGCTCTGCCCGGTCACCGAATGCCCGAACGTCGAGTCGGCGGCCGGGTTCAAGGCGGCCATCAAGGCCAAGCAGGCCGCGGGCAAGAAGGTGCTCATCTCCATCGGCGGCCAGAACGGCCAGGTCCAGCTCTCCACCACCGCCGCCCGCGACACCTTCGTCTCCTCGGTCAGCAAGATCATCGACGAATACGGTCTGGACGGCCTCGACATCGACTTCGAGGGCCACTCGCTCTCGCTGAACACCGGGGACACCGACTTCCGCAACCCCACCACCCCGGTCGTCGTCAACCTGATCTCCGCGGTGAAGGCCCTCAAGGCCAAGTACGGCGACAAGTTCGTCCTGACGATGGCCCCCGAGACCTTCTTCGTCCAGCTCGGCCACCAGTACTACGGCTCGGGACCCTGGGGCGGCCAGGACCCCCGGGCGGGCGCCTACCTCCCGGTCATCCACGCGCTGCGCGACGACCTGACCCTGCTGCACGTCCAGGACTACAACTCGGGCTCGATCATGGGCCTGGACAACCAGTACCACTCGATGGGCGGCGCGGACTTCCACATCGCCATGACCGACATGCTGCTCACCGGCTTCCCGGTGGCGGGCGACCAGACCAAGGTCTTCCCGGCGCTCCGCCCCGACCAGGTCGCCATCGGGCTGCCGGCCTCCACCCAGGCGGGCAACGGCCACACCTCGCCCGCCGAGGTCACCAAGGCGCTGAACTGCCTGACGAAGAAGACCGACTGCGGCTCCTACGCCACCCACGGAACATGGCCGGCGCTGCGCGGGCTGATGGCGTGGTCGATCAACTGGGACCGGTTCAACAACGGGGAGTTCTCGAAGAACTTCGACGCCTACTTCGGCAGCTGAGGCCGAGCGGCAGCAGCACCGCCCCGCACAGGAACCAACTGCCCAGCACGTCCAGCGGCCAGTGATAGCCGCGCAGCACCAGACCGATGCCCGTCGCCGTGGTCAGCAGGACAGCGGCGACGGGCATCACCCATGACCACGACCGCCTCGCGTACGGCACGACCAGCAGCGCCGCCGCGCCGTACGCCACCGCGGCCGTCGCGGCATGGCCGGACGGGAAGTAGCCGGTGGCGTCCGTCAGCGGTCCCGGACGGGCGATCAGGGCCTTCAGCGGAACGACCAGCAGGGGCACCGCGCCCATGGTGAGCGCCGCGTACAGCGGCTCACGGCGCGCACCGCGCACCAGGGCCCAGGCGATCGCGCAGCCCAGTACCGGGAACGCGATCTGCATATTGCCCAGATCGGCGAGGCATTCGGTCAGCCGGGCGGGGCCGTGTCCGACGACGGCCCGGCCGGCGCGCTCGTCGAGTGCGCGCAGCGGGCCGCCCGCCGCGACCTGCCAGGCGGTGAGCCCGAAGAGCGCCAGGAGCGTCAGGGCCAGGGAGAGGAAAAGAGCCGGCCGCCCGGGAACAGGGGGGGTGGTTCCGGGGCGGCCGGTCGGACCGGTTTGCCGCACGCCCCGGGGGGTTTGGGGCGAGCGGCAAACCGATCGGTGAGGAGTTCCGGAGCCGGAGGCTCCAGCGGTGTGCGCGAAGGCACGGCCAGGACGGCGCTGGGGAAGCTCCGGCCCGGCATCGCCCGCAGTCCCCTGCGGGCGGGGTGTTTCTCTCATCTGCAGAAACCGTACGGCAGCCGATGGGGGACCGACAGCGGGAAACAGATCCCGCCATCGGCCCCCCACACGTTCTTCACAGGCCCTCACGCGGGCCCCTCGTAACCCCTGCGAGAACGCGTTCCGGAGCCGCTGTGGTTCGCACAGATCAGATCTGGCCGAAAGCCTGCTCGATGACGTCGAGCGCCTCGTTCAGCAGGTCCTCGCCGATCACCAGCGGCGGGAGGAAGCGCAGGACGTTGCCGTACGTGCCGCAGGTGAGGACCAGGACGCCCTCCGCGTGGCAGGCCTTGGCGAGCTTCGCCGCGGCCTCCGGGTTCGGGTCCTTCGTGCCGGACTTCACCAGTTCGATCGCGATCATCGCGCCGCGGCCACGGATGTCACCGATGATGTCGCCGTTGCCGAGCTTCGACTGCATCTCGGCGAGGCGGCCCTTCATGACCTCCTCGATGCGCTTCGCCTTCCCGTTCAGGTCCAGCTCGCGCATCGTCTCGATGGCACCGAGCGCACCCGCGCAGGCGACCGGGTTGCCGCCGTAGGTGCCGCCGAGGCCGCCGGAGTGGGCGGAGTCCATGATCTCGGCGCGGCCGGTCACGGCGGAGAGCGGGAGACCGCCCGCGATGCCCTTGGCGGTGGTGATCAGGTCCGGGACGATGCCCTCGTCCTCGCAGGCGAACCACTGGCCGGTGCGGCAGAAGCCGGACTGGATCTCGTCGGCGACGAAGACGATGCCGTTGTCCTTGGCGAACTGGGCGATGGCCGGGAGGAAGCCCTTGGCCGGCTCGATGAAGCCGCCCTCGCCGAGCACCGGCTCGATGATGATCGCGGCGACGTTCTCCGCGCCGATCTGCTTGTTGATCTGGTCGATGGCCTGGGCCGACGCCTCGGCGCCGGCGTTCTCGGCACCGGTCGGCCAGCGGTAGCCGTACGCCACCGGCACCCGGTAGACCTCGGGTGCGAACGGGCCGAAGCCCTGCTTGTACGGCATGTTCTTGGCGGTCAGCGCCATCGTGAGGTTGGTGCGGCCGTGGTAGCCGTGGTCGAAGACGACGACCGCGGTGCGCTTGGTGTGGATACGGGCGATCTTCACCGCGTTCTCGACGGCCTCGGCGCCCGAGTTGAAGAGCGCGGACTTCTTGGCGTGGTCGCCCGGCGTCAGCTCGGCGAGCTGCTCACAGACCTCGACGTACCCCTCGTACGGCGTGACCATGAAACAGGTGTGGGTGAAGTCGGCGAGCTGTGCGGACGCGCGGCGCACGACGGCCTCGGCGGAGGCGCCCACCGACGTCACGGCGATACCGGAGCCGAGGTCGATCAGACGGTTGCCGTCCACGTCCTCGATGATCCCGCCACCGGCGCGGGCGGTGAACACCGGCAGGGTGGAGCCCACACCTGCGGCCACCGTCTCCAGACGGCGGGCCTGCAGCTCCACCGACTTCGGGCCGGGAATGGCAGTGACGACGCGGCGCTCCTGCGGGATTGCGGTCATGAGGGGCTCCTGGGGGGATGTTTCGGACGCTTCTTCGTGCAGGCTATGGGCGAGGCCCGGGGTACGGCATGTTCCGTTCGGGAGTGGTGTTCGCGCGCCGTTGTCCGCCACGGACATAGCGAGGGGGTGCGCGGGCCGGGCCGCGGGGACACGGGGGCCGGGGAGGGCTCCGGGGCCGGGCGAAGACATCCCGCCCGACGGCGTCCGACGGGGTGGTACGGGGCACTAGATTGATGGCTTCGGGCGCCCGCGCCCGAAGTTACCGGTCGGCGCTGGTCAGGGGACGAGGGACAGCACATGGACACCGAGGGCACGTACGACGCACGCGGCACCCGCTCCGGTCATCCGGTGCCGCGCCCGGCCGGCCCTCCCCCTCCCGAATTGCCGCCGAGGCCCGGATACGCCCCCGCCTCCGGGCCCTCCCTCGGCGACTGGCTCCGCATCCCGAGGCCCGCGGCGGAGCCGGGCGTCTGGCGGTTCGGCCACGCACCCCGGCCGGCCGAGGAGAAGGAACGCACCCCGGACCGCACGCTGGTGAGCGGCGCGGTGATCTCGCTGCTGGCCTGCGTCCTGCTCTGGTCGCTCTGGCGCAACAACTACATCCCGTACTGGCGGGTCCCGCTGAAGCTCTTCACCCCCGGCGACTGGTGGGGGCCGTTCGGGGACCAGCCGCAGACCCGGGGCGCGGTCCGCGCGCTCGACATCTACCGGCTGCTGATCATCGGGGGGCTCGTCTACGGATTCGGCCGCCTCGGCAACTGGCCCGCCGCCTTCGAGCGGTGCGTCGCCGCCAGGGGAGCCGCCGCACGGGCGGTCGGCGCCGCGGTCTGCGCGCTGCTGGTGTGGACCCTCGTCTGGAACGGGACCGTGCCGGGGATGGGGCTGGCCTTCGGCCTCGTGCCGGACGGCTGGCTGGGCCGCGACCGCACCCAGTCCACGCTGATCAGCTACGGGCTGTACGCCCTGCTCATCCTGGTGATCGTGTGGCCGTTCGGCAGGCTCGGGCGCTGGGCCGAGCTGTGGCGCCGCGGCCGCTCAGAGCGGCCGGCCCCCGGCCGGGACGGCCGCGACCCGGAGAAGCCGCACACGCCCGACGGCGCGGACGCCGTCGTCGAGGGCGGCGAGGACGACCCCGCCGAATGGCCCGACCTGCGCGCCGCCGGAGAGCCGCAGGCCGCCGCCGCGCTCGCCGGGGAGACCCGGTCCGGGCGGATGAACGATGTCGACCACGTCCGGATCCGCCGTGCCTGGACCTCCGTACGCGCCGACCGCTCCCGCCTCCCCGCCTTCACCGAGAACGTGCGCCGCGACGGCTCCGCCGCCTGCGCCCACCCCTCCGGCGCACGCGACCTCCCGGTCCGCGCCGCCCGGCACGACCTGCTCGTCCAGCAGGTCAGGCTGGGCGCCGTCGAGGCGGGCGAGCGCAACCCGTACGCCCGCCGCGGCAGCGGCATCGCCCTGGACCCCGGGCTGCTGGGTACCTCCCTGCTCGCCGTCGGCCCGCCGGGCGCGGGCAAGAGCCGGGCACTGGTCCGGCCGGTCGTCGAATCCCTCGCGTTGCAGGCGCTCACCGGGCAGGCCGCCGTCGTCGCCGTGTGCGCCGCGGGCACCCAGCTCGGCGGCGACCAGGGGTTCGACGTCGTCGTCAAGATCGGCGACCCGTCGTCCGTGCACGACCTCGACCTGTACGGCGGCACCACCGACCCCGACGAGGCCGCGACCGTGCTCGCCGACGGCCTGGTCGGTGACCTCCCCGAGGTCGACGGCAGGCGCGCCGTGACCGCGCTCGCCCAGCTCCTCGGCCCCTTCCGGGTGGCCCACGGCCGGTTCCCCTCCGTGCCCGAGCTGCGCGAACTCCTGGACGGTGTACCCACTGCCCTCGCCGCGCTGCGGGAGGCGCTCGACGACACCGGGCACTCCGGGATGCGGCGCGAGCTCGACGGCCGCGCCCGCCAGGCCGGTGCGCCCGGCGATCCGGGTCCGGCGCTCGCCGACCGGGTGGCACTGCTGGACCGGCCCGCGTTCGCCGAGTTCTTCGACACCACCGGCAGGACCCGGCCCTTCTCGCCGCGCGCCCTGGAACATCCGCTGAGGGTCCGCATCGACCTGCCCGAGCGCGGCCACGCCGAGGCCTCCCGGGTGCTGGCACGGCTGGTCCTCGCCCAGTTCACCGCGAGCGCCGCGGCCCGTACCGACCGTTCCCTCTTCGCCTGTCTCGTCCTCGACGACGCGACCGGCACCCTGACCCCCGACACCGTCCGCGGCGTCCAGCGGCTGCGCTCGGCGCACGCCGGGGCCGTACTCACCCTGCGTACGCTCGACGACGTGCCGGAGAGCCTGCACACGGCGCTGCTGGGCGCGGTCGGCTGCCGGATGGCGTTCTCCGGGATCACCACCTGGGACGGGAAGAAATTCGCCGAGGCATGGGGCACCGAGTGGGTCGAGACCCGCGACGTCACCCAGCGCACCGTCTTCGCCGACCAGCCGATGACCCGGGCCATCCACGCCTTCCGAAAACTCGTCACCGGCAAGGCGGTCACCACGGACGCGGTGACCGTGCGCCAGGTCGAGCGGGAGCGCTGGTCGGCCTCCGAACTGGCCCACCGGGTGCCGGCCGGGCACGCGGTACTGTCCCTGACGACCGTGCGGGGGGAGCACGCGCCGCCCCTGCTGGTGGATCTGAACGGCTGAGCGGCGCGGGGTGCGGCCCGCGGCGCCGGGCATGGTCATGCCGGACCCCGCCAGCCTGGCAGAATTGGCAGGAGTCGTTCATACGGGACGGCGAAAACCGACTCCCCGAGGTCCCGCGGTCCCCATGCCCCTCACTCTCGCCTCGCTCGTCCAGCGTTCGGCGCTCAGACTCACCGTGCGCGCGGGGGCGGACCGGCTCGACGCGCCAGTGCGCTGGGCGCACGCCAGCGAGCTGACCGACCCCGTTCCGTACATGGAGGGCGGCGAGTTCCTGCTCGTCACCGCCACCAACCTCGACGCGGAGAACCCCGAGGCGATGCGGCGGTACGTGCGGCGGCTGGCCGGAGCCGGAGTCGTCGGCCTGGGCTTCGCCGTCGGCGTCCACTACGACGAGGTGCCGCAGGCGCTGATCGACGCGGCCGAGGAAGCGGGGCTGCCGCTCCTCGAAGTGCCGCGCCGCACCCCGTTCATCGCCATCGCCAAGGCCGTGTCCTCGGTGATCGCGGAGGACCAGTACCGGGCCGTGACGGCCGGGTTCGAGGTCCAGCGGGAGCTGACCAGGGCCGCACTCGCGGGTGACGGTCCCGGCGAACTGCTCACCCGGCTCGCCGCGCACCTCGACGGCTGGGCCGCGCTGTACGACGCGGCCGGCCAGGTCGTCGCCGCGGCCCCCGAATGGGCCGCCCGGCGCGCCGCCCGACTCACCCCCGACGTGGAACGGCTGCGGGACCGCGCGGCCCCGGCCAGCGTCGTCGTCGGCGACACCGACGACCGGGTCGAGCTCCAGTCCCTGGGCACCGGCCGCCGGGTCAGGGGAGCGCTGGCCGTCGGCACCGGCGCGGCACTCGGCACCGCCGAGCGGTACGCCGTGCACTCCGCCGTCGCCCTGCTGACCCTGACCACCGCACGCTCCCGGTCCCTCCAGGGCGCCGAACAGCGCCTCGGCGCGGCGGTGCTGCGCATGCTGCTCGCCGGCCAACCGGACCACGCCAGGGCCGTCGCCGGGGACCTGTACGGGGGGCTGCTCGACGCCCCGTTCCGGCTGCTCATCGCGGAGGCGTCCGACCCCGCCACCCCCGCGTCGCTCGGTGAGGCGATGGAGGCGGCGGCCCTGCGGTCCGGCGAGACCCTGCTGACCGTCCCCGAGGGCGACCGGCTCGTCGTCCTCGCCGCGGACGGCGGAGCGGCGGTCGCGGCGTGCGCGGCCTACGCGGAGGCCCAGGAGGCGAGGACGCCCGCCGAAGGGACGAAGGCGGAGGAGGGCCAGGTGGTCGTGGGCCTCTCCGCGCCGGCCGGCCCGATCGCCGTCTCCGCCGCGTACAAGCAGGCCGAGCAGGCCCTGTCGGTGGCCCGCCGCCGGGGCAGGGCGCTGGTCGAGCACGAGGAGCTGGCGGCCGGTTCGGTGCTCCCGCTGCTCGCGGACGACGCGGTACGGGCCTTCGCCGACGGAATGCTCCGCGCCCTGCACGAACACGACGCCAAGGGCCGCGGCGACCTCGTGGCCTCACTGCGGGCCTGGCTCGCCCACCACGGCCAGTGGGACGCGGCCGCGGCGGACCTGGGAGTGCACCGCCACACCCTGCGCTACCGGATGCGCCGGGTGGAGGAGATCCTGGGCCGCTCGCTGGACGATCCCGATGTCCGGATGGAGCTGTGGCTGGCGCTGAAGGCCACGAGCGCCCCGCCGACCCCCGAGCCGTAGCGGCCCGGCGGAGCCGTGTGTTCCGTCCGCATCCGACAAACCGGCGCGTCCCCGGTACGCACTGCTCCACCCCGGACAAACGCCAGGGCGGCCCTGCGGCCCTACGGTGGGGGCAAGACACCCCCACCGCTCCGAAGGGCCGGAACCTCCATGACTTCCACCCACGCCTTCTGGCTCGCCGGCCGCCAGGCCACCGGCGAGGACAGCTTCGACGTCACCAACCCCTGGGACGGCCGTCTCGTGGGCACCGTGAGCGTGCCGACCGACGCCCAGATCGAGGAGGCCGTCGCGGCCGCGCACGCCGTGCGCGAGGAGTTCGCCGCGACCCCGGCGCACGTCCGGGCCGCCGCACTCGACCACGTCGTACGGCGTCTGGTGGAGCGCACCGAGGAGATCGCCCAGCTGATCTCCGCCGAGAACGGCAAGCCCATCAAGTGGGCCCGCGGCGAGGTCGGCCGCGCCGTCTCCGTGTTCCGGTTCGCCTCGGAGGAAGCCCGCCGCTTCAACGGCGGCGACGCCCAGCGCCTGGACACCGACGCCGGCGGCACCGGCCGTCTCGGCCTGACCCGGCGCTTCCCGCGCGGCACGGTCCTCGGTATCGCGCCGTTCAACTTCCCGCTGAACCTGAGCGCCCACAAGGTGGCCCCGGCCATCGCCGTCGGCGCCCCGATCATCCTGAAGCCCGCCCCGGCCACCCCGATCTCCTCGCTGATCCTGGGCGAGCTGCTGGCCGAGACCGACCTGCCGGCCGGTTCGTGGTCCGTGCTGACGGTCCCCAACGACCGGATGCCCGCCCTGGTCCAGGACGAGCGCCTGCCCGTGATCTCCTTCACCGGTTCCGGCCCCGTCGGCTACTCGATCCTGGAGTCGGTGCCGCGCAAGCACTGCACCCTGGAGCTCGGCGGCAACGGTGCCGCGGTCGTCCTCGGCGACTACGCCTCCGACCAGGACCTGGACTGGGCCGCGACCCGTATCGCGACCTTCTCCAACTACCAGGGCGGCCAGTCCTGCATCTCCGTGCAGCGGGTCATCGCGGACGCCTCGGTCTACGACCGGCTGCTCCCGAAGATCGTCGCGGCCGTCGAGGCCCAGGTCACCGGCGACCCGTCGGACGCCACCACCGATGTCGGCCCGCTGGTCAGCGAGGACGCCGCCAAGCGCGTCGAGTCCTGGGTCGACGAGGCCGTGCAGGCCGGCGCCCAGCTGCTCACCGGCGGCAAGCGGGACGGCGCCACCTACGCGCCGACCGTGCTCGCGGAGCTCCCGGACAACGTCACCCTCTCCTGCGAGGAGGTCTTCGGACCGGTGCTGTCCGTGCAGAAGGTGGACGGCGAGGCCGAGGCCTTCGAGGCCGTCAACTCCTCCAAGTACGGCCTGCAGGCAGGCGTGTTCACCCACGACCTGCAGACGGCCTTCCGCGCCCACCGCGCCCTCGAGGTCGGCGGCGTGATCATCGGCGACGTCCCCTCCTACCGCGCGGACCAGATGCCGTACGGCGGCGCCAAGCAGTCCGGCGTCGGCCGCGAGGGTGTCCGCTACGCCATGGACGACTACACCTACGAGCGCGTACTGGTCCTCACCGGCCTCGCCCTGTAGTCCGCGAACAGGATCGAACCGATCCACCGACGTCGCCTGTGTTCCGCCTGGACAGCACGACAGCAGGCGACAGCGAGATGGCCTGAACCCACTGTGCGGGGGTTCAGGCCATCTCCGTCTTCCCGCCCGGCCGCCACCGCGGGCGGGTCAGTGGAGTGGCTCCCGACCCGATCGGCTCCGGAGGGATGGCGGGCGTGTCGGGAATCGGGTACATACGGACGAGTAGAGCCGGTTGGTACCGATGGGCGCACCCCACGCGGACCGGCCGCGTCCCCCACCCACAACGCGGCGAGGTGAGCTCCTCATGTCCGCACCATCCGCACCGAAGAACACGCCCAGGGTCACCGAGCGTGAAGCGCGCCAAGTGGCCGAGGCCGCGCGCGAACAGGACTGGCACAAGCCGAGCTTCGCCAAGGAACTCTTCCTCGGGCGCTTCCGGCTCGACCTGATCCATCCGCATCCGCTGCCGCCCGCCGACGACGTGCGGCGCGGCGAGGCGTTCCTCGCCCGGCTGCGCGAGTTCTGCGAGACGAGGATCGACGGCGCCCTGATCGAGCGCGAGGCGAGAATCCCCGACGAGGTGATCGGCGGCCTCAAGGAGCTCGGCGCGCTAGGGATGAAGATCGACCCGAGGTACGGCGGTCTCGGCCTGACCCAGGTCTACTACAACAAGGCCCTCGCCCTGGTCGGCTCCGTGAGCCCGGCCATCGGCGCGCTGCTCTCCGCCCACCAGTCCATCGGTGTGCCGCAGCCGCTGAAACTCTTCGGCAGCCAGGAGCAGAAGGACACCTTCCTGCCCCGGCTGGCCCGTACCGACATCTCGGCGTTCCTCCTCACCGAACCGGACGTCGGCTCCGACCCGGCCCGGCTCGCCACCTCGGCCGTCCCGGAAGGGCCGGACTACGTCCTCGACGGGGTGAAGCTCTGGACGACCAACGGCGTCGTCGCCGATCTGCTCGTCGTGATGGCCCGCGTACCGAAGTCGGAAGGGCACAAGGGCGGCATCACGGCCTTCGTCGTCGAGGCGGATTCCCCGGGCATCACCGTCGAGAACCGCAACGCCTTCATGGGCCTGCGCGGCCTGGAGAACGGCGTCACCCGCTTCCACCGGGTCCGGGTCCCGGCCGCGAACCGCATCGGCCCCGAGGGCGCCGGGCTCAAGATCGCCCTCACCACGCTCAACACGGGACGGCTCTCGCTGCCCGCCATGTGCGTCGGCGCCGGGAAGTGGTGCCTGAAGATCGCCCGCGAGTGGTCCGCGGCCCGTGAGCAATGGGGCAGGCCGGTCGCCCGGCACGAGGCCGTCGGCGCCAAGATCTCCTTCATCGCCGCGACCACCTTCGCCCTCGAAGCGGTGGTCGACCTCTCCTCGCAGATGGCGGACGAGAACCGCAACGACATCCGCATCGAAGCGGCCCTCGCCAAGCTGTACGGCTCCGAGATGGGCTGTCTGATGGCCGACGAACTCGTCCAGATCCGGGGCGGACGCGGCTTCGAGACCGCCGAGTCCCTCGCCGCCCGCGGCGAGCGGGCCGTCGCAGCCGAACAGCTCCTGCGCGATCTGCGGATCAACCGGATCTTCGAGGGCTCGACCGAGATCATGCACCTGATGATCGCCCGGGAGGCCGTGGACGCCCATCTGAAGGTCGCCGGGGACATCATCGACCCCGACAAACGCCTCTCCGCCAAGGCGAAGGCGGGCGCGAACGCGGCCGGCTTCTACGCCCGCTGGCTCCCCAGGCTCGTCGCGGGCCCGGGGCAACTCCCGCGTACGTACGCGGAGTTCAATCCTCCCGGCCATCCCGACCTGTCCGCCCACCTGCGCTACGTCGAACGCGCCTCGCGGAAGCTCGCCCGCTCCACCTTCTACGCCATGTCGCGCTGGCAGGGCCGGATGGAGACCAAACAGGGCTTCCTCGGACGGATCGTCGACATCGGCGCGGAACTCTTCGCGATGAGCGCCGCCTGCGTACGCGCCGAACTGCTGCGCTCCTCGGACGACCACGGACGCGAGGCCTACCGGCTCGCCGACGTGTTCTGCCACCAGTCCCGCGTCCGGGTCGAGGAACTCTTCACCCGCCTGTGGTCCAACACCGACGACCTGGACCGGCGCCTGGTCGACGGCGTCCTGTCCGGCGCGTACACCTGGCTGGAGGAGGGCGTCATCGACCCGAGCGGCGAAGGACCGTGGATCGCCGACGCCACCCCGGGGCCGTCCGCCCGGGAGAACGTCCACCGGACCATCCGCTGAACCACCGGCCGGGCGGGGCACGTCCACTCGTCGGACGTGCCCCGCCCGGCCGCGCGCGGTGCGGCAGGATGGCGACCCGTGACCGTCACCCACATCCCCGGCTCCAAGTCCGTCACCGCGCGTGCCCTGTTCCTGGCCGCCGCCGCGAACGGCACCAGCACCCTCGTACGCCCCCTTCGCTCCGACGACACCGAGGGCTTCGCCGAAGGCCGCCCCCTTCGCGTCGGGGCCGGTACGCATCGAGGACGTGGGCAACACCCGGGTCAAGGAGTGCGACCGGCTGGAGGCCTGCGCCCAGAACCTCCGGCGGATGGGCATCACGGTCGTGACGGGCCGGGACTGGATCGAGATCCGGCCCGGAACCCCCCGCCCCGCCGAGATCGCCACCCACGGCGACCACCGCATCGTCATGTCGTTCGCCGTCGCCGGACTGCGGGTGCCGGGCATCACCTTCGACGACCCCGGTTGCGTACGGAAGACGTTCCCCGGATTCCACGAGGCCTTCGCCGAATTCGCGCAACCCGCCTGCCGATAGGGCTCCCGGCCACCCCGTGTGCGGGACGCACTGTCCACGCCCACAGGAGATGCGGCAACAATGGGGGGCATGAGCGACAGCCCTGCCCCCCTCGCCGACCCGCACCTCGTCTTCGACGCAGCGGAAGGCCGCCGGGATCTCGTCATCCTCGGCTCCACCGGATCCATCGGCACCCAGGCCATCGACCTGGTGCTGCGCAACCCCGACCGCTTCCGCGTCACCGCGCTCTCCGCCGCGGGCGGACGGGTCGCCCTCCTCGCCGAGCAGGCGCGGCAGCTGCGGGTGCGTACCGTGGCCGTCGCCGCACCGGACGCCGTACCGGCCCTCCGCGAGGCGCTGCGCGAGCAGTACGGGACGGGCGAGCCGCTCCCCGAGATCCTGGCAGGGCCCGACGCCGCCGCACAACTCGCGGCGAGCGACTGCCACACCGTGCTCAACGGCATCACCGGATCGATCGGACTCGCCCCGACGCTCGCCGCGCTGGAGGCGGGCCGCACGCTCGCCCTGGCCAACAAGGAGTCGCTGATCGTCGGCGGCCCGCTGGTCAAGGCGCTGGCGAAGCCCGGCCAGATCATCCCGGTCGACTCCGAACACGCCGCGCTCTTCCAGGCGCTGGGCGCCGGCACCCGCGCCGACGTGCGCAAGCTCGTCGTCACCGCCTCCGGCGGCCCCTTCCGCGGACGGACGAGGAGCGAGCTGGCGGACGTCACGCGCGAGCAGGCCCTCGCCCACCCGACCTGGGCCATGGGACCGGTCATCACGATCAACTCCGCCACCCTGGTCAACAAGGGACTGGAGGTCATCGAGGCCCATCTCCTCTACGACATCCCGTTCGACCGGATCGAGGTCGTGGTCCACCCCCAGTCGTACGTCCACTCCATGGTGGAGTTCACCGACGGCTCCACCCTCGCCCAGGCCACGCCCCCGGACATGAGGGGCCCGATCGCCATCGGTCTCGGCTGGCCCGCCCGTGTCCCGGACGCCGCTCCCGCCTTCGACTGGTCGAAGGCGTCCAGCTGGGAGTTCTTCCCCCTCGACGACGAGGCCTTCCCGTCCGTGGGACTGGCCAGGCACGTCGGCACGCTCGGCGCCACCGCACCGGCCGTCTTCAACGCCGCCAACGAGGAGTGCGTCGACGCATTCCTCGCCGGACGGCTGCCGTTCAACGGCATCATGGATACGGTCACCGCGGTGGTGGCCGAACACGGCACCCCCGCCACGGGAACTTCGCTCACGGTCGCAGACGTCCTGGAAGCGGAGACCTGGGCACGCGCCCGGGCCCGTGAACTCTCGGCGAAAGCGACAGCGGAGGCGCGCGCATGAGTATTACGACGGTCCTGTTGACGATTCTGGGCATCGTCGTCTTCGCCATCGGTCTGCTGTTCTCGATCGCCTGGCACGAGCTCGGGCACCTGTCGACCGCCAAGCTCTTCGGCATCCGTGTCCCCCAGTACATGGTCGGATTCGGACCGACGGTCTGGTCGCGGAAGAAGGGCGACACCGAGTACGGGATCAAGGCCATCCCGGCCGGCGGCTACATCCGCATGATCGGCATGTTCCCGCCGGGAGAGGACGGACGCCTGGAGGCGCGGTCCACCTCGCCCTGGCGCGGAATGATCGAGGACGCCAGGTCCGCCGCCTTCGAAGAACTCGAACCGGGTGACGAGAAGCGCCTCTTCTACACGCGCAAGCCGTGGAAGCGCGTCATCGTGATGTTCGCCGGACCGTTCATGAACCTGGTCCTCGCCGTCGCGATCTTCATCGGTGTGGCGATGACCTTCGGCTTCCAGACCCAGACCACCGAGGTGGCGGGCGTCCAGAAGTGCGTGATCGACCAGAGCGCCAACCGCGACACCTGCAAGAAGTCCGACCCGGTCTCGCCCGCGATGGAGGCGGGGCTCAAGAAGGGCGACCGGATCGTCGCCTTCGACGGGCAGAAGGTCGACGACTGGGCCACGCTCTCCGACAAGATCCGCGACACCACCGGCCCCGCCACCATCACGGTCCGGCGCGACGGCCAGGAGAAGACCCTCCACGCCGTGCTCCAGAAGAACTCGGTGGCGAAGAAGGACTCCAAGGGCGAGGTGATCCCCGGCAAATTCGTGACGGCCGGCTACCTCGGCTTCGCCGCCCAGACCGAGATCGTCCCGCTCTCCTTCGGCGACTCGGTCGTCCGCATGGGAGACATGGTCGAGAACGGCGTCGACTCGATCATCGCCCTCCCGTCCAAGATCCCGGGCCTGTGGGACGCCGCCTTCGGCGACGGCGAGCGGGCGGCGGACTCCCCGGTCGGCGTGGTCGGCGCGGCCCGGATCGGCGGCGAGGTGATGACGCTCGACGTCCCGGCGACGAACCAGATCGCGATGATGCTGTTCCTGCTTGCGGGCTTCAACCTCTCGCTGTTCCTCTTCAACATGCTGCCCCTGCTGCCGCTCGACGGCGGGCACATCGCCGGAGCGCTCTGGGAGGCCCTGCGCCGCAATGTGGCACGGGTCTTCAAGCGCCCCGACCCGGGCCCCTTCGACGTGGCCAAGCTGATGCCGGTCGCCTATGTCGTCGCCGGTGTCTTCATCTGCTTCACGCTGCTGGTGCTGGTCGCCGACATCGTGAATCCGGTCAAGATCTCCTGACCCACCGACCACCTCGTGCACCACGAGTGACGGCCCGGCACACAGCGTGTGTCCGGGTCGTCGCCTTTGTGCGGCGCTCCCGGACGCGGTGTGCTCCGGGCCGCCGCCGGTGCCGTAACCTCGAAGGCCGGAGCCCGCCGATCTCGGGACCTTGATCCACACCTTGGGGATGCTCAGCGCATGACTGCGATTTCTCTCGGAATTCCGTCCGTTCCGACCAAGCTCGCCGACCGGAGGGTCAGCCGCAAGATCCAGGTCGGGTCGGTTGCGGTGGGCGGGGACGCGCCGGTGTCGGTGCAGTCGATGACCACGACGCGTACGTCGGACGTGGGTGCGACGTTGCAGCAGATCGCGGAGCTGACGGCGTCGGGCTGTCAGATCGTGCGGGTGGCGTGTCCGACGCAGGACGACGCGGACGCGTTGGCGGTGATCGCGAGGAAGTCGCAGATCCCGGTGATCGCGGATATTCATTTCCAGCCGAAGTATGTGTTCGCGGCGATCGATGCGGGCTGTGCGGCGGTGCGGGTGAATCCGGGGAACATCAAGCAGTTCGACGACAAGGTGAAGGAGATCGCGCGGGCGGCGAACGACGCGGGGACGCCGATCCGGATCGGTGTGAACGCGGGTTCGCTGGATGCGCGGTTGCTGGCGAAGTACGGGAAGGCGACTCCCGAGGCGTTGGTGGAGTCGGCGTTGTGGGAGGCGTCGCTCTTCGAGGAGCACGGTTTCAGGGACATCAAGATCTCGGTGAAGCACAACGATCCGGTGGTGATGGTGAATGCGTACCGTCAGCTGGCGGCTCGTTGTGACTATCCGCTGCATCTGGGTGTGACGGAGGCGGGTCCGGCGTTCCAGGGGACGATCAAGTCGGCGGTGGCGTTCGGTGCGTTGCTGTCGGAGGGGATCGGGGACACGATCCGGGTGTCGTTGTCGGCGCCGCCGGTCGAGGAGATCAAGGTCGGTATCCAGATCCTGGAGTCGTTGAACCTGAGGCAGCGGCGGCTGGAGATCGTGTCGTGTCCGTCGTGCGGGCGGGCGCAGGTGGATGTGTACAAGCTGGCGGATCAGGTGTCGGCGGGTCTTGAGGGCATGGAGGTGCCGTTGCGGGTGGCCGTGATGGGCTGTGTCGTCAATGGTCCGGGTGAGGCGCGTGAGGCGGATCTGGGTGTTGCCTCGGGCAATGGCAAGGGGCAGATCTTCGTGAAGGGCGAGGTCATCAAGACGGTGCCCGAGTCGAAGATCGTCGAGACGCTGATCGAAGAGGCCATGAAGATCGCCGAGCAGATGGAGAAGGACGGCATCGCCTCGGGCGAGCCCGAGGTCTCCGTCAGCTGAACCACGACGTCGGCTGAACCACGACGACAGCTGAACCACGACTCGCGCCACAGCGCCCCGCCGGACGGACACCGACCGGCGGGGCGCCGCCGTGAGCGACCTCACGGCCACCGCGGAGCCTGTTCGCAGGCACGGGCGGCACGGATGAGCCGCTTCGGTTAAAGTGCGGAAATCAGCAGACCGTATGGTGAGGCCCCCTCGTGTTGACGCAGACCACCACCCGGGTCCTCGAACCCAGCGACCTCGGTGCCGCTCTCGCCGTCCTGGAGAGCGAGCCCGTCGCCAACGCCTTCGTGACGTCCCGGGTCCAGATCGCAGGTCTCGACCCCTGGCGCCTCGGCGGCGAGATGTGGGGCTGGTACGCCGACGGCCGACTCCGCTCGCTCTGCTACTCGGGCGCCAACCTCGTCCCCATCTGCGCCACCCCCGAGGCCGTCCGGGCCTTCGCCGACCGGGCCCGCCGGGCCGGCCGCCGCTGCTCCTCGATCGTCGGCCCCGCCGAACCCACCGCCCAGCTGTGGCGGCTGCTCGAACCCGGCTGGGGACCCGCCCGCGAAGTCCGGGCGAACCAGCCGCTGATGGTCACCGAGAGCCCGTCCGCCGACGTGACCCCCGACCCCCTGGTCCGCCGGATCCGCAAGGACGAGATGGACGTCCTGATGCCGGCCTGCGTGGCGATGTTCACCGAGGAGGTCGGCATCTCCCCGCTCGCAAGCGACGGCGGACTCCTCTACCAGGCCCGCGTCGCCGAGCTCATCGGAGCCGGCCGCTCCTTCGCCCGGATCGAGGACGGCAAGGTCCTCTTCAAGGCGGAGATCGGCGCCGCGACCCCGCAGGCCTGCCAGATCCAGGGCGTCTGGGTCGCCCCCGAACACCGCGGCCGCGGCCTCTCCGAAACCGGCATGGCCGCGGTCCTGCGCTACGCGCTGGCCGATGTCGCCCCCGTCGTCAGCCTCTACGTGAACGACTACAACACCCCCGCGCGCCGGGCCTACGCCCGGGTCGGCTTCCGGGAGACCGGCGCGTTCATGAGCGTGCTGTTCTGACCGGCCGGACACCGGCTTCACCGCCCCGTACCCCGTACCCCGCCCCGGCCAGTAGGGTCGGCGCATGGCAGCAGTTTCCGGGGGTGGCCCCCGCACTCCCAGCGTCCGGATCGGGCCGATCGAACTCGCAGCGCGCGTGGACGAGGCACTCGCCGTGCAGGCCGTCGCCTTCGGCCTGGGTCCCGAAGAGGTCGAGGTACGACGCCATATCGTCCTCAGACACCTCGACCACCCCCGCGCCCGCGCCCTCGGCGCCACCACCGCCGACGAGCGGCTCGTCGGCTTCGTCTACGGCATGCCGAACGAACGCGGCCAGTGGTGGTCCACCGTCGTCGAGCCCTACCTCCGCGCCACCGGCTGCGCGCACTGGCTCGACGACGCTTTCGTCATCACCGAACTGCACGTCCTGCCGGAGTTCCAGAACCGGGGCATCGGGCGCACGCTGATCACCACCATCACCGACGCCGCCGACCAGCCCCGCTCCATCCTCTCCGCCATCGACACGGAGAGCCCGGCACGTGGCCTGTATCGCAGTCTCGGCTACCAGGACCTGGCCCGGCAGGTGCTCTTTCCCAGCGCTCCCAAGCCGTACGCCGTGATGGGAGCCCCGCTCCCGCTGCGTCGCAAGGGCTAGAGCCTTTCGTTTGGATCATGCCGGGCTCGCGTGCCCCGGTGCCGCACCCCGCGGGTCACGGCACCGGCACCGCGGACAATGGATTTCCGCCCACCCGTACCGCCCGGCTAACCTCCTGCACATCACCCTTTCCGAGCAGGAGTTCACCATGGCCCAGGTCCAGCGCATGTCCCGATTGATGATCAAGACACTGCGCGACGACCCGGCCGACGCCGAGACGCTCAACCACAAGCTGCTCGTCCGGGCCGGATACGTACGTCGCACCGCGGCCGGAATCTGGACCTGGCTGCCGCTCGGCAAGAAGGTCCTGGAGAACATCACCCGCGTCGTCCGCGAGGAGATGGACGCCATCGGCGGCCAGGAGGTCCTGCTTCCCGCGCTGCTGCCCAAGGAGGCGTACGAGGCGAGCGGGCGGTACGACGAGTACGGCGACCTGCTGTTCCGGCTCAAGGACCGCAAGGGTGCCGACTACCTCCTCGGCCCCACCCACGAGGAGATCTTCACCCAGGTCGTCAAGGACATGTGCTCGTCCTACAAGGACCTGCCCGTGATCCTCTACCAGATCCAGACCAAGTACCGCGACGAGGCCCGTCCCCGGGCCGGCGTGCTGCGCGGCCGTGAGTTCCAGATGAAGGACTCGTACTCCTTCGACACCACCGACGAGGGTCTCGCCGAGGCGTACCAGCTCCACCGCGCCGCCTACATCCGGATCTTCGAGCGGCTCGGCCTCGACCACCGCATCGTCTCCGCCGTCTCCGGTGCCATGGGCGGATCGGCGTCCGAGGAGTTCCTCGCGCCCGCCCCGGCCGGTGAGGACACCTTCGTCGACTGCCCCGCCTGCGACTACGCCGCCAACACCGAGGCCGTGACCTTCAAGGCCACCCCCGCGGACGGCTCGGCGCACGGCCCCGTCGAGGAGCTGGACACCCCCGACACCCCGACCATCGAGTCGCTCGCCGCGCACCTCGGCGTCCCGGCCTCCGCGACCCTGAAGAACCTGCTGGTCAAGGTCGACGGCGAGATCGTGGCCGTGGGCGTGCCGGGCGACCGCGAGGTCGACCTCGGCAAGCTCGGCGAGCACCTCGCCCCCGCCGTCGTCGAGCTCGTCACCGCCGAGGACTTCGAGGGCCGTCCCGACCTGGTACGCGGCTACGTCGGCCCGCAGGGCCTGGAGAAGGTCCGCTACATCGCCGACCCGCGCGTCGCCCCCGGCACCGCCTGGATCACCGGCGCCAACAAGGAGGGCAAGCACGCGAAGAACGTCGTCGCGGGCCGTGACTTCGAGGTTGCCGACTACCTGGACGTCGTCGTCGTCGAGGCCGGCGACCCCTGCCCCAACTGCGGCACCGGCCTCCAGGTGGACCGCGCCATCGAGATCGGGCACATCTTCCAGCTCGGCCGCAAGTACGCCGACATCTTCTCCCTCGACGTCCTCGGCCAGCAGGGTAAGCCCGTCCGCGTCACGATGGGCTCGTACGGCATCGGCGTCTCCCGCGCGGTGGCCGCCCTCGCCGAGCAGACCGCCGACGACAAGGGTCTGTGCTGGCCCCGCGAGATCGCCCCGGCCGACGTGCACGTCGTCGCGGCGGGCAAGGCGCTCCAGACCGAGCTGGCGCTCGACGTCTCCGAGAAGCTGAACGCCGCGGGCCTGCGCGTCCTGGTCGACGACCGTCCGGGCGTCTCGCCCGGTGTCAAGTTCACCGACTCCGAGCTCATCGGTGTCCCGAAGATCCTGGTCGCCGGCCGCCGTTCGGCCGAGGGCGTCCTGGAGCTCAAGGACCGCCGCACAGGTGAGCGCGAGGAGCTCACCGTCGACGAGGCGATCGCCCGCCTCACCGCCTGACACCGCAGAAAGCCGCAGGCCCCCCGCGCACCGCGCGGGGGGCCTGCGGCCTGTCGGTCCTCAGAGCCAGCTCGCGAACTCCAGCGTCAGCTCGCCCTCCTGGCGGCGGCCGACCGTCAGCGCCCGGGTCCCCGACTCCACCGCGCGGAACAGCGTCCAGCCGTGCAGCCGCTCCCGGTCCACGTCCAGCGAATCGGCGAGCTTCTTGATCCGCCGGCGTGCCGTCACCGGGCCGCCGGGCGAGGCGATCAGGTCCTCGACGCGGTCGCGCACCAGGCGGGCCAGGTCGTAGGCGCGCTCGCCGACCAGCGGCTCGGGGCCGACCGTCAGCCACGGCGCCCGCTCACCGGCCAGCACCTTGCTCTGGCGGAAGTTGCCGTGCAGCAGCAGAAGTTCGGGGGAGTGGGCGACCAGCTCCTCACGCGCCGCGAGCGCCGCGGAGACCAGCGGCTCCAGGCCCGGGTCGGCGGCCGCGCAGGCGCGCATCGGCTCGATCCGGTGCCCGGTCCGTTCGGCGACCGTCTCGAAACCGTGCCCGGCCGGCGGCTCGACCCACAGCCGGCGCACCGTCCCCGCCGCTTCGAGCAGCGCCTTCGCCTCCGGCAGCGAGCGCAGCGACACCTCGGGGTGCAGCCGCTCCAGCAGCAGTGCGCCGGGGCCGGCGGCGATGAGCTGGACCGCGCCCCAGCCGTTCCAGTGGGCCAGGGCCGCCCGCTCCAGCTCGGGTGCGGCCCCGGGCGGCGCGATCTTCAGGGCGGCCGGGGTGCCGTCGGAACCCGTCACCAGCAGGACCAGACTGCTGCGGCCCCCCGGGGCGGCGACCCGCTCCACGGTCGGCTTCCGTCCGGTGGCGGACAGCGCTTCCTCGGTCAGTGCGGGAAGCTGCGCGAGCCAGTCGGCGGCGGCCGCATCCCCGTACGACTCGCCCAGCGCCCGCACCAGACGCTGCGGCGGTTCGAAACCCATACGTGCTTTGTTCCCTTTCAGAGCTTCTTCAGTGCGCCGCTTCAGAGCTTCTTCAGTGCGCCGCGCCGGACCCGTTCGTCACATCGGCCCCGCTCTTCGCACCGGACCCGGCGTTCGCGGCTGTCCCCGCCTTCGCGCCGGTGCCGTCGGCGGACCGCTCGACGAGCCCGGGAAAGGCTACGCCGCTGCCCCGCCAGCGGACCGCGCGCACCGCGGCCTCCCGCAGCGCGTCGGCCGCCTCCCGCCTGAGCGGACCCTCGGCGGCCCGTACGAGATCGGAGTACACACCCGCGACCCGGTCCTCCAGCACGGCCGCCAGCCGCACCGCCGCGGCCGGGTCCGGCACCGCGAACGGCAGAGCGTACGCGGCCTGCGCCGCCACCGGCTCGCCGCCCAGTCCGCGCACGGTCCGCGTCAGCGCGTCGCGCCTGGCCCGGTGCGCGTGGTAGGCCGCCACGGCCTCGGCCCGGCGGCCCTCGGCGACCCGGCCGCCGACCACCCCGTACCCGTACACCGCCGCGTGTTCGGCTGCCAGGGCCGCCTGTGCGGCCTTCCGTGTCCCGGCACTCATGACGAGGTCTCCTTGGCCAGTTCGGTCAGCAGATAGACGTGGGCCGCGCCCGCCGCCGCGATCGACGCCAGCAGCCGGGCCAGCTCCGGCGGGGCCTCCATGAGGGCCGCCAGGTGCGCGTCCGCGGTACGGCGCTCCGCCGTGGCCAGCTCCTTGAGACCGGCCTCGGCACCGGCCGCCCGCGACCGCGGGAGGGCGGGCGGCTGCCCGCCGGCCGGTGCCAGCGCCTTGGCATGGGCGCGTACGGCGTCCCGCAGCGGCGAGAGCCCGGCGGCGGTCGCCGGGTGGGCCCTGATCACCTGCTCGTAGCCGCCGAGCAGTTCCAGGCTGGTACGAGCGGCGGCTGTCCGGATCCTCTTCTCCGCCCGCGCCGTGGAGGCCTGTTCGGCCGCGGTCGCCGCCCCGGACCGGGCGGAGTCCTTCCCGCGCCCCGGCCCGTCACCGCAGCCGGCCAGCACCGCCCCCAGGGCGAGCACTCCCGTCGCGGTGAACGCACCTCTGCGCGTCGTCCCCGTGCGCCGCACCTGTTCTCCTTCGGGCCTGTACCTGACTTGACTGGATCTGTCCTGAAGTGATCACCGCAGGCGAGCGTACCTGCGGCCGGGGAGCCGGCGGACGGCAACACCCCTCGGGACCGGATACCCTTTGACCTGACACGCGACGATCCCCACAACAGCACACGCGGCCGAGGAGTCACCCGGATGAGCACCACCCAGAGCGAGAGGCTGCGCGGGCTGCTCGAACCGCTCGTCAGCGCCGAACAGCTGGATCTCGAAGAGATCGAGGTGTCCCGGGCCGGTCGCCGCCGCGTGCTGCGGATCATCGTGGACTCCGAGGAGGGCGTCGAGCTGGACGCCTGCGCCGAGCTGAGCCGCGCGATCTCCGAGAAGCTCGACGAGACCGACGCGATGGGCGACGGCGAGTACGTCCTCGAAGTCAGTTCCCCCGGTGCCGACCGTCCGCTGACGGAGCACCGCCACTACGTACGTGCCACGGGCCGCCTGGCCAAGCTGCATCTGCACGAGGGCGGCGAGCTGGTGGCCCGCATCCTCGCCGTGGACGAAGAAGGCCTCGACCTCGAAGTGCCGGGCGTCAAGGGCCGCAAGCCCACGTCCCGCCGGGTCGCCTTCGACGAGATCGCCAAGGCGCGCGTGGAGATCGAATTCAGCCGCAAGGACAAGAAGGAAGAGGAGGCGTAGCCGTGGACATCGATGTGAAGCTCTTGAAGGGCTTGGCACAGGACAAGGAGATCCCCTTCGACGTGCTCGTCGAGGCGATCGAGTCGGCCCTCCTCATCGCCTACCACCGTACCGACGGAAGCCACCGCCGCGCGCGAGTGAAGCTCGACGAGCGCGGCCATGTGACGGTGTGGGCGAAGGAGGACCCGGCCGACCTCGAAGAGGGCCAGGAGCCCAAGGAGTTCGACGACACCCCGTCCGGTTTCGGACGGATCGCCGCGACCACCGCGAAGCAGGTCATCCTGCAGCGGCTGCGCGACGCCGAGGACGACAAGACGTTCGGTGAGTACGCGGGGCACGAGGGCGATGTCGTCACCGGCGTCGTCCAGCAGGGCAAGGACCCGAAGAACGTCCTGGTCGACATCGGCAAGCTGGAAGCGATCCTGCCGGTGCAGGAGCAGGTGCCGGGCGAGGAGTACACCCACGGCCTGCGGCTGCGTACGTACGTCGTACGGGTCGCCAAGGGCGTGCGCGGCCCCTCCGTGACGCTGTCGCGGACCCACCCCAACCTCGTGAAGAAGCTCTTCGCGCTGGAGGTGCCGGAGATCGCGGACGGTTCCGTCGAGATCTGCGCCATCGCCCGCGAGGCCGGCCACCGCACCAAGATCGCGGTCCGTTCGACCCGCTCCGGGCTGAACGCCAAGGGTGCCTGCATCGGCCCGATGGGCGGCCGTGTGCGCAACGTCATGGCCGAGCTGCACGGCGAGAAGATCGACATCGTGGACTGGTCGGACGACCCCGCCGAGATGGTCGCCAACGCGCTGTCGCCCGCACGGGTGAGCCAGGTCGAGGTCGTCGACCTCGGCGCCCGGTCCGCCCGGGTCACCGTGCCGGACTATCAGCTCTCGCTGGCGATCGGCAAGGAGGGGCAGAATGCCCGCCTCGCCGCCCGTCTCACCGGCTGGCGCATCGACATCCGTCCGGACACCGAGACCGACGCCGAGCGCGACGTGGCCGACCGGGAGCGGGCCGAGCGGGCCCGTGAGCGGTCCGAGCGCCGCTGACCCGGCCCGCGGGGAATATATCCGGGCGGCATGCCGCTGAGATCACGACAACATCCGTTCGATTTTTGCCCCAAAGGGGTGAGGTCGGTGCGGGGAGGTAGACTTAGACGTGTCTGGCCGGACGCAGGCCCGAGCTTGCCCTGAGCGAACGTGTGTGGGATGCCGGGAGCGGGCGGCCAAGAGCGATCTGCTGCGCATCGTCGTGGACGGGGACGCCTGCGTCCCCGATCCTCGCGGTACGCTGCCCGGCCGGGGTGCCTATGTACACCCCGCCTCCGTCTGTCTGGACCTGGCGGTTCGCCGCCGGGCCTTCCCCCGGGCCTTCAAGGCCAAGGGGCCGTTCGACCCCGCCGCAGTGCAGCGGTTCGTCGAGCGGGTGACACCGTAAGAAATGAACGGCACGGGACCCCGTGCGGTCAGGTACCTCGCGAGTTGGAAGTAGGTCGAGATTGCGATGAGCACTCGATGAGTACGCGATGAGTACGCCCATGAAGTAGCGACGGTCCGGCGGTAACCCGGACCTAAAAGGAGCGAAGTGGCTAAGGTCCGGGTATACGAACTCGCCAAGGAGTTCGGCGTCGAGAGCAAGGTCGTCATGGCCAAGCTCCAAGAACTCGGTGAATTCGTCCGTTCGGCGTCCTCGACGATCGAGGCGCCGGTTGTACGCAAGTTGACCGACGCACTGCAGGGGCCCGGCGGCAACGCCGGCAAGTCCGCTGCAAAGCCTGGCGCGCCCCGCAAGGCGACGCCCGCAAAGCCCGCAGCGCCCTCCCCGGCCGCTGCGGCACGTCCCGCTGCCCCGAAGCCCGGCGCCCCGGCCCCCAAGCCGGCCCCCGCCGCCCCGGTGAGCAGCACCCCCGCAGCGCCTTCCGCGCCGTCTGCCGGCCCGCGTCCGGGCCCGAAGCCCGCGCCCAAGCCCGCTCCGGTGACTCCGGTGCCCGCCGCCGAGTTCTCGGCTCCGACTCCGGCCCAGCAGGCTGCCCCGCAGCAGCAGGCCCCGCGTCCCGCGGGTGCCACCCCCGGACCCCGTCCCGCCCGTCCGGCCCCGGCCGGCCGGTCAGCGTGACGGTGGCCAGCGCGACGGCGGCCGTGGTGGCGAGCGTGGCGGCGACCGCCCCGCGCGTCCCGCGGGCCAGGGTGCCCCGCGCCCCGGCGCCCGTCCGGCCGGTCCCCGTCCGGGCAACAACCCTTTCACCTCCGGTGGCTCGACGGGCATGGCCCGTCCGCAGGCGCCCCGTCCCGGCGGCGCCCCGCGTCCCGGTGGCGGCCAGGACCGTCCGGGCGCCCCGCGTCCGCAGGGCGGCCCCGGTGGCGCTCCGCGCCCCCAGGGTCAGGGCGGTGCCCGTCCGACTCCGGGCGGCATGCCCCGTCCGCAGGCTCCCCGTCCGGGCGGTGCCCCCGGTGGTAACCGTCCGAACCCGGGCATGATGCCGCAGCGTCCCGCTGCCGGCCCGCGTCCCGGTGGTGGCCCCGGCGGTGGCCGTGGTCCCGGTGGCGGCGGTCGTCCCGGCGGTGGCGGCGGCGCAGGCCGTCCCGGCGGCGGTGGCTTCGCCGGTCGTCCGGCCGGTCCCGGTGGCGGTGGCGGCGGTTTCGCCGGTCGTCCCGGTGGCGGCGGTGGCGGCGCGGGCCGTCCCGGCGGTGGCGGTGGCTTCGGCGGTCGTCCCGGCTTCGGTGGACGTCCCGGCGGCCCCGGTGGCCGTGGTGGCACACAGGGTGCGTTCGGCCGTCCCGGCGGTCCCGCGCGTCGTGGTCGCAAGTCGAAGCGGCAGAGGCGCCAGGAGTACGAGGCCATGCAGGCCCCGTCGGTGGGCGGCGTCATGCTGCCTCGCGGCAACGGACAGTCCGTCCGTCTGTCGCGCGGTGCCTCCCTCACCGACTTCGCGGAGAAGATCAACGCCAACCCGGCATCGCTCGTCGCCGTGATGATGAACCTCGGCGAGATGGTCACGGCGACGCAGTCCGTCTCCGACGACACCCTCAGGCTGCTCGCGGACGAGATGAACTACGTCCTCGAGATCGTCAGCCCCGAGGAGGAGGACCGCGAGCTGCTCGAGTCCTTCGACATCGAGTTCGGCGAGGACGAGGGCGGCGAAGAGGCCCTGGTCTCGCGTCCGCCGGTCGTGACCGTCATGGGTCACGTCGACCACGGCAAGACCCGACTGCTGGACGCGATCCGCAAGACGAACGTCGTCGCGGGCGAGGCCGGCGGCATCACGCAGCACATCGGTGCGTACCAGGTCTCCTCCGAGGTCAACGGTGAGGACCGCAGGATCACCTTCATCGACACCCCGGGTCACGAGGCGTTCACCGCCATGCGTGCCCGTGGTGCGAAGTCCACCGACATCGCGATCCTCGTGGTGGCGGCGAACGACGGTGTGATGCCGCAGACGATCGAGGCGCTGAACCACGCCAAGGCGGCCGACGTGCCGATCGTGGTCGCGGTCAACAAGATCGACGTCGAGGGCGCCGACCCGACCAAGGTGCGCGGTCAGCTCACCGAGTTCGGTCTGGTGGCCGAGGAGTACGGCGGCGACACGATGTTCGTCGACATCTCCGCCAAGCAGGGCCTCAACATCGAGTCCCTTCTGGAGGCCGTCGTCCTCACCGCCGACGCCTCGCTCGACCTGCGGGCCAACCCGGAGCAGGACGCGCAGGGTATTGCGATCGAGTCCCACCTCGACCGCGGCCGCGGTGCCGTTTCGACCGTCCTGGTCCAGCGCGGCACGCTGCGCATCGGCGACACGATGGTGGTCGGCGACGCGTACGGCCGTGTCCGGGCGATGCTCGACGACAACGGCAACAACGTCGAGGAAGCGGGTCCGTCGACCCCCGTCCTCGTGCTCGGTCTCACCAACGTCCCGGGTGCCGGCGACAACTTCCTGGTGGTCGACGAGGACCGTACGGCCCGTCAGATCGCCGAGAAGCGTGCCGCCCGTGAGCGCAACGCCAACTTCGCCCGCAAGGGCGTCCGGTTCTCCCTGGAGAACCTGGACGAGGCGCTCAAGGCCGGTCTGGTCCAGGAGCTCAACCTCATCATCAAGGGCGACGCGTCCGGTTCGGTGGAGGCTCTCGAGTCCTCGCTGCTCCAGCTCGACGTCGGCGACGAGGTCGACATCCGGGTCCTGCACCGCGGTGTGGGTGCGGTCACCGAGTCGGACATCGACCTGGCGACCGGCTCCGACGCCATCGTCATCGGCTTCAACGTCCGCGCTGCCGGGCGTGCCCAGCAGATGGCGGAGCGCGAGGGCGTCGACGTCCGCTACTACTCGGTGATCTACCAGGCCATCGAGGAGATCGAGGCGGCCCTCAAGGGCATGCTCAAGCCGGAGTACGAAGAGGTCGAGCTCGGTACGGCGGAGATCCGCGAGATCTTCCGCTCGTCCAAGCTGGGCAACATCGCCGGTGTGCTGGTCCGCTCCGGCGAGGTCAAGCGCAACACCAAGGCGCGCCTGCTGCGCGATGGCAAGGTCATCGCGGAGAACCTCAACATCTCCGGTCTGCGCCGCTTCAAGGACGACGTCACCGAGATCCGCGAAGGCTTCGAGGGCGGTATCAACCTCGGAAACTTCAACGACATCAAGATCGACGACGTCATCGCGACGTACGAGATGCGCGAGAAGCCGCGAGGCTGATCCACGGGGAATTCCGGGGGGAGACCCCCGGATCTCTCTTCAACAGTCGGGGCCGGTCGACGGGTCATATTTCCGTCGATCGGCCCCGGCCGTTCCGTGTACGGTTCTGGTGTCCCCGCCAAGCACTGGCAGGGCGCGAACCCGAACCGGCGGGACATCCGGACACACATGTATGTGGGGACACTGTCCTTCGATCTGCTTCTCGGCGACGTACGGTCGTTGAAGGAGAAGCGCTCCGTCGTCCGTCCGATCGTCGCCGAGCTCCAGCGCAAATACGCGGTGAGCGCGGCGGAGGTGGGCGGTCAGGATCTCCATCGCAGGGCCGAGATCGGCCTTGCCGTGGTCTCCGGGGACACCGGACACCTCACAGATGTTCTGGACCGGTGCGAGCGGCTGGTGGCCGCACGCCCGGAAGTGGAGCTGCTGTCCGTACGACGGCGGGTACACAGCGACGAAGACGATTGAGCAAGGCGAAGAAGGAGACGGACCAGTGGCCGACAACGCGCGGGCGAAGAAGCTGGCGGACCTCATCCAGGAGGTGGTCGCCGAGAAACTGCAGCGCGGTATCAAGGACCCGCGTCTGGGTACGCACGTGACTATCACGGACACCCGGGTCACCGGTGACCTGCGGGAGGCCACGGTCTTCTACACGGTCTACGGCGACGACGAGGAGCGGGCGAGCGCCGCGGCCGGTCTGGAGAGCGCCAAGGGCATCCTGCGTTCGGCGGTCGGAGCGGCGGCGGGGACGAAGTTCACCCCCACCCTGGCCTTCGTGGCGGACGCCCTGCCGGGCAACGCCAAGGCGATCGAGGACCTCCTCGACCGGGCGCGTGCCTCGGACGCACGGGTGCGCGAGGCGTCCTCGGGCGCCACGTACGCCGGTGGTGCCGACCCGTACCGCAAGGCGGACGACGAGAACGACGAGGACGCCGCCTCCGAATGACATCGCAGAAAACGCCGGACGGCCTTGTCATCGTCGACAAGCCGTCCGGCTTCACTTCGCACGACGTCGTCGCCAAGATGCGCGGCATCGCCCGGACCCGCCGGGTCGGCCACGCCGGCACGCTGGACCCGATGGCGACCGGCGTTCTCGTGCTCGGTGTCGAGAAGGCCACCAAGCTGCTGGGCCATCTCGCACTGACCGAGAAGGAGTACCTCGGCACGATCCGGCTCGGCCAGAACACCATCACGGACGACGCGGAGGGCGAGATCACCTCGTCCACCGACGCGTCCGGTGTGACCCGGGACGGCATCGACTCCGGGGTCGCCGCCCTGACCGGACCGATCATGCAGGTGCCGTCCAAGGTCAGCGCCATCAAGATCGACGGCAAGCGGTCCTACGCGCGGGTGCGCGGCGGCGAGGAGTTCGAGATCCCGGCCCGGCCGGTGACGATCTCGTCCTTCCACGTCTACGACGTCCGCCCGGAGGTCGCCGAGGACGGCACGCCGGTCGTCGACCTGGTCGTCTCGGTGGTCTGCTCCTCGGGTACGTACATCCGTGCGATCGCCCGGGACCTCGGTGCCGGGCTCGGCGTCGGCGGGCATCTGACCGCGCTGCGGCGCACCCGGGTCGGTCCCTACGGCCTCGACGCGGCGCGGACGCTCGACCAGCACCAGGAGAAGCTGACCGTGATGCCGGTGGCCGAGGCCGCCGCCTCGGCGTTCCCCCGCTGGGACGTGGACGAGAAGCGCGCCAAGCTGCTGCTGAACGGCGTACGGCTGGACATGCCGGCCTTCCCGCCGGGACCGGTCGGCGTCTTCGGGCCCGACGGGCGGTTCCTGGTCCTCGTCGAGGAGCAGAAGGGCAAGGCCAAGAGCCTCGCCGTATTCGCCTGACGGGCGGACCGGTCCTTCGGGACGCGCATCGTGGAGCGGGCGGGGCAGTCCCTGCGCCCGCTCCACGATCCCCCCACATGGTCTGTCCACCGGACGCCATCAATTCACCCCAATGGGCAGGCGCTCGGAGTGAAACGGGGGTGCATTCGGGGGCGCTTTTACTCCGAGTGGCCCATGCGGTGATCATCGGACCTAACGTCGGACCATGGGAAGCGGGGACCGGGCAGCGCTGGTACGTATCTGCGATCCGGCCGGCCGGCCGCGGGGGAGCGGATTCGTCGCGGACGACCGCGGCACGGTACTCACCAGTCACGAAGCCGTCGACGGCACCACCCGGCTCGTCCTGCACGGAACGGGCGGTCGCAGCCGCACCGTCGAGGCCGACGACATCACCGCCCTGCCCGAGCTGGATCTCGCCCTGCTGCACACCGCGGGGCCCGGAGAGCTGGGCGTGGAGCCGGTACCGATCGCCCGGCGGGACCGGATCGACGCCGGTACGTATGTGACGATCGCCGCGCACGGCTGGCGCGAGGCCCGAGTGCTCGGCACGGCTGACGTGACGTACACCGCGAACGGCCGCTCCCATCCGATCGGCGCGGCGCTGGAGCTGGCGCTCGGTACGGACGGCAGGGACGCCCTGCGGCTCGGCGGCGCGGCCGTGGGCGGGCCCGTCCTCGACCCGGAGAGCGGCGCGGTCATCGCCGTGCTGGGCAGTGCGCTGCGCGCCGGGCACGCGGGCGCAGGGTTCGCCGTGCCGCTCCGGGAAGCGGGCACCGGCGGCCCGCTCGACGCCCTGCTGCGGCGCAACGCGACGAGCGTTCCCGGATACGGACGCGATCTGAATCTCGCGGGCGCCCTGCACCTCACCGCGACCTCGCTCGGCTCGGCGGACGGCCCCGCCGCCTGGCCCGATCCGGTCGAACGCCCGGACGTCATCGCGGAGTTCACCGCCTTCGCGGGCCCGGTCCGAGCCGCATCGGCACCGGACGGCCCCGCCGTGGTCCTCGGTCTCGTCGGAGCGCCGGGCACCGGCCGTACCACCGAACTGGCCGCACTCACCGCCCGCCGGGCGCGCGGCCCGGTACCCGCGCCCACCCTCTGGCTGCGCGGCGCCGATCTGCTGGCCGACGACACCTCGGTCGCCGACGCCGTCGCCCGTACGCTGCGCCGGGCAGGGCGGATCGTCACCGCCGCCGGAGCGGGCGGCGACATGGCGAGCGCCACCCCCGAGCGGGTGGCCCGGCTGGCCGAGGAGTCCGGGAGCCCGCTCCTCGTCCTGCTGGACGGCCCCGAGGAGATGCCTCCCGCGCTGGCCCACGAGCCGGCCCGGTGGACCGCCGCCACCGTCGAATGGCTGCGGGGGCACGGGGCGCGGCTCGTGATCGCCTGTGGGCCCGAGCACTGGGAGACGGCCGGTGCGCTCTGCCCGCCCGGCGCGCTGCACCGCCCCGTCAGGCCGGCCGGGCGGCTGCCCTCCGCGGTCCGCCTGGGCGAGCTCACCGCAGGCCAGGCCGGACAGGCCAAGGAGCGGTACGCCATCCCGCCCGAAGCGCTCGCCCCCGGCCACGACCGGCACCCGCTCACCCTGCGCCTGCTCGCGGAGGTGCGCGCCGCGCTGCCGGGGGACGTCGCCGGGCAGCCCGACACCGAGCAGGTCTTCGGCGCCCACCTGGACCTGATGTGCCTGCGCATCGCGGTCCGGATCGCAGCGGCGTCCGGCCCGGCGCCGGGGGGCGGCGCGGTCCGCAGGCTGGCCGCCCGGGTGGCGGGGCAGGTCCACGAGGCGGCGCGGCGCTGTCTGGGTCCCGGACAGGGGGAGCTGGGCCGGGCGGCGTTCGAGGAGGTCTTCCCCTGGCGCACGGGCTGGGCGTCGGCCGTCCTCACCGAGGGCCTGCTCGTCCCGGCGGGCGCCGGATACCGCTTCGCGCACGAGGAGCTGGGGGACTGGGTGCAGGGCGCCCACCTGGACGTGGGCGCGGCGCTGCACGCGCTGGTCCACCGCTGGCACGCGCAGGAGGGGCCGGGCGAAGGGCCGGGGGCGACGGGCGCCGAGCACCGTGTTCCGCAGCCGAGGAGGCCGCGTACGGGGCGCGGGGCGACCGCGGCGGTGCCCACGGGGCCGCGAGCGGAGCCCGGCCGTGCGGACCTGCCGGACGTGGCGGTGCAGGCGCGGGCGGCGACCGGGGCACGCACCCTGCCCGTGCCGCGCCATCGCATCGGCCCGGTGATCCAGGCCCTGCTGCTCCTGGGCCGCCGACAGGGCCCCGCCGCCCTGTCCCACCAACTGGCCGACCTCATCGAGGCGCTGGACCGGCTGTCGGCGGGCGCGGGGGCGGGGGCGGCGGCCGGCGCCCCCGTCCTGTGCACCGCCCCCGGCCGCGACGGGGAGAACGGCGCACCGCGTCACGACGCCCGCTGGTGGACGGTCCGTCTGCTCTCGGAGACCCTGCTCCGGGTGCCCGACGCCCGGCCGCACCTCGGCGTGCTGCGGCTCCTGGCCGGCCGGGTCGTGCGCCGGGCCGCCGCGGGCTCCCCGGGCGGCCCGGGGACGTACGCCGCGTTCGGGCCGTGGTTCTGGCGGCGGCTCAGGCTGCCCGAGGAGGACCGGATCGATCTGTTCCGGCGTCTCGTCCCCGCCGACGGCCCGCCCCGCGGCGAGCCCCGTGCCGACCGCGACCGCTCCTGCGGCACGTACTCCGACGGCGACGGCGGCGAACGGTTCCTGGATGCCGTCGCGCGACGGCTCGTCGACCGGCCCAGGACCATGCAGCCACTGCTCTGCGGCTGGTTCACCGACGAGCGCCCGCTTCCCGCCGGGGACGGGGACGCGATGCGGCCGACCGTGGGAGCCGCCGCCCAGGCGCTGCTCTACGCCCGCCGGGACCTGGCCGTCGACGATCTGACCGACGCACTCGTCTCGACCCCCCACCCCCGGGCCGAGGAACTGCTCACCGCGCTGGCCGAGGACGAGCCCGCCGCGCTGTGCCGGGCCGTCCACCGCTGGGCCCACGACGAGGACCGGCGCGCCCGCCGCAGCGCCGCCGCCTCCTACGCGCTGATCACCTCGGCGCACGCCACCCTCGACGCCGACCGCGAGCTGCTGCGCGGATCGGCCCTGGCCCTGCTGGCCCGCCCGGCGGACGCCGCCCTGCACGGGTCCGCGCTCGCCCTCCTCGTACAGGATCCGCGGACCAGGGACCGATACCTCCCGCAGGCGCTCCGGGCCTTCGTCGCGGGGGAGTCCGGGCCGTCCGCGGACGCGCTCGCCGTCGCGCTGCCCTCCCACCCGGAACCGGTGCTCGCCGCGTTCCGGGAGCGGCTCACCCGGCCGGACGACGGGGCGGGGGAGGTGCTGTGTGCGCTGGCCGGGATCGACGCCCCCGCGCTCGCCCTGCACACCGCCGGGCTCGTGCGCGCCTACATCGACAGCCACCCGGACGACGCCGTGCACCCGGCCTCGTACGTCGACCGGAGGCTGGAGCGCGGCCCGGCCGCCCTCGCCCTGCTGCTGCCCCTGGTGACCGGGCTGCTGCGGGACCGCCCCGTGCCGCCGCCGGTACGCGGCGCGCTGGCCGGGGTGCTCGCCGCACCCGGGAGTCCCGCCTCCGGACCGCTGAGGGAGCAGCTGTTGGAGGTCCTGCTGGACTTCGAGCAGGAGGCCCACCGGGATCCGGCCGTGCTCGACGCGTTGTTGCGGGCCGCCGCGGCCGGCTCCGGCGGGCGTGCTCCCGCCCGTACCCGCGCCCTGGTCCACCGCACCGGGACACTGCTGGTCCGGACCCCCGAGGGCGCGGTCCGCTTCGACCGCCGGCTGGTCGAACTCGCCCGTGAGCTGCCCGGATTCGCCGCCCTGATCACCGGGTGGCTGGCCGACGCCCCGCAGGAATGGGCGACGCTCGTCGGTCCGAGCGCACGGCGGACCGTGGAGGCGCTGGGAAGCCCGAAGACGATGCCGATGCAGGCCGCGCGGCGTGAGCATGGCAGTCTTAGACCTGCGTAAGAGACAAACCCACGTACACAGGTTCGGGCGAGGAGCGGTCAGAGTGCAGCGCTGGCGTGGCTTGGAGGACATCCCCCAGGACTGGGGACGCAGCGTCGTCACCATCGGCTCCTATGACGGGGTGCACCGCGGGCACCAGCTGATCATCGGGCGGGCCGTGGAGCGCGCCCGTGAGCTGGGCGTGCCGTCGGTCGTGGTGACCTTCGACCCGCACCCCAGCGAGGTCGTACGCCCCGGCAGCCACCCGCCGCTGCTCGCCCCGCACCACCGGCGCGCCGAGCTGATGGCGGAGCTGGGGGTGGACGCGGTGCTCATCCTGCCGTTCACCACCGAGTTCTCCAGGCTGGCGCCGGCCGACTTCATCGTGAAGGTGCTCGTCGACAAGCTGCACGCCCAGCTGGTCATCGAGGGGCCGAACTTCCGCTTCGGCCACAAGGCGGCCGGGAACGTTCAGCTGCTCACCGAGCTCGGCGAGACCTACGACTACCGCGTCGAGGTCATCGACCTGTATGTGAGCGGCGAGGCGGGCGGCGGCGAGCCGTTCTCCTCCACCCTCACCCGGCGACTGGTGGCCGAGGGCGATGTCGCGGGCGCCGCCGAGATCCTGGGCCGCCCGCACCGGGTCGAGGGCATCGTGGTCCGCGGCGCGCAGCGCGGCCGCGAGCTCGGCTTCCCCACGGCCAACGTGGAGACGCTGCCGCACACCGCGATCCCCTCCGACGGCGTCTACGCGGGCTGGCTGAACGTGAACGGCGAGGCGATGCCCGCCGCGATCTCGGTCGGCACGAACCCGCAGTTCGACGGCACGGAGCGGACGGTGGAGGCGTACGCGATCGACCGCGTCGGCCTCGACCTGTACGGGCTCCATGTCGCAGTGGACTTCCTGGCGTACGTGCGCGGGATGCTGAAGTTCGACTCGATCGACGAGCTGCTCGTGGCGATGGCCGCCGATGTGAAGCGGTGCAGCGAGCTGATCTCCGCGTACGAGCGCGGCTGAACCTCTGCGCACCCGAGCAGGGCCGAACCACCGCCGCGTGCGAGCGCGGCCGAACCTCCACGCGCACGAACGAGCGCGGCTGAACCCCGCCTCGTACCTGACCGGGGCCGGAACCGTCTCGACGGTCCCGGCCCCGCGTCGTCGTACCGCCGCCGCGCTACGTCCGGGCCTTCGCGGCGGCGAGGGCCCAGTGGCACGCCACCTGTGTCCGCCCGCCGCCCGCGAGCACCGGCAGATCCTTCGTACGGCAGTCCTCCGCGACGCCCGCCCGTTCCGCCTCGCCCGAGGCGAGGACCTGGCAGCGGGCATGGAAGCGGCAGCCGGACGGCACCCTGGACGGGTCCGGCGGCTCACCGGTCAGGATCACCGGCTCGTCCCCCGATTCCGGCAGCACCGACAACAGCGCCTGGGTGTAGGGATGCTGAGGATCCGTCAGGATCTCCTCCACCTTGCCCGTCTCCACGATCCGTCCGAGGTACATCACCGCGACCCGGTCCGCGATGTTCCACGCCAGCCCGAGGTCGTGCGTGACCACCAGCGCGGACAGGCCCAGTTCGTCCCGCAGCCGGAGCAGCAGGGCGAGGATCTCGCCGCGCACCGAGGCGTCGAGCGACGCCACCGGCTCGTCGGCCACGATCAGTTCGGGCTCCAGGACCAGCGCGCCCGCGATCACGACCCGCTGGCGCTGACCGCCGGACAGCTCGTGCGGATACCGCAGGAAGAATCGTTCCGGCGGCCGCAGCCCGGCCCGCGACAGCGCCCCGGCCACCGCCTCCCGCTCGTCCCCGGCGTACCCGTGGATCCGCAGCCCCTCGGCGACGGCGTCGTACACCGTGTGCCTCGGGTTGAGCGAACCGCTGGGGTCCTGGAGCACCAGCTGGACCCGCTTGCGGTACGTCTTCAGCGCCCGGCTCGCGTAGTCGAGCGGCTTGCCGCCGAAGGTGACCTGCCCGGACGTCGGCGGGACCAGGCCCAGCAGGGAGCGCGCCAGCGTCGTCTTGCCGCAGCCCGACTCGCCGACCAGCGCGACGATCTCGCCGGGGTGGATGTCCAGGTCGACACTGTCCACGGCACGCGCCGGGGCGGCCCCGCGCCGGCCGGGGAAGGTGACCTTCAGCCCCTCGGCGCTGAGCAGGGGAGTGGTGGTGCTCATGGTGTGCTCCTTGCTTCCTCGGCGCCCGGCAGGGCCGGGACCGCGACCGCCCCCGGCTCCACCAGCACACAGGCGGCCCGCCGCTCCGGCCCCGCTACCCGCAGCTCCTGGTCCTCGGTCGTGCAGGACTCCAGGGCCACCGGACAGCGCGGGTGGAAGGTGCAGCCGCCGGGCAGCGCCGACGGGTCCGGCGGATCGCCGGGCAGCCCGCGGGGCGCGAACCGGGAGGCCGGGTCGCCGATGCGCGGGAACGCGCCGGACAGGGCCTTGCCGTACGGATGGTGCGCGTTCTCGTAGACCTCGGACGCCGGGCCCTCCTCGACGACCCGGCCCGCGTACATCACCGCGAGCCGGTCGCAGGTGTCCGAGAGCACCGCGAGGTCATGGCTGATCATGATCAGGCCGAGGTCCTGCTCGGACACCAGCTGCTCGATCAGCCGCAGGATCTGGGCCTGGATCATCACATCGAGAGCCGTGGTCGGCTCGTCCGCGATGATCAGCCCCGGGTCGCAGGCGAGCGCCATAGCGATCATCACGCGCTGCCGCTGCCCGCCGGAGAGCTCGTGCGGATAGGCGGAGGCGCGGGCGGCGGGCAGCCCCACCTGCTCCAGCAGCTCGCCGGCCTTCTTCGCCGCCCCGGCCTGCGTCGCCTTCTTGTGCAGCAGGATCGGTTCAGCGATCTGCTCCCCGATACGGTGCACCGCGTTCAGCGAGTGCATCGCGCCCTGGAAGACGATCGACGCCCCGGCCCAGCGCACCGCCCGGACCTGGCCCCACTTCATGGTGAGGACGTCCTCGCCGTTCAGCCGGATCTCGCCGGAGACCTTCGTACCGGCGGGCAGCAGCCGTAGCAGCGCGAGCGCCAGCGTCGACTTCCCGCAGCCCGACTCACCGGCGATGCCGAGCTTCTGCCCCGCGGCGACCGAGAGGTTCACACCACGGACGGCCTGTGCTCCGCCGGCGTACGTCACCGTGAGGTCCCGTACGTCGAGAAGCGGCGTCTTCTGGATGCTCGTCGTGCTCAACGGGCCACCCCCAGCTTGGGATTGAGGACGGACTCGATGGCGCGGCCGCACAGCGTGAACGCCAGGGCCACCAGGGCGATGGCGATGCCGGGAGGTGCCAGGTACCACCAGTCGCCCGCGCTGACCGCGCCCGCCTCGCGGGCGTCCTGGAGCATGCCGCCCCAGGAGGTGGTGGTCGGGTCGCTGAGACCGAGGAAGGCCAGGGTGGCCTCGGTGAGGATCGCGCTGGAGATCACCAGCGTGGTCTGCGCGAGCACCAGCGGCATCACGTTCGGCAGCACGTGCCGGACCATGATGTGCCCGTGGCCGCCGCCCAGCGCGCGGGCGCGTTCGATGTACGGGCGGGACTCCACGGCGAGCGTCTGGGCCCGGACCAGCCGGGCCGTGGTCGGCCAGGTCGTGACCCCGATCGCGATGATGACGGTCCACATCGAGCGGTCCATCACCGTGGCGAGCGCGATGGCGAGGACCAGCGTGGGCATCACCAGGAACCAGTCGGTGATCCGCATCAGGACCGTCGAGTACCAGCCGTGGAAGTGACCGGCGACGATGCCGACGACCGTACCGATGGCGACACACAGGAACGCCGCGAGCAGGCCGACCGTCAACGACACCCGGGTGCCCCACACCAGCAGCGCCAGCACACTGCGGCCGAACTGGTCGGTACCGAGCGGGAATTCGCCGCTCGGTGACTCCAGCGCGCCACCGGGGGCGCCGGTGACGCTCTGCGAGTCGGCGCCGACGAGCTGCGGCGCGAACACCGCGACCAGCGCGATCAGGACGAGCGCGCCCAGACCCCACAGTCCGCTCCGGTGGCCCCGGTACTCCCGCCAGAAGCGGGCCATGGACCGGCGCTTGCGCGCGCGGGCCAGAGCGCGCGGATTCTGTGCGGTCTCCGCCTTCGTGGGCGTGGGCATGGATTCGGTCGTCATCGGCCCACCCGGGGATCGAGCAGCGGATAGAGCACATCGGCAAGGGTGTTCGCCAGGATCACCGCGGTGGCGAAGACGAAGAACAGCCCCTGCACGAGCGGGAGATCGGGCACGCTGAGCGCCTGGTAGAAGAGGCCGCCGAGGCCCGGCCAGGAGAACACCGTCTCGACCAGGATCTGTCCGGCGACCACTTGCCCGAGGTTTACGAACATCAGTGTGAAGGTCGGCAGCATCGCGTTCGGCACGGCGTGCTTGCGGCGTACGACGTCGTCCCGCAGTCCCTTCGCGCGGGCCGTCGTCAGATAGTCGCTGCCCATCTCGTCGAGCAGCGAGGAACGCATCACCAGGAGCGTCTGCGCGTACCCGACCGCGACCAGTGTGATCACCGGCAGGACCAGATGGTGCGCCACGTCGAGGACGTAGGCGAAGCCGGTCTCGTTGCCCGACTCCAGACCGCCCGTCGGGAACATCCCGGGGATCGGGCCGATGCCCACCGCGAAGACGATGATCAGGAGCAGGCCCAGCCAGAACGACGGCACCGAGTAGAGCGTGAGCGCGAACGCGGTGTTGAAGCGGTCGCTCGTGGAGCCGTTGCGCCAGGCGGTCCGGGTGCCGAGCCAGATGCCGAGCGCGGTGTAGAGGACGTACGAGGTGCCGGTGAGCAGCAGGGTCGCCGGAAGCGCCTCGGTGATCTTGTCGATGACCGGCGCGTGGAACTGGAAGGAGGTGCCGAAGTCGCCCGTGAGGGCGTCTCCCACATACGACGTGAACTGCTGCCACATCGGCTGGTCGAGGCCGAACTGGTGCCTCAGCGACTGGAGTTGTTCGGCGGATACGGGCCGGCCGCCCGTCATCTGCTTCACCGGGTCGCTGGGAATGAGCCGGAAGAGGAAGAAGCTGGTGACCAGGACGGCGAAGAGCGAGACCGCCGCTCCCGCGATCTTGGCCGCCACGTATTGGAGGTATGCCTTGGTGTTGCGCGCCCGTGGACCGCGGGCGGCCGACGGGCCGGCCTGAGCCGGGCCGTCGGTGTCCGCGTCCGCGATCTGCACGAGCGCCGGAGTGCTGTCAGCTGTCATGGGGAACTCTCGTTACTCGTGCTGCACGTGGAGGGGCCGGCCGACGGGGCGGGTGCTCCCCGGTCGGCCCCTCTCTCGACCCGTCCGAGTGATTACTCGCGGTCGTCCGCCGTGTTGCGGCGGCGCTTCGCGATGAACAGCCCGCCACCGGCGAGCACCACGACCACCACGATGATGCCGATGACGACGCCGGCGGAGCCCGACCCGCCGGAGCTGTCCGAACCGTCACCGGACGCAGGAGCCGCGGACCACCAGCTCCAGTAACCGTCCTGGCCGTAGATGTTGCCGGCCGCCTCGGGCATGGTCGTGATCGACTTGATCTGGTCGGTGCGGTAGGCCTCGACCGCGTTCGGGTACGCGATGACGCTCATGTACCCGGAGTCGTAGAGCCACGACTGCATCTGGTTGACGATCTCGGCGCGCTTGGCCGGGTCGTACTCGGCGAGCTGCTTCTTGTAGAGCTCGTCGTACTTCTTGTCGCAGATGAAGTTGTCGGTGGCGGCACTGTCCTTCGCCTTGGCCGGCAGCGCGGCGCAGGTGTGGATGCCGAGGACGAAGTCGGGGTCCGGGTTGACGGACCAGCCGTCGAAGGCGAGGTCGTACTCACCCGCGTACCAGGGCACCGAGACGTCGTCGAGGCAGTCGACCTTCAGGCCGATGCCGAGCTTGCCCCACCACTCCTTGAGGTACTTGCCGATCGCCTTGTCGTTCGGGTCCGTCGCATGGCAGAGGATGCGCAGGTCGAGCGGCTTGCCGTCCTTGCCGACCCGCTGGTCGCCCTTGAGCGCGTAGCCCGCCTCGTCGAGCAGCTTGGCGGCCTTGGCCGGGTCGTACGCCAGGCTCTGCTCGGCGGTCGGCTGCCAGTGGTACGCGGAGAAGCGCGGCGGGATGTAGCCCTGGCCCTCGACGGCGTGGCCCTGGAAGACCTTGTCGATGATGGTCTTGCGGTCGATGGACAGGAAGAGGGCCTGGCGCACCTTCTGGTCGAGAAGGGCCTTGTTGCCGTTGCCGAACTTCTTGCCGTCCTTGGTCTGCGCGCCCGGGTTGGTGGCCAGCGCGAAGAAGCGGCGGCCCGGACCCTCGTTGACCTTGACGTTCTGCTCGCCCTTGAGGGAGGCGGCCTGAGCGGGCGTCAGCGCGGGGGAGCCGGCGACGAAGGAGACCTCGCCCTTGCGCAGTGCGGCGACGGCGGCGTCCTGGTCCTTGTACGTCTTGAAGACCAGCTCGTCGAACTTCGGCTTGCCGCGCCAGAAGTCCTTGTTGGCCTTGAGCTTCACATACTGGTCGACCTTGTAGTCGGTCAGGATGAACGGCCCGTTGCCGACGATCGGGAACGTCTTGTCGTTGTTGAACTTGGAGAAGTCACCGACCTTCTCCCAGACGTGCTTGGGCACTATCGGCACATCGAGTGCCGCCATGGTGGCCTGCGGCTCCTTGAGCTCGATGACCAGCTGCGTGGGGCTGGGAGCCGTCACTTTCTTGAAGTTCGCGACGAAGTTGCCGTTGGCCTGCGCGGCGGCCTCGTCGGTCATCATCTTGTTGAACGTCCAGGCCGCGTCCTCGGCGGTGGCCTGCTGCCCGTCCGACCACTTGGAGTCGGAACGGATGGTGTACGTCCAGGTCAACTTGTCCGCGGACGGCTCCCACTTGGTGGCGAGACCGGGGATCGCGTGGTTGTCCTTGGGGTCGTAGTTGGTGAGGAAGTCGTACATGAGCCGGCTGATGCTGGTGCTCATGAGCCGCTGAGCGAGGAACGGGCTCAGCGAGTCGACGCTCTGTGCGACGGCGACGGTCAGTGTCGACTTTCCGCTGTCGGCGGCCTGTGCCTGCTGAGGCGCGGCGCCGAGCGGCACACCCGGGACGATGGATCCGGCGGCCAGTGCCAGTGCGGCGGCACCGGAGGCCAGGAGGACACGCAGACGTGAGCGTGGCTTGGCGGAGCGTGGTGGAACTCTTTCGACCATGGTCAGGGACCTCGCGTCATGACTCGCACGGAGAAGGCGGGTTGAGCTGTGGTTCGCCAGCTGGTGAAGCGAAGGTTTATCAGCGGGGGTCGAGCCGCGTCAACGGTCATCGAAACGGCGTGTGGTCTGCGGGAATGCGCAAAGGGCCCGCACCGTGGAGACGGTGCGGACCCTCATTGGTTTAGACCTCTGACGCCTTACTGCTGAGGCGCTGACGGCGGCTGCTGCTGCCATCCCGCGGGCGGGACGGGACCCTGCGGCTCGGGCGGGACCGGCTGGCCGGGCTGACCTGGCAGGGCGGGCTGCTGGTGGGGCGGCTGCGGGCCCGCCGGGCCCGCAGCGGGCGGGGCCTGCGGGGGCAACGGCTGCTGCCAGCCGTTCTGTTGCACTCCGGGACCGGGCTGCGGCGGGTACGGCTGCGGGGGCTGCTGGCCGCCGTACGGCTGCTGCTGCCCGTACGGCGGCTGCGGCTGCTGCGGGGCGTACTGCTGCTGGCCGGGCATCGGCGGGGCGTACTGCGGCGGCGGGTTGGAGCCGTTCGAGGTCCAGAGTCCCTGCTGCTGCTGGGCGCGGGAGAAGTCCTCGGCGACCATCGCGGAGAGGTTGAAGTAGGCCTCGCGGGTCTTGGGGCGCATCATGTCGAGGTCGACCTCGGCGCCGGCCGACAGATGCTCGTCGAACGGTACGACCACCACGCCGCGGCAGCGCGTCTCGAAGTGCTGCACGATGTCATCGACCTTGATCATCTTGCCGGTCTCGCGCACCCCCGAGATGACGGTGATGGAGCGCTGCACGAGGTCCGCGTACCCGTGCGCCGAGAGCCAGTCCAGGGTGGTGGACGCGCTGGACGCACCGTCGACCGACGGGGTCGAGATGATGATCAACTGGTCGGCGAGGTCCAGCACCCCACGCATCGCGCTGTAGAGCAGGCCGGTGCCCGAGTCGGTGAGGATGATCGGGTACTGCTTGCCCAGCACGTCGATCGCGCGCCGGTAGTCCTCGTCGTTGAAGGTCGTGGAGACCGCCGGGTCCACGTCGTTGGCGATGATCTCCAGGCCGGAGGGCGCCTGCGAGGTGAACCGGCGGATGTCCATGTACGAGTTGAGGTACGGGATCGCCTGGACCAGGTCACGGATGGTGGCACCGGTCTCGCGGCGCACCCGGCGGCCGAGCGTGCCCGCGTCCGGGTTGGCGTCGATGGCGAGGATCTTGTCCTGCCGCTCGGTGGCCAGGGTCGCGCCGAGAGCGGTGGTCGTGGTGGTCTTGCCGACACCGCCCTTGAGGCTGATGACGGCGATCCGGTAGCAGGACAGCACGGGCGTACGGATCAGGTCGAGCTTGCGGTGCCGCTCGGCCTCCTCCTTCTTGCCGCCCAGCTTGAAGCGGGACGCGCCGGACGGCGTGCGGCTGCTCTTCGCCTTCTGCTTGCCCCGGACCAGCCGGTCGGAGGAGAGCTCCACGGCCGCCGTGTACCCGAGCGGGGCGCCGGGCACGGAACGCTCGCGCTGGTCGTGGGTGACGGGGGTGGGCCAGGCGCCGCCGGTGCGCGGGTCGACGGGCGCTCCCTGCGGCGGCTGCCCCTGCTGTCCCTGCGGCTGCTGCGGGTGCTGTTGCTGCTGATGAGGAGGCTGGGGCCGGCCGGGCTGCTGCGGGGAGACCTGGGCGGGCAGATGGGGCGTGGCCTGAGCCGGCGGCAGGGGTGCCTGGGGGCCGTGGGGGACCTGCGGCGGCAGGGGTACGCCCTGCTGCGCGGGCCACTGAGACGACTGGGACTGCTGGGGCGGCAGGGGTGCGTGCGGCTGCTGAGGTGCCTGCGGCGGCAGGGGCTGCTGAGCTGCGTGAGGTGTGTGAGGCGCCTGGGGTGTGTGAGGCGTCTGGGGCGTCTGCGGGAATCCGTAGCCGCTCGGTGCCGGTGTCTGCTGTGGCGATGCCTGCTGCGCCGGTGCCTGCTGCGCCGGGGGAGCGGGCTGCTGCGGGAATCCGTAGCCGCTCTGGGGCGGCAGAGGCGCCTGCGGCTGCTGGGGCGCCCCGGTCTGGGGGAATCCGTAGCCGCCGGGCGCCTGGCCGGTCGGGCCGGGAGCGGGCCACTGCGGGGCGGACTGGGGCGCGGTGGGCTGCGGCGCGGCGGGCTGGAAGGCGGGCGGCAGCGGCGGCAGACCACCGCCCTGCGGCGGTGCCGGGGCCCAGGGGTTCGGCGTGGCGGGAGCCGGGGCGTCCTGCGGTGCGTTGCCGGGCGGTACGTCCCGGGGTGCCGCATCCGCGACGGCGTCGGAGGGCATGGCGTCCTGCGGCCCGTCGGCAGCGCCGCCCGGGACATCTGCCCGGACCTCGGCGGCAGAATCCGCGGCGCCGGCACCATCGGACTCCCCGGTGGACGCGTCCGCCGTCTGCGCGGAATCGGAACCGGCCGCCACGCCCGCTCCCGTACCGCCGACACCGTCACCGCCACCGGCATCGGTCTGTGCGGGAGCCGCATGCGCCACCGGGTCGTCGCCGGCCGCGTCCACCGCTCCCCCCTCGATCTCCGCGATCTGACGCTTCAACGCGGCCGGCGAGAACCGCATGGTCGAGCCACTCTCCACGTCACCGCCCCCGAACGGGTCCGACGCACTCTCGGAATCCCCCGCACCCGGTGCGGGGGAAGGCGTGGCGTCGCCCGCCGCGGACGGGGCCGGAATCGGTGCGGGCGCGGGCGGCGCCGGAGTCCAGTCGGAACCGCCGCCGGCCGACGGCGCGGGCGCGGGCACCGGCGCTCCACTGGGCGGCGGAGGCGGCGCGAGATGCGTTCCGGCGCCGCCCGACGAGTCCCCCGGCGCGTTCTGCGTGTACCAGGCGGGCGGGGTGTAGTCGATGGTGAACTCACCCGTCATCTCGGCGGGCTCCGCGTCGGACGACTCGTCGACGGGCTTGTTCCAGCCCCCGCGGATCTCGTCCCGATCGCCGTTCACTTTGCCTCCTGGTGTGGTCGAGCACCCTTGTGCCGTAGTGGGTGGGGGGCGACCGTTTCCGTCTGCCTGACCGCCCGGCTCTCCCCCTGGGACACGCATTGCCTGCCCGCAGGTTCTTCTGCCGCGCCCGGACCCACCCTAATCGTCATGGGGCTCGCTCCGGCAGGCCGTACGGCACCGCAAGAGCTGTCCCGTGCATCACGTGCCGCCCTCAAGTGGACCGAGTGCGGCACAGCGTGAAGGGCGAAGCGGTCAAACATGTACATCCATGTGCGGAAAGGCGAACGTTCCGTGCGGGCAGGCGCGAGCGGACCGCGCCGGTCAGTCCATCCTGCGCGCGCCGCCCAGCAGTCCCGTCTCGGCATCGGTCGCCTGGGTCATCACGAACTGCCGGTCGCGCCCCGCGCACCAGAGCGTGACCCCGTCCGCCAGTGTGGACAACGCCTGCGTCTCGGCGACCGGAAGGTGCAGTGCGCGACCGATCTGTGCCGCTTCGTCAGGGGATACCCGCTGAATGCCGACCAGCGCCGACTTCTCGATCAGCCTCGGTGCCACCGGGCTGAGATACGGCAGCAGCGTCAGCACCGACTGCCACGGCCCGGACACCACCCGCCCGCGCGGTGGCCGCATGCCGCAGTCCCGCACCACGACCACCGGCGAACCGGCCGACGGCCCCTGCGGCGGCACCCGTCCGACATCGTGCAGCGTGACGCACGGCTGACCGCCGCCCGCCGCGTGCGCGAGCCCCGTCCACGTCTGGGCCCGCCCGGTCTCCACGACGATCCGCGCACCGGTGGCGGCCGCCCGCAGCGCGAGCACCTGGGCCGTCCACACTCCGCCGATCAGCGTGACCTCGTACGGAGTCGGCCGGTTGATCCCCAGCACGGCGGGGCGGCCATGGGCGTCCACGCCGATCACCACACCGTCGTCGCCGACCGGCAGGGCCAGCGACGCCAACTGGTCGAGCGAGACCGACTGCCGCGCGCGCCGCGGACCGATCAGCCCGAAGCCGAGCCGGGCCCTGGCGCTCGTGGGTGCGGACATCAGCGGGTACCCCCGAGCGGCAGTGTGGCGAGCACGCCGGGCAGCTGCTCGCGGTCGAGCCGTACCAGCGAGGTCCTGACCCCGCGGGCGGTGCGTTCCAACTCATGGCGGGCGCCGAGCAGTTCCTCGTCGCTGCGGCCGGTGATCCGGATGTGTCCGGTGATCGAGACGCCCTGCCGCTCGCCGTGCCCCAGCGTCAGGCTGAAGGTCGTGGCGAGCGCCGGGATCGAGGTGAGCAGGGCCACGAGCTGCGGCATCGCCGCACCGCCGGTGCCGCCCAACTGCGGCCAGCGGGCCACCCAGTAGGTGGTGTGCCACCGGTCGTCGCAGCGCCAGGTCCGCGCGGTCTCCTCGGTGCGGCGCACCGGCGTCCCGATCAGACCGGCCTGCGTCATGGCCGGCGCACTGGCACAGACCGACGTCGCGATCGCGGACGTCAACTCCTGCTCGGTCAGCACCGTCGCGCGGAAACCGGCCCCGGTCAGCCGACTGGACAACTGGTCGGCCGCGCGCACCACGCACTTCTGCGCCCCCGTGATGCCACCGCCGCGCGCCTGCACAGCCTCCGGGCACAGCTCCGGGTCCAGTTTGAGCGCGATCCAGGTGATCCGGACGGCGGGCGAACCCGTCTGGGCCTGCAGCGGCGCGTAGTTGCGTGCGGCGACGGACTGCTGAGGCAGATGCGGGGCGGGCGCCGGCTGGGTGTGCTGCACGATCTGCGCCGACTCCAGCCGGATGCCGTCGACTTCGAGCACATCCCGTATGAGCGCCAGGGGCAGCGGTTGCGCGGTTCGGTCCGGCCTGAGCGCCGAGACGTCCGACTCCACCTGGAGGACGGCCGTGACGAACGTACCGTCACCGATCATGCCGACCGGCCGACGGTCACGGTCGCTGAAGGAGTACGTGCGCAGCGCCGGATCGCACTCGACGACGGGCGCGATGCCCGGCTCCGTGCCCGCGGGCAGCTCCAGCGCACCGGCCCTGCGGGAACGCGCGCGCAACGAGAGGACGGTGCCCAGCGACTCGGGCAGCGAACGGCGGTGTCGGCGCACGACGGCCAGCAGCACCAGCAGTCCGGCGATCACCACGGCCGGCGCCAGCAGCAGCGGATCGACCACCCAGGCCGCGAGCAGCAGCGCTGCCGCGATTTCCAGCAGCACGAGTTGTTGCAATCGGAACGAACCGAGCTTCCCGACCCGTCCGTCGGCCCGGCCGGAGACAGGTCCGCGGGAACGCTGTGCGGGGCCGTGCGGAGCAGGTGGGCCACCGGCCCCGGGCGCCGCGGGGCCCGTCGCGTTCCCGGCCGGACGTGCCCGTGTCGCGGAAGCCGTCATTCCGGCGTTCCCCCCGTTCGTCGGTCCCCAACTCCACCCGAAATCCGCCTGTCCCGCTCGGGGCCTTGGCGGCCGGATCACCCTACCCGCCCCACCACCGCCCGCGGTCAGCAGGCATAGTAGGGGGCCGGTCCGGTACCGAGGTCCGGCATCGCGATCCGGCCCGGCGGCCGGCGACGCGACCGCTTCCGGTGCCGCGCGGGGAGACACGGGAGACGAAGCGACTCATGGCATCACGGCGGGATGAGCTCAACGCATACACCTTCGCGAAGAAACGCACGGTGGCGGCATTCCTCCAACCCTCGTCCAACGGCACCGAGGAGGGCGCTCCGCGTCCGCTGCGCGCGGTCCTGCCGAGCGTGATCGTCGGGGCCCTGATCCTCGCGGGCTTCGGTGCCGTCGGCATGTTCAAGCCCACCGCTCCCAAGGGCTGGGACAAGCCCGCCACCAAGGTGATCGTCGGCAAGAAGTCCACCACCCGCTACGTGGTGCTCACCACGGGCAAGGGCAGGAAGAAAAAGACCCTGCTGCACCCCGTGCTCAACCTGGCCTCGGCCCGGTTGCTGCTCAACCCGGCGGACTACGACGTCATCCAGGTCGCGGACGACGTCCTGGACGCGGGCAAGCCCCCGCGCGGACCGATCCTCGGCATCCCGTACGCCCCCGACCGGCTGCCCGAGGCCAAGGACGCCGGGACGGCGAAGCGGTGGGCCGTCTGCGTACAGCCCGGCGGCAAGGGCAACACCGTGCAGAAGGCCGCCTTCGTCTTCGGCGCACGTGACAACAGGCTGACCGAGGGCAGGCAGAAGCTCGGTGGCGGCCAGGTGCTCTACGTCCAGGGCCAGGACCGGGCCCGCTACCTCGTCGACGCGAAGGGCACCAAGTACCGCATCGCCGAGACCGCCGCCGACAGCGGCCATCTGACCAACGCCCTGGTCGGGAGCAGGCAGCCGCAGTCCGTCACCGACGACTGGCTGGCCACCCTGCACGACGGCAGCCCGGTCGTCTTCCCGCGGATCCCCGGCAACGTCGGCGCCCCGGCACACGTCGCGGGGCAGCTCTCCGACGAGGAGAACAAGGTCGGCACGGTCCTGCGGACCAGGACCGGCGAGGGCACCAGTTACTACGTGGTGCTCGAAGGAAAGGTCCAGCGCGTCTCCGAGTTCACCGCCTGGCTGCTGATCAGTTCACCGCAGACGGCCGAGCTGAACCTGGAGGGCGAGGCCCGCGCCGTCGGCCTCCAGGACTTCGTGCCCGACACCGCGGCCTTCGTCGGCCAGGCCGCGCTCTGGCCGGCCCACAAGACCGACCCCCCGGTGAACTCCGCCGAGGGCGGCAGCGCCGGCCGCGACACCATCTGCAGCGTGCTGCGCAAGGTCGACAGCTCGGGCCGGACCACCCTGAGCACCTGGGCGAGTACCGCGTATCCCGCCTCCATCGCCGCCGGTGGCACCAGCACCTACGTCACCCCCGGCAGCGGCCTGCTCTACACCCAGGTCCGGGGCCGGCAGACCAGGCCCGACGGATCACTCTTCCTGGTGACGGACACCGGACTGCGCTACGCGGTCCAGGCGAACGGCGACAGCGACGCCAGGCGCTCCGACATCGGCACCGGCGACCAGCAGAAGCAGTCGGACGGCCGGCCCGAGCCCAGCCAGGCGCAGAGCAGGCTCGGATACGAGAAGGTGATGCCCGCCCTCGTACCGATCGAATGGTCGGACTTCCTGTCCAAGGGGCCCAGGCTGGACACCAACAGCGCCCGCCAGCCCCAGGGTTCATGACATTGCGGAACGCGGCGGGCAGCGTGCGGCATGGGGGAGAGATACGGATGGGGTACCGGAAGACGGCCCGCGCGGTGGCGATCACCGCCGCGCTGGCCGCACTGGCGGGGCCGGGGGCCGCGTACGCCGCCGAGGACGCCCGGGGGCCCGGCGACGTGGGCATAGACGGCGGCGGCGAGTGCACCTTCCCGATGAAGCGGCAGTACGAGGGCCGCCCCTGGCCGCTGCAGCGCGTCCTGCTGGACGAACTGTGGCAGGACACCAAGGGCAAGGGCGTACGCGTCGCGGTCATCGACACCGGCGTGGACGACGTCAACCCGCAGCTCAGGACGGCCGTCGACGCATCGGCGGGCGCCGACTACCTCAAGGGCGGCAAGAGCGACGGCACGGTCGACGAGGTCGGCCACGGCACCAAGGTCGCCGGCATCATCGCCGCCCGCCCCCGCAAGGGCACCGGGTTCGTCGGACTGGCCCCCGAGGCCACGATCATCCCGATCCGCCAGAACGACGAGAAGAACAGCGGCAAGGACACCACGATGGCCGCCGCGATCGACCACGCGATCGACAAGGGGGCCAAGGTCATCAACATCTCCCAGGACACGACCAAGGCCCTGGACGAGACGTCCACGCTGGGCCGGGCGGTGGCCAAGGCGCTCGCCAGGGACATCGTCGTGGTCGCCTCCGCGGGCAACGACGGCATGGACGGCAGGCTGAAACGCACCTACCCCGCCGCCTTCGACGGAGTCCTCGCCGTCGCCTCGTCCGACCGCAACAACGAGCGCGCCCCGTTCTCCCAGGCCGGCGATTTCGTCGGGGTCGCCGCCCCGGGCGTCGACATCGTCTCCACCGTCCCCGGCTACGGGCAGTGCACCGACAACGGCACCAGTTTCTCCGCCCCCTACGTCGCCGGGGTCGCCGCCCTGATGCGCGCCAAGTACCCGAAGTGGACGGCGGCCCAGATCGTCGCCCGGATCGAGCAGACCGCCGAACGCTCCGTCACCGGCCACGACGACTACGTCGGCTGGGGCGTCGTCGACCCGGTCCGCGCCCTGTCCGGGGACGACACCCCGCAGAACGCGCCGCATCCGGACCCGGCACCGCCGAAGGCACCGGCCCCCGAGCCCGCGCACCTCTCCCTGTCGGAGACGCCGCAGGAGCGCAGCGAGCGGTACGCCACCTACGCGCTGGCCGCGGCAGCCGTCCTGGTCGGCGTGATCGCCGGGGCCGCGACGGTGGTCCGGGACGCCCGCCGGAGGCGCGTCGCGCGATGACACGACCGCCCGGCGATCTGACCGGCCCCCGGCGAAGAGCAGTTGGGGAGAGACCACGAAGTGGCTAGGGTGGCAACAGACTTCACGTGTGTGACGGGGGAACGAGAAGTGGCCGACGCCGAATTCGGGGCACGGGAATGCCGAGACGGCGCTTCCCCGGCCCGGACCTTCCCCATTCCTTTGCCGGAGCACATGGGAACGGAAGGAACCTGACCGTGACAGACGGACAGGCCAGGGAACCGAGAGATAGGACTTCCGGATGACCAGCCCCTCAGGCGGTTTCGGACTTGCCGACGATCCGATCGTCCAGGCGAAGAACAAGATCATCGAGACGGGTCGCGCGGTGTCCCGTCAGTCCAGGGAACTGGCCGACATCCTGGAGACGGTCGGCGCCGGATGGACGGGCGTCGGTGCCTCGGGGTTCAAGTCCGCGCAGCTGATGATCAACGAGGACCACGACCAGATCCGTCGGCTCCTCGACGTCCTGCTCAACGCGGTGGAAGGCACCAAGAACCTCAGCAACGCCAACGACGAAGAGGTCCGCGCGGCCTTCAGCCCGGTCAAGGAGCAGGCGCTGCCCGCCAACACCTCCGGGCTGAACAACGTCTGAGCGGCGCCGTACCACCCCTTCCGCACACGCCGAGCACCGAGGAGAAGACACATGGGGCACGACCCGAACACCAAGGTCAAGTACGAGACCGTCCAGGAGATGGCCAACCGCATCCGCACGGTGTCGAAGAACATCGTCAAGGACCTCGAAGAGATGGACGCCGCGCTCAAGGTCGTCACCGACACCTGGGACGGTGTGGCCCACGGTGAGTACGTGACCCTGCAGGGCAAGTACAAGGGCCGGGCGGAACACATGAAGGACCGCCTGGAGCACGTCGCGAGGATCGTCGAGAACGGCAAGGACAGCTACCGCTCCACGGACCACAGGGCCTCCCGCGCCTTCACCGAGGCGTTCTGACGGCTGACACACGGAAGGAGGGGCACGCTCGTCGGAGCGTGCCCCTCCTTCTGCATGTCGGCCGACTACTTCAGGTCGAACTCGCCGTCCCGCGCGCCCAGGACGAAGGCCCGCCACTCGGCCTCGGTGTACCGCAACACCGTCCCGGGATCCAGCGAGGACCGCATCGCCACCGCACCGCCCGGCAGATGAGCGATCTCGACACGCTCCTCGGCCTCTTCGGTACCGGGCGCGCCCAGCCACTCCACCCCCGAGATGTCGAGTGCGTACAGCTCGTCCTTCTCCGCTTGCGTGCCCATCAGGTGCCTTTCCTCTCCTGTGGCGGAACGTGTTCGTCGCCCGTGAGCAGACTATCCCCGCCACCGTGCACCACCGCCGGGAATGGACAGCTTCCGCACCGTGGTGGTACCCACGCGTTCGGCAGGCGGGGCCGCTCCGTCGTGTAGTTCATCAGCACGTCATCGCTCTGCTTCGGTCCTGGGACGCCGTCAGTTCGCCCCGACGGCCGTGCCATTCGTACAAGGAGTCACCGCCCCGGTCCCGGCCGTTGTGGATGTCGTTCTCCAGCTCCCCGATCGTCACGACATTCTCAGGCTCTGAGCGAGTGCGGCGTACTGCTCCTGACCGGTGCGATGGCACTGCGCCTCCACCGGCGCCGCCCGGTCACGGCCCACCCCCGCCGCCTTGGCCCAGGTGGTGAACATGAACGTGCCCTGCTCGCGCAGGTGGTCCGTCCGTTCCTTGGCCGGTACTGATGCCAGAGACGCCCGCCACTTCTCGGCGATCCGGCCGGACAGTGCGGATCGAGGAGTCGCCGACGCGGTCGCCTCGGGGCTGCTCAGGGCCGTGTACACCGCGTCCCCCCACCGGGCCGCGGCCGAGGCCTCCTTGTCCCGCACCACGTCGGCCGCGATCGCGTCGTAGCCGCCCAGAGCCGAGGCATTGGTGACCGGCGCACCTTCCAGAACGTTGCTCTTCGCCGCCGCGGTCAGCGAACCGAGCTGCGCCGCACCCCATCGCGTCTGGGCATTGCGCAGGATCGCGTACGCCGTCGGTTCCTCCGAGACGCCCCGCAGTACGCGGACGAGTTCGCCCCGGAACACCGAGAAGTGGTAGCCCGTTTCGTCCTGCCACGCGATGCTGCTCGGGGAGGCCCAACGGGTGTACTCGGAGTTGGTGCCGTCCAGGATCTCCTGGATGTCGTTCGCGTAGTCGGCCAGGGATTCGGCGAGTGGCATCCGGAGATCCGCAGCGAGAGTCCGGTCGTCGTGGACGAGACTGTCGTTCACGACGAGCAGGATCTTCTTCATGCTGTCGGCCTGGGACCGGGTGTGCGGTGCCGCCTTGCCACCGGTGGTGGCGGCCTTCACCGCCGCACCCAGATCCGCGCAACTCATGTCGGCCGAGTGGCGCGAGCCGAGCGCGGACTTGACACGATCATCTTTGATGAGCTTGCCGCAGTGGTCCGTCGGCTGCCCCCGGCCGAGCAGGAACCACGCGCCCCCGGCCATGGCCACGGCGAGCAGGGCGGCGGTGACCGCGTACAGGGGACGGCGGCTGGGGGGCTTGTCGGCGGATGGTTCGGACATGTGGTGTTCCTCCGCGGCAGGTGGGGAGCGACCGGTCGGGCCGGGGACGTGTTGCTCGGGGCGGTCAATTGGTGGTGTCGGTCAGGTACTTGTGGGCTTGGGTGCTGCCAGTCGTCCGACCATCGAGCATGAGTCGATTCAGCGTTCTGAGTTTCGCCTTGCCGTCATCGGTGTTGGTGTCGATGTCGTCACGCCCCGCGGCCCAGCCGTCGAGGGTCTCGGTGACCTGCATGGACGCATCGAGATACTCGTCGGCGATCGCGGCGTTGGCCTTCACGTCGGCTTCGCCCTTCATCTGGTTGCCCCACTCCCAGGCCCAGGTGTCCACACCGCGCTGAATTGCGTCACCGATGGGTAGTGCCCTTCCGCCGATTGGCAGGGTGAGGGGTGTGACGGCCCCGCCGACCACGTGGTAGGCCATCTTCGACTTCCAGTCGGCCTTGCTGTACTCGCTCATCCGCTCGTCGTTGATCACGTCCTCGCGAATCGCCGTGTACGCGCCGAGGACCGCACCCGCGTCCCCCAAGCTGCCGCTGTGATTGAAGTCCGTCTTCCCATTCGGGATGTTGTCCAGCAGGGCGTTGAGATGACGCGCCTCGGCCTTGTGGAGCGTGGCATAGGCGTTCGGGTCGTCGGAGAGCCCACGCATCACCTGGATGAGGTCCTTCGACGTGGTCGAGAGGTGGCCCCGGCCGTCCTCGTCGACGAAGTACCCTTCGACCCGGTTGTGGATGTGGTCGCCCGACGTCTCGCTGATGATCTCGTGGGTGTCGGAGGCGTAATCGCCCAGGGCGTTGGCGAGGGGCAGTCGCAGATTCTTCGGTACGGACGCGTCGGTGCCCTCGCCCTCGCCCGGCGCGAGCTGTTCCAGGATGCCGTTCATGACCCGGGCCTGCGCCTCGCTGTGCTCGGCCTCCGGCCACGGGTCCTGCCCGGTGCCCAGCGGCACGTGACCGGTGGCGGCGGCTTCGAGCGCAGCGCCGAGACCCATGCGGCTCGTCGGGTCGTCCATCGTGGTCACGGCCACGCCCGTGATGGTGTTCCGGGGCCAGGTGCGGGAATCGTCGCCACTGCCCACGAGGTACTTCAGGTGGTCGTTCTTGACGTGGTTCGGGTCGGTCCCGTTGCCGTCCGGGTCGAAGAACGCGGTGGCCGCGTCGGGGTTCCGGCTCATCACGTCCAACACACCGTCGATGGCGTCCGTCTCGATCCCGTTGTGGCCGTGACCCCATTTCTCGAAGATTCCGGGGTGGTTCTTCTCGGCCTCGATGAGCTTGTCGCCCATGTCGTAGAGGAACTGGTCGTCGAACGGCGTATCGGCCCGCTGCATCACGCTGACGACGGTCTGGTAGCCGTAGAGCGGGTTGCCGACCTCGTCCCCGTAGTCCTTGCCGCCGGTCTTGTCGATCCCCTCCATCCACTCCCGGTAGAACTTCCCGTCCCCGCTGTCCACCCACTTCTTGAACGCGGCCGATCCGGGCGGGGCGTCCCGGACACTACCGGGCACCTTGGTCGCGGTGGCGATCGTGTTCCCGAGGTTCTTCTCGATCTCCAGGTACTGGCCCTTGTGCTTCTCGTCGGAGTCGTAGGCACGGTCGTTGAGCCGGTTGGTGACCTTGACCAGGCCGTCCGGACCCAATGTGTTCAGCAGTGTCTGCGAGAACGCCTTGTCGCCGTGGTTGTCCCGCACCGCACGCTGGAACTCGGTCATGTCGGCGGCGGAGACCTTCTCGCCGTTGTTGAGCCGGGTGGCGATGTCCGCCGTGTTCTCCGCCTCGTACTTCTCGATGTCGCCGTACGCGTGATTGTTGAAGCCGACACCCAGGGTCTCGTCGTTCTTGTCGCCGTAGCCGTCCTTGGTGACCGCGTCGAGTGCGATCTTCACCCCCTGGTCGGCGTCGTCCACCGCCTTGACGCACGCGTTGATCGCCTCGGTCCACGACGCCGCGGCCTTGCTGACGCTCTGTGCGAAGTCCGGGTCGTGGTGCATGGCGGAACGTTCTCCGGGCGTGAGCTTGTCGTAGTCGTAACTGACCACTCCGCTCTCGGAGACGCGCATCCCCGCCTTGACGGCCTCCGCGCGCTTGGACTCCAGGTTCTTCTTGAGCCGCACGAAGTCCTCGTGCGCGTCGCGCAGCAGCGAGGCTATGGCCTTCGCCTCCGTCTGGGCGGCCGTGTACTCGTACTGGGTGGCGGCGAAGTTGGTGTGGGCGGTCTGGGCACTCACGCCCGCCCAGGAGGGCCCGAGCGTGATCTTCTGGACGCTGTCCTTGTAGCGGTCAGCCACCTTCTTGATCTCCGCAGCCATCTCGTCCCACTTGCCCGCGGCCGTGGTCAGTTGACTGAGATCGGTGGTCATCACGTCGTGGTAGGTGAGCATGTGTGTCCCCCGTGGCTTGTTCGGTTCTCGTACCGTCAGGCGATCTGTGCGTGGAGCGCTCGGGCCGGCGCGGTGACCTGTTGCGCGGTGAACGTGGTGCGTCCTGCGGCCCCGGCCGTCACCAGCAGGAGGGCGGCATCGCCGGCCCCACGGGATTCAGCCGTACGGTGGCGCAGGCACCCGAATCGGCGACCACCGGCTCGCCCGGCCGCCCGGCCGCGGTGCGCTCCGGATATGAGGTGACGCCGTCCGGCGGCAACCGTCCGGCGCTCGTGATCACCGGTGTGAGTACGGGCTCCGCCCGAAGCTTCCCGGTGACGACCGCATGGACCTCGACGGCCTCGTCACCGATATGGAAGGCGCAGCTGACCAGGGCCCCTCGCATGCTCGTCGAGATCCTTTCCTCAGCCCATCGTCGCGGCCTCCAGGCGGTGGCCGCGATGCGGACGTCGCCGGTTCCCAGCCCTACAGTCCGTCGAGCCCGGAGGCGTACGGGCCGGGCTGCGGCTTGAGCAACGGAGTGAACTGGGACTTGATCAGCTGGTCGTTGCCGGCGAAGAGACTGGACGCGCCGCGCAGCGCTCCCTTCTCCATGGACAGCCGGCCCATCAGGACCTTCACCTGCTTGTCCCAGGTCTCCATCACCTTCTTGAGACCCGCCCCGGTGTCCCAGCCGTCGAACTCCTTGACCGCCGCGGTGGACGTCTCGTCCGCCCGGTCGGTGGCCTTCTTGGTGTTCGGCTCCAGCTCGGTCTCGATCGTGTTCGCCGCGGCCGTCTTCTGCGCCGGTGTCGAGGCGAAGTCCTTGCCGCCGGGGCCGGACAAAGGACCGTCGCCCGTACCGTTCAGCTGCATGTGGGTGCTCTGCCGCTCCGCGGCCTGCCCGCGCAGCAGACCCCATTCCTCGTCAAAACCCATGAGATTCCCCGTAACAGTGACTGTCGCACACCTGGTGACCCTGCCCGAAGGCGTGAAGATCACACCGGTAGACGCTAGTACACCTGTGCCCACCCAAGGAGCCGGGGTGCGGGAGAATCCCGCCCCGGCTCCCCTCGCTCAGCGCTGCTCCGGCAGCCGCCCGATCTGCACCAGCGGGTTCCCCCGGCGCCGCGAGGCGAAGTACCCGCGCCCCGGCGGCATCGCGTGCCCGCGCACCGTACCGATCAGATCGCCCTCGCCCGGGTCACCGGAAAGGACGACACCCTGCGCCCCCAGCTCCTTGATGCGCTGCATGAACCCCTCGTACATCGACCGCGAGGCCCCGGCGGAGTTCCGCGCGATGACGAAGCGGACCCCGGTGTCGCGGGCGAACGGCAGGTACTCCGCCAGCGGGGCCAGCGGATTGCCCGCGTTCGTCGCCACCAGGTCGTAGTCGTCGACGATGATGAAGATCTGCGGCCCGGTCCACCAACTGCGGTCGCGCAGCTGCTGCGGTGTGACATCGGTCGGCGGCTGCCGGCGCGCGAAGACGCCCGCCAGCGCCTCCATGTGCATCTGCATCGAGCTCGCCATCGGCGCGTACTCCAGCAGATGCCCCTCGGGCAGCGCGCCCAGCAGCCCCCGCCGGTAGTCACCGACGACGAGCTTCGCCTCGTCGGGGGAGTAGCGCTCCGAGATCTGCTTCGCGATCAGCCGCAGCAGATTGGTCTTGCCCGATTCGCTCTCCCCGAAGACCAGGAAGAACGGATCGGTCTCGAAGTCGACGAACACCGGCTCCAGATCGGTCTCGTCGATACCGATCGCGATGCCCCGCTGCGGGAACTCGAAGCCCTTCGGCAGCTGATCGGCCGGCAGCTTGCGCGGCAGCAGCCGCACGGGCGGCGCGGCGGGACCGGCCCAGTTCGCCTTCACCGTCCCGACGAACGCGGCCGTGCCGTCGGAGAGATCCGCGGCGCTGCTGGAACCGTCCACGCGCGGCAGCGCGCCCATGAAGTGCAGCTTCTGCGCCACCTGCCCCCGTCCCGGGACACCGGCCGGCACATTGGCCGCGACCTTCCGGTCGAACTCGGAGTCCATGACGTCGCCGAGCCGCAGCTCGAGCCGGCCGAGGATCTGGTCCTTCAGTGCGGCCCGCACCTCCATGTACCGCGCGGCCGTGATCACGACATGGATGCCGTAACCGAGCCCGCGCGCGGCGATGTCGGTGACGACCTGCTCCAGCATCTCGTACTCGGACCGGAAACCGCCCCAGCCGTCCACCACCAGGAAGACATCGCCCCAGGGCTCGCCGGGCAGTTCACCCAGGGCGCGCCTGCGCCGGTAGGTGGCGATGGAGTCGATGGAGTGGGCGCGGAAGAACTCCTCGCGCCGGTTCAGCACGCCCGCGACCTCGGCGACCGTACGCCGCACCCGCTCCGGGTCCAGCCGCGAGGCCATTCCGCCGACATGCGGCAGATCCGCCAGCGAGACCAGACCGCCACCACCGAAGTCCAGCCCGTAGAACTGCACTTCGTACGGGGTGTGGGTGAGGGCGAACGACGAGATGAGCGTACGCACCAGCGTCGACTTTCCGGACTGCGGACCGCCGACGACCATCATGTGACCCGACGCGCCCGAGAAGTCCCGGTACAGCACCTCGCGCCGCTGCTCGAAGGGCTTGTCGATCAGCCCGAGCGGCACGGTCAGCCCGCCCGGACGGGTGTACTCCGTCGCCGTGAACCCGCGCTCGGCGGTCGGCGCGAGCCCCGGCAGCAGCTGGTCCAGCGTCGGCGCCCGGTCCAGCGGCGGCAGCCACACCTGATGGGCGGGCACCCCCTGCCCCTCCAGGCGGCGCACGATCACATCGAGCACCGTGTCGGCGAGCGCGTCGTCGTCCGCGCTTGCCCGCGCGGCCACCAGATGCGCCGGGTCGGGCGCCGCGTACACCACCGGCACCTCAAGGGCGCTGAACAGCGCGGGCCGCCGCTCGATCGGCAGCGCCCCCACCGACAGATCGGGGCCGCCCGTGCGGTACGTCCCCGACACGTAGGCCGCCTTGAACCGGGTCATCTCGTCCGTACCGAACTTCAGATAGCCGGAACCGGGCACCGACGGCAGGTGGTACGCGTCCGGCACACCGAGCGCCGTACGCGACTCGGCGGCGGAGAAGGTCCGCAGCCCGACCCGGTACGAGAGATAGGTGTCGAGACCGCGCAGCTTGCCCTCCTCCAGACGCTGCGAGGCCAGCAGCAGATGCACACCCAGCGAACGCCCGATCCGGCCGATCTGGATGAACATGTCGATGAAGTCGGGTTTGGCGGTGAGGAGTTCGGAGAACTCGTCGATGACCAGGACCAGCGAGGCCAGCGGCTCAAGCGCCGCACCCGCCGCCCGTGCCTTCTCGTAGTCGTGGATGTTGGCGTAGTTGCCGGCCGACCGCAGCAGCTCCTGCCGGCGCTGCAGCTCACCGCGGATCGCGTCCCCCATGCGGTCGACCAGCGTCAGATCGTCCGCGAGGTTGGTGATCACGGCCGCCACATGCGGCATCTGCGACATCCCGGCGAACGTCGCGCCGCCCTTGAAGTCCGCGAGCACGAAGTTCAGCGTCTCCGAGGAGTGCGTGACCGCGAGCCCCAGCACCAGCGTCCGCAACAGCTCGGACTTGCCGGAACCCGTCGCACCGACACACAGCCCGTGCGGACCCATGCCGTCCTGCGCGGCCTCCTTCAGGTCCAGCATCACCGGCTGACCGTCCTCGCCGATGCCGATCGGCACCCGCAGCCGCTCGGAGACCGATCGCGGCCGCCAGGTCCGCGCCACATCGACCGAAGCCGCGTCGCCCAGATTCAGCAGATCCGTGAAGTCCAGGTTCGCCAGCAGCGGCTCGTCGTCGTCGCCCCCGCCCATCCTGAGCGGCGCCAGCTGCCGGGCCAGCGCCTCGGCCGCGGGCAGCGACATCCCGTCCGGCATACCCTCGTACGCCATCCCCGCACCCGACTCCAGCCGCAGCAGCCCCGGCCGCACCACCACCGACAGACCGCCGCGCGGCTCGTCGAGCTCGCCCGGCACCACCTCGACGATCGTCACACCCTGGATGCCCTCGGCCGCCGCGAACAGCGAGTCGGGCGGCACCATCCCGCCGTCCAGCAGCACCACGATGTGCGGCTGGTCCAGCAACGGCTGACTCTCCCGGCCGAACCGCGGCCGCCCCTCCAGCCGGCCCGCCAGCAACTGCTCCAGCTCACCCAGGTCGTCCCCGAACAGCCGCCTCGTACCGGCCCCGTCGACCTGCCCCGGCAGCTGCAGATGCGGCAGCCACTTCGTCCAGTCCCAGCGTTCCAGCGCACCCCGCGCCGCCACCACGGCGACCAGCAGATCCTCGGGGGAGTGCAGCGTCACCAACTGGGCGACCAGCGCCCGCGCGGCCGACTGCGCCGCCTCCGGCCGGCCGGAGACCGTCACGTGGTAGAACGCCCGCATCGACACGGCCATCGGCAGCCCGTCCAACGACCCGTGCACGGCGAGGAACCGCTGCATCGCACCCGCGCACATCGGCTCCAGCTCGTCCACCGGGGCGGTGTCGGGAGCGATCAGCGGGGTGGCCAGTTGCTGGGCGCCGAGCCCCACCCGGACCTGCCCGAAGTCCTTGTCGCCGACCCGTCGTTCCCACACCCGGCCGCCCTCGGCGACCACCGACCACAACTGGTCCGGAGCGGGCTGCAGATACAGCTGCGCGTCCCGCTGGGTGCGCGCCGTCCGGCGCACCGTACGCCGGGTCTGCGCCAGGTACTTGAGGTAGTCGCGCCGGACATCGGCCATTTGCCCCTGCGTACCGCGGCGATAGCGGACCAGCTGGGCGACCACCATCCCGACGGTCGAGACCAGCATCAGAACACCCATGATCCGCATGAACGGAGGTGCCTGCGGAGAGAAGAAGAAGACCACCGACGACCCCATGCCGAGCACCGGCAGGATCTGCATCAGCATGCCCTCCTGCTGCCCGCGGGGCAGTTCGGGAGGGGACTCCAACGTCAACTCGTCCATGGGGACTTCCGGCGGCAGGGCCCGCGGAGGTCGTTTCACGACGATCTGGCTCACCGAAACATCAGTCCCTCGGTACGGACGGGCACAAGACCGGCCGAATGTGCACCGAAGCCCCCGTGGCTGCCTTTGCTTGCGGACGTCCCTCCGCGCGACGGCGATCCTACTTGCAGATGACCGGCCCCCCTCCCGGTAGGGTGGCGCGCGCACCGTGCGCAACCGCGAATCAGGGGGACCAGACACGTGAGTTCGACTGCAGCGACGGGCTTCTGCCGGGTGACCGTCGTGGCGCCCGACAGCCGGATCGATGTGGCCCTGCCGGAGGACATCGCCGTCGCGGACGTCTACCCGGAGATCCTCCGTCTCACCGGCCAGACCCAGGCAGCCGGAATCCCCACCGGATACCACCTCGTGCGCCGCGATGGCACGGTCCTCGACGGGGCGCGCACCCTCGCCGCCCAGCAGGTCCTCGACGGCGAACTCCTCAGCCTGCGCCCCTTCGCCCAGTCCCTGCCGCCCGCCGTCTTCGACGACGTCTCGGACGCCGTCGCCTCGGCCGTCACCCGCGACCGCCATCTGTGGAGCGACGAACTGCTGCGCGGCGCGGGCCTGGTCGGCGGGGTGCTGCTGCTCGTACTGATGGGCTTCGTGCTCTGGTTCGCCGACCCGGTCAGGCACGACATGCACAGCCTGCCCGGCATCATCGCGGGCTCCGCCGGACTGCTGCTGACCGCGTTCGCGGGGGTGCGCGCCCGGGTCTACACCGACCGCTCCACCGCCGTCGCCCTCGGCCTCGGCGCGCTGCCCCTCGTGCTCATCGCGGGCTCCGGCATCATCGGCCCGGACGCCGGCCAGGGCCCCGGCAGGCTCCAGTTCCTGCTCGGCTGCGTCGCCGTCCTGATCGCCTCGGTCGCGCTGGTCGCCCTCACCCCGAGCGGCGACGCCCCGTTCGTCGCGGCCACCTTCCTCGCCACCGTCGGCACCCTGGCGACCTTCGTCGCGATCCTCACCGAGGCGTCCGCCACGCAGACGGCCGCCGTCTGCGCCCCGGTCACCCTCGGCCTGGTCGCCTTCCTGCCCGGCCTCTCCGCCCGGTTCGCCCGGCTGCCCATCGGCTACGCGTCGCCGCGCACCGCCCCCGGCGGCTACGACGACACCCTCGCCGACCCGTACGCCGAGCCCGCGGCCCAGGGCGCCCCCGTCGACGCCGAACGCATCGCGGCCCAGGCCCGCCGTGGCCACGAGATGCTGCTCGGCCTGGTCGGGGGCTGCGCGGCGGTCGTCGTCGGATGCGGGGCCGTGCTCGGTTTCTCGGACAACGTCTGGGGCCAGTTCCTGGCGCTGGCCTCCGGACTCGCGATGCTGCTGCGCGCCCGTCTGTTCCGCTATACCTCCCAGGTCGCCTGCGTACTGGTGGCGGGCCTCGGCACGGTCGCCCTGCTGGTCCTCGGCCTCTCCCTGAACCCGCCGACCGACCTGCTCTTCGACCTGGTCCGGTACGGGGACCGCAGCTCCCTGGACATCCGTACCATCTGGCTCTCCGCGGCCGTCGCCGCCGGGGCCGCCCTGCTCACCGCGATCGGCCTGATCATTCCGCGCAAGGGCCTCTCCCCGTTCTGGGGCCGCCTGCTCGACCTGGCCGAGAGCGCCGTCCTGCTCTCGCTGGTCCCGCTCTGCCTGGCAGTACTGGACGTCTTCAGCAGGGCGAGGGCCCTGACGAGCTGATCCGTGGGGGCTGGTACGCTGTGTGACGGCCGTTTGTGTACGCCCTTCCGGATCATGCTGGGAGCTGCGCTCATCGGACCTTCGCCTCCGAGTCACGGAAGCTCCCCTGCGATCAAGACCAGGGGCACTCGTGGGCGCATCGAACATCAAAGAGGAGTACGCGTGCCGCTCGACGCCGCTACGAAGAAGCAGATCATGTCCGAGTTCGCCCAGAAGGAGGGTGACACCGGATCCCCCGAGGTTCAGGTCGCGATGCTCTCCCGCCGGATCTCGGACCTGACGGAGCACCTCAAGACGCACAAGCACGACCACCACTCCCGTCGTGGTCTGCTGATCCTGGTCGGCCAGCGTCGCCGCCTCCTTCAGTACCTGGCCAAGAAGGACATCCAGCGCTTCCGTGCGCTGGTCGACCGCCTCGGCATCCGCCGCGGTGCGGCCGGCGGCGCCAAGTAGTTCGCCGTGAAGGGAGCGGTTCCCACCACTGAGGGGGCCGCTCCCTTTGTTGTACGTACGATTGTGCGTACGTACGCATGTCCGGGAAGTGACGGGCCCGCCCGCCCCACCGGAATGCCAAGCTGAGCCGAATCTCAGTAACCTGGTCGGAGAACGACCAACAGACGAGCGAGAAGCAGACCTCCCCGCCGCCGGTCCTCGGTAGTGGCCCCCGGACTCATCGACCCGGGTGCTTCGATCGAAGACCGGCCCGCCGATGGAGGGCTTCTCCGCTACCGTCCCCCGCCACACGGGCGTGGGGGCGAGAAGACGATATGTATCGGAGAAAACGCTAGTGGAGAACGAGACCCACTACGCCGAGGCCGTTATCGACAACGGAACCTTCGGCACCCGCACCATCCGCTTCGAGACGGGCCGCCTGGCCAAGCAGGCCGCCGGCTCCGCCGTCGCGTACCTGGACGACGACACCATGGTGCTGTCGGCCACCACCGCTTCGAAGAAGCCCAAGGACCAGCTCGACTTCTTCCCCCTCACGGTGGACGTCGAGGAGCGGCAGTACGCCGCCGGCAAGATCCCCGGCTCCTTCTTCCGTCGTGAGGGCCGGCCCTCCGAGGACGCGATCCTCACCTGCCGCCTGATCGACCGCCCGCTGCGCCCCTCCTTCAAGAAGGGCCTGCGCAACGAGATCCAGATCGTCGAGACGATCATGGCGCTCAACCCCGACCACCTGTACGACGTGGTCGCGATCAACGCCGCCTCCTGCTCCACGCAGCTGGCCGGCCTGCCCTTCTCCGGCCCGGTCGGCGGCACCCGTGTCGCGCTGATCAAGGGCCAGTGGGTCGCCTTCCCGACGCACACCGAGCTCGAGGACGCCGTCTTCGACATGGTCGTCGCCGGTCGCGTCCTGGAGGACGGCGACGTCGCGATCATGATGGTCGAGGCCGAGGCCACCGAGAAGACCATCCAGCTCGTCAAGGACGGCGCCGAGGCCCCGACCGAAGAGGTCGTCGCCGCCGGCCTGGAAGCCGCGAAGCCCTTCATCAAGGCGCTCTGCAAGGCCCAGTCCGACCTGGCCGCCAAGGCCGCCAAGCCGGTCGGCGAGTTCCCGGTCTTCCTGGACTACCAGGACGACGTCTTCGAGGCGCTCGCCGCCGCCGTGACGTCCGAGCTGGCCCAGGCGCTCACCATCGCCGGCAAGCAGGACCGCGAGGCCGAGCTGGACCGCGTCAAGGAGATCGCCGCCGAGAAGCTCCTCCCGGCCTTCGAGGGTCGCGAGAAGGAGATCTCCGCCGCCTACCGCGCGCTGACCAAGAAGCTGGTCCGCGAGCGCGTCATCAAGGACAAGGTCCGCATCGACGGCCGTGGCGTCACGGACATCCGTACGCTCGCCGCCGAGGTCGAGGCCATCCCGCGGGTGCACGGCTCGGCGCTGTTCGAGCGTGGCGAGACCCAGATCCTGGGCGTCACCACCCTCAACATGCTCCGCATGGAGCAGCAGCTGGACACCCTCTCCCCGGTGACCCGCAAGCGCTACATGCACAACTACAACTTCCCGCCGTACTCCGTCGGTGAGACCGGCCGCGTGGGCTCGCCCAAGCGCCGCGAGATCGGCCACGGCGCGCTCGCCGAGCGCGCCATCGTGCCGGTGCTGCCGACGCGCGAGGAGTTCCCCTACGCGATCCGCCAGGTCTCCGAGGCGCTGGGCTCCAACGGCTCGACGTCCATGGGCTCGGTCTGCGCCTCCACCATGTCGCTGCTGAACGCCGGTGTGCCGCTCAAGGCCGCCGTCGCCGGTATCGCCATGGGCCTGATCTCCCAGGAGATCGACGGCAAGACCCACTACGTCGCCCTCACCGACATCCTCGGTGCGGAGGACGCCTTCGGCGACATGGACTTCAAGGTCGCCGGTACGAAGCAGTTCGTCACCGCGCTCCAGCTCGACACCAAGCTCGACGGCATCCCCGCCTCGGTCCTGGCCGCCGCGCTGAAGCAGGCCCGCGACGCCCGCCTCCACATCCTCGATGTGATGAACGAGGCCATCGACGTCCCGGACGAGATGTCCCCGAACGCCCCGCGGATCATCACCGTCAAGATCCCGGTGGACAAGATCGGTGAGGTCATCGGCCCCAAGGGCAAGATGATCAACCAGATCCAGGAGGACACCGGCGCCGACATCACGATCGAGGACGACGGCACCATCTACATCGGTGCCGCCGACGGACCGGCCGCCGAGGCCGCCCGCGCCACGATCAACTCGATCGCCAACCCGACCATGCCGGAGGTCGGCGAGCGCTACCTGGGTACGGTCGTCAAGACCACCACCTTCGGTGCCTTCGTCTCCCTCATGCCCGGCAAGGACGGCCTGCTGCACATCTCGCAGATCCGCAAGCTCGCCGGTGGCAAGCGCGTGGAGAACGTCGAGGACGTGCTCGGCGTCGGCGCCAAGGTCCAGGTCGAGATCGCGGAGATCGACTCCCGCGGCAAGCTCTCCCTGATCCCGGTCGTCGAGGGCGAAGAGGACGAGAAGAAGGACGACGCCGCCAAGTGACGTCCCGTAGTTCCGTGACGACGGCCCGCGCCTCCTCCGAGGCGCGGGCCGTCGCCCGTACCCAAACGCTTCTCAAGGGCACCAACGGCATCGGTACGGTCCGCCGCACCGTCCTGCCCGGCGGTCTCCGGGTCGTCACCGAGACCCTGCCCTCCGTACGCTCCGCCACCTTCGGCATCTGGGCCAACGTCGGATCACGCGACGAGACCCCCACGCTGAACGGCGCGACGCACTACCTCGAACACCTCCTCTTCAAGGGCACCGCCAAGCGCAGCGCCCTGGACATCTCCGCCGCGATCGACGCGGTCGGCGGCGAGATGAACGCCTTCACGGCGAAGGAGTACACCTGCTACTACGCGCGGGTCCTCGACACCGACCTGCCGCTGGCCATCGATGTCGTCTGCGACATGCTGACCGGCTCGCTGATCACCGCCGAGGACGTCGACGCGGAGCGCGGCGTCATCCTCGAAGAGATCGCGATGACCGAGGACGACCCGGGCGACTGCGTGCACGACCTGTTCGCGCACACCATGCTCGGCGACACCCCCCTCGGCCGCCCGGTCCTCGGCACCGTCGACACCATCAACGCGCTCGACCGCAGCCGGATCGCCCGCTTCTACAAGAAGCACTACGACCCCACGCACCTGGTCGTCGCCGCCGCCGGCAACATCGACCACGCCACGGTCGTACGCCAGGTCCGCAAGGCCTTCGAGCGGGCGGGCGCCCTGTCCCGCACCGACGCCGTCCCGGTCGCCCCGCGCGAGGGCTCCCGCACCCTGCGCACCGCGGGCCGGGTGGAGCTCCTGAACCGCAGGACCGAGCAGGCCCACGTCGTCCTCGGCGTACCCGGCCTGGCCCGCACCGACGAGCGCCGCTGGGCGCTGGGCGTCCTCAACACCGCCCTCGGCGGCGGCATGAGCTCACGCCTCTTCCAGGAGGTACGGGAGAAGCGCGGCCTCGCCTACAGCGTGTACTCGTACACCTCGGGCTTCGCCGACTGCGGACTCTTCGGGGTGTACGCGGGCTGCCGGCCCAGCCAGGTCCACGACGTCCTCAAGATCTGCCGGGACGAACTCGACCGGGTGGCGTCCGAAGGACTGAGCGACGAGGAGATCGGTCGCGCCATCGGGCAGCTCTCCGGCTCCACGGTCCTCGGCCTGGAGGACACCGGCGCGCTGATGAACCGCATCGGCAAGAGCGAACTGTGCTGGGGCGACCAGATGTCGGTCGACGACATGCTGGCCCGGATGGCGCAGGTCACCCCCGACGACGTCCGCGCGGTCGCGGGCGAGGTCCTCGGACACCGCCCCTCCCTCTCCGTCATCGGTCCGCTCAAGGACAAGCAGGCCGACCGCCTCGAAGAAGCGGTCTCCTAACCCACCCGTAAGGAAGCAGAGCAATGAGCAAGCTGCGCGTGGCCGTTCTCGGCGCCAAGGGCCGCATCGGATCCGAGGCGGTACGAGCCGTCGAGGCCGCCGACGACATGGAGCTGGTGGCCGCGCTGGGCCGCGGCGACGAGCTGGAGACCCTCACGGAATCCGGCGCCCAGGTCGTCGTCGAGCTCACCACCCCCGCGTCCGTGATGGGCAACCTCGACTTCTGCGTCCGGCACGGCATCCACGCCGTCGTCGGTACGACAGGCTGGTCCGACGAACGGCTCGCGCAGCTGAACACCTGGCTCTCCGGCTCCCCGGAGACCGGTGTGCTCATCGCGCCGAACTTCTCCATCGGCGCCGTCCTCACGATGAAGTTCGCGGAGCAGGCCGCCCGCTACTTCGAGTCCGTCGAGGTCATCGAACTCCACCACCCCGACAAGGCCGACGCCCCCTCGGGCACCGCCACCCGCACCGCCCAGCTGATCGCCGAGGCCCGCAGGAAGGCCGGCTGCGCCCCGCAGCCGGACGCCACCACCACGGCCCTGGACGGGGCCCGGGGAGCGGACGTCGACGGGGTCCCGGTCCACGCGGTCCGGCTCCGCGGCCTCCTCGCCCACCAGGAAGTGCTGCTCGGCGGCGAGGGCGAGACCCTCACCATCCGCCACGACTCCCTGCACCACAGCAGCTTCATGCCGGGCATCCTGCTCGGCGCACGCCGCGTGGTGACCACTCCCGGCCTCACGTTCGGCCTGGAACACTTCCTCGACCTGAACTGACTGAGCCCCCGCCATGCGCGCAAAGATCACTTACTTCGTCACCGCTGCCGTCCTGGTCTTCTACTTCGTCCTGGTCGGCAGCCGTGGCGTCCTGCTCATCGAGCACGGCACCCTGCTGACGGTCACCTTCGGGGTCGCGGTGCTGATCCTGCCGGTGATCGGCATCTGGTTCCTCTGGAAGAACACCCAGTTCGTGTCGCGGGCGAACGCGCTGGCCGCGGAACTCGACGCGGAGGGCGGCCTGCCGGTCGACGAACTGGTCCGCACCCCGTCCGGCCGCATCGACCGCGACTCGGCCGACGCGGTGTTCGCCCGCCGCCGCGAGGAGACCGAGGACTCCCCGGACGACTGGCGTTGCTGGTTCCGCCTCGCCGTCGCCTACCAGGACGCCAGGGACACTCCGCGGGCCCGGAAGGCCATGCAGCGAGCCATCGCCCTGCACATGAAGACCGCCCGGCCCAGCACGTCCTGAACGGGCGTGCCGGGCCGGGCGGCCCGTTCGTCCAAGGGCCTCAGGCCCGCCGGTACTCGTCCCCCCACGCCTCGACCGTGTCGGCCGCACGGTCGAACGCCTCGCCGCGCGTCAGAAAGTCGGCGCTGTTGTCGGTGAGCAGCGGCGCCATCGCGTCGCCCCCCTGGCGTACGACGATCAGGGCCTGCCCCTGGACCGTGCGCGGGAACCCGAGCCACTTCACCGGCTGCTGCACCGTACGGATGGCGGTGATCCGGTTCCACGGCACGGTCGCCGTCGTGAAGAAGCCGACCCGGCGCACGCCGTGCCGGCTGACCCAGGCACCGACCCGCAGCAGCCGCAGCGCGCAGAGGATGACCCCGAGGGCCAGTACCAGGCACACGGCCGTGCCCGGCAGCGCCCCGGCGAACGCGGTGATCATTCCCGCGAGCAGCACGAAGGACGCGAGCAGCAGCAGGAAGGCCGCAGCCGCGACGCGCCAGGGGCCGGGGCGGTACGGACGTCGCCAGCTGTCGTGGTCGTCGAACGGCAGCGCGATGTCCTCGGCGCTCGCGTCAAACGCGCGGTCGGCCGTCAGAAAGGGCAGGGGCACGACAGATCCTCACTCACAAACACGCTCGATTGCTGTGCCCGGTGAGGCTACCGAGGAGGTCACCGGCCCGACCACCCCAGGGGGTCCGTACGAGTCAATGCCCGTGGGCGGCCTCGGTCTGCTCGGCGTGCGAAGGACTCTGGGTGGGGCTGAGCGCGGGCAGGCCGAGGATCAGCGACCCGGCCAGGCCGGCGACCACCGTCAGCCCGACGAGGGAACGGGCGGCCAGCTGGGAGACGCTGGCGCGCTCCCGCGGGGGCGGAGTGACATTGCTGCGGAATCGGTCGCTCTCGGCCACGAACGAGAACGGGACGGCTTCACGCCGGCGGAACATGAGGAAGGTCTCCTTGAACTCTGTTACGGATGCTGCTATTGAGTCAGACGCATGGCGGGCCCGATCGGTGCCCCGAATCGCCGAATTCGTCGAAGAAATCCCTGGACGGCCCTTCCCGACCTGGTTGTCAGTGGTGGCCCGTAGAGTGGACGCCGCCCGAGCGACGCAACTGGAAGGACCCCGCCGGTGACCGAGACCCCCGAGCCCGCAAAGCCCAGCTTCCGCAGCGATGTCACCGTTGAGCTGGTGAAACACGCCGCGGGCGACTCCGACGTCCTGTTCGCGGCCCGTGTCTCCACGGCCGGCGAGCAGTCCCTGGAGGAGGTCACCAAGGACCCCGAGCGCTCCAAGGGCCTCATCAACTACCTGATGCGCGACCGCCACGGCAGCCCGTTCGAGCACAACTCGATGACCTTCTTCATCAGCGCCCCGATCTTCGTGTTCCGCGAGTTCATGCGGCACCGCGTCGGCTGGTCGTACAACGAGGAATCGGGCCGCTACAGGGAGCTGGAGCCGGTCTTCTACGTCCCGGACGCGTCCCGCAAGCTCGTCCAGCAGGGCCGCCCCGGCAAGTACGAGTTCGTCGAGGGCACCCGGGCCCAGCAGGAGCTCACCGGCCGCGTCATGGAGGACTCCTACCGCCAGGCGTACGAGGCGTACCAGGAGATGCTCGCCGCAGGAGTGGCCCGCGAGGTCGCCCGCGCCGTGCTCCCCGTCGGCCTCTTCTCCTCGATGTACGCCACGTGCAACGCCCGCTCACTGATGCACTTCCTCGGCCTGCGCACCCAGCACGAGCTGGCGAAGGTGCCATCCTTCCCGCAGCGCGAGATCGAGATGGTCGGACAGCAGATGGAGGAGCACTGGGCCCGGCTCATGCCGCTCACCCATGCAGCCTTCAACAAGAACGGACGCGTAGCCCCGTAAGCGGTGTCCGTATTGCGGCGTTTCGTGAAGTTCATCTAGGCTGATCAAACGGACCCGGCACTGCTTGAACCCCCGAGCAGGCAGTGCCGGGCTCCTACAGCTTGTCCCCCCGAGGGGACATTGGGCGCTGAGCAGCGAGTAGCGTGTTACCCATGGCTCCGATCTCCACTCCGCAGACCCCCTTCGGGCGGGTCCTCACCGCTATGGTCACGCCCTTCACGGCGGACGGTGCACTCGACCTCGACGGTGCCCAGCGGCTCGCCGTCCATCTGGTGGACGCAGGCAATGACGGCCTGGTCGTCAACGGCACCACCGGCGAGTCCCCGACCACCAGCGACGCGGAGAAAGACCAGCTCGTAAGGGCGGTACTGGAAGCCGTGGGGGACAGGGCCCACATCGTCGCCGGCATCGGCACCAACGACACCCGGCACAGCATCGAGCTCGCCCGTACGGCCGAACGCTCCGGCGCCCACGGACTCCTCGCGGTGACGCCGTACTACAACAAGCCGCCGCAGGAAGGCCTCTTCCGCCACTTCACAGCCATCGCCGACGCCACCGGCCTGCCGGTGATGCTCTACGACATTCCCGGTCGCAGCGGTGTGCCGATCGACACGGAGACGCTGGTACGGCTCGCCGAGCACCCGCGCATCGTTGCCAACAAGGACGCCAAGGGCGACCTCGGCCGCGCCAGCTGGGCCATCGCACGCTCCGGCCTCGCCTGGTACTCCGGCGACGACATGCTGAACCTGCCGCTGCTCTCGGTCGGCGCCATCGGATTCGTCTCCGTCGTCGGCCATGTCGTCACCCCCGACCTGCGCGCCCTCATCGAGGCGTATGCCGGCGGCGACGTCCAGAAGGCCACGGAGATCCACCAGAAGCTCCTGCCGGTCTTCACCGGCATGTTCCGCACCCAGGGTGTGATCACCACCAAGGCGGCACTGGCCCTCCAGGGCCTCCCGGCGGGCCCGCTGCGTCTCCCCCTGGTGGAACTCACCGCACAGGAAACGGCGCAGCTCAAGATCGATCTCGCAGCCGGTGGGGTAGAGCTGTAACCACAGACTTCACAACTGAATAAGCGAAGAACACTCGCAAGAGCGATCACAGACAACAGCAAGTGCACGAATGACATGCGCGCCACGTGCCCAAGCGGTACGTGGCGTGCGTGGTAAGGAGAGTCTTTTGAGTCATCCGCATCCCGAACTCGGCACCCCGCCGAAGCTCCCGAAGGGCGGCCTCCGGGTCACCCCGCTCGGCGGCCTCGGCGAAATCGGCCGCAATATGACGGTCTTCGAGTACGGCGGCCGCCTGCTCATCGTCGACTGTGGAGTTCTCTTCCCCGAGGAGGAGCAGCCCGGAATCGACCTGATCCTGCCGGACTTCACCACGATCCGGGACCGTCTCGACGACATCGAGGGCATCGTCCTCACGCACGGCCACGAGGACCACATCGGTGGTGTCCCGTATCTGCTGCGCCTGAAGCCGGACATCCCCCTCATCGGTTCCAAGCTGACCCTCGCGCTGATCGAGGCGAAGCTCCAGGAGCACCGCATCCGTCCGTACACCCTCGAAGTGGCGGAGGGCCAGCGCGAGCGCATCGGCGTGTTCGACTGCGAGTTCATCGCGGTCAACCACTCCATCCCGGACGCCCTCGCGGTCGCCATCCGCACCCCTGCGGGGATGGCCGTCGCGACCGGCGACTTCAAGATGGATCAGCTTCCGCTGGACGGCCGGCTCACCGACCTGCATGCCTTCGCCCGGCTGAGCGAGGAAGGCATCGACCTCCTCCTCTCCGACTCGACGAACGCCGAGGTCCCGGGCTTCGTACCGCCCGAGCGGGACATCTCCAACGTCCTGCGCACGGTCTTCGCCAACGCCCAGAAGCGCATCATCGTGGCGAGCTTCGCCAGCCACGTCCACCGCATCCAGCAGATCCTCGACGCGGCACACGAGTACGGCCGCAGGGTCGCCTTCGTCGGCCGCTCGATGGTCCGCAACATGGGCATCGCCCGTGACCTCGGCTACCTGAGGGTCCCTGCGGGCCTGGTCGTCGACGTCAAGACCCTCGACGACCTGCCGGACGACGAGGTCGTGCTGGTCTGCACGGGCTCCCAGGGCGAGCCCATGGCGGCCCTGTCCCGGATGGCCAACCGCGACCACCAGATCCGGATCGTCCCGGGCGACACCGTGATCCTGGCGTCGTCCCTGATCCCGGGCAACGAGAATGCGGTCTACCGCGTGATCAACGGTCTGACCCGCTGGGGCGCCAACGTCGTCCACAAGGGCAACGCGAAGGTCCACGTCTCGGGCCACGCCTCGGCCGGCGAGCTGCTGTACTTCTACAACATCTGCAAGCCGAAGAACCTGATGCCGGTCCACGGCGAATGGCGCCACCTGAGGGCCAACGCCGAACTGGGCGCGCTCACCGGAGTGCCCAAGGACCACATCGTCATCGCCGAGGACGGCGTCGTCGTCGACCTCGTCGACGGCCGGGCCAAGATCGTCGGCAAGGTCCAGGCGGGCTATGTCTACGTCGACGGTCTCTCCGTCGGCGATGTCACCGAGACCTCGCTCAAGGACCGCCGGATCCTCGGCGAAGAGGGCATCATCTCCGTCTTCATCGTGGTCGACAGCTCCTCCGGCAAGATCACGGGCGGACCGGACATCCACGCCCGCGGCTCCGGCATCGACGACTCGGCGTTCAGCGCCGTGGTGCCGAAGATCGAGGAAGCGATCAACAAGTCCGCCCAGGACGGCGTGCTGGAGCCGCACCAGCTCCAGCAGCTCGTCCGTCGCACGGTGGGCAAGTGGGTTTCCGACACCTACCGTCGGCGCCCGATGATCCTTCCCGTCGTCGTCGAGGTCTGACGCCGACAGGAACGAACTCCGGAGCGGGGCGCCCCGATTTGCATCGGGGCGCCCCGCTCCAGTACGTTTACGGCTCCGCCTGACCGGGAAGCACCGCGCACACTCGTGTGCAGTGAAGCGTCCCGGATGGGGCGGGAATTCCGACTCAGAACTTCTGATAAAGTCGGATCCGCCGAAAGGCAAAGGCCACTCCAAAGGCCACCGGAATTCAAATTCGGACCGGAAACGGAACGGAAAAGAGTCTGGTAAGGTTGGAACCGCCGGAAAGGGAAGCGCGAAAGCGAAGAACTGGAAAGCACAACCCGCTTCGACCGGGAATCGGACACGAAAGAGTCTGATAGAGTCGGAAACGCAAGACCGAAGGGAAAAGCCCGGAGGAAAGCCCGAGAGGGTGAGTACAAAGGAAGCGTCCGTTCCTTGAGAACTCAACAGCGTGCCAAAAGTCAACGCCAGATATGTTGATACCCCGGCCTGCTTCGGCAGGTTGGAGGTTCCTTTGAAAGTCCCACGGGGTCACTGACCCGGTGGGCAATTTACACAGCGAGGACGCTGTGAACGACCGGTCTTATTCCGTCCGGTCGTTCCGCTCTCGTGTTGTGTTGTCCCGATCACGGGAAAACATTCACGGAGAGTTTGATCCTGGCTCAGGACGAACGCTGGCGGCGTGCTTAACACATGCAAGTCGAACGATGAAGCCCTTCGGGGTGGATTAGTGGCGAACGGGTGAGTAACACGTGGGCAATCTGCCCTTCACTCTGGGACAAGCCCTGGAAACGGGGTCTAATACCGGATAACACTCTGTCCCGCATGGGACGGGGTTGAAAGCTCCGGCGGTGAAGGATGAGCCCGCGGCCTATCAGCTTGTTGGTGGGGTGATGGCCTACCAAGGCGACGACGGGTAGCCGGCCTGAGAGGGCGACCGGCCACACTGGGACTGAGACACGGCCCAGACTCCTACGGGAGGCAGCAGTGGGGAATATTGCACAATGGGCGAAAGCCTGATGCAGCGACGCCGCGTGAGGGATGACGGCCTTCGGGTTGTAAACCTCTTTCAGCAGGGAAGAAGCGAGAGTGACGGTACCTGCAGAAGAAGCGCCGGCTAACTACGTGCCAGCAGCCGCGGTAATACGTAGGGCGCAAGCGTTGTCCGGAATTATTGGGCGTAAAGAGCTCGTAGGCGGCTTGTTGCGTCGGTTGTGAAAGCCCGGGGCTTAACCCCGGGTCTGCAGTCGATACGGGCAGGCTAGAGTGTGGTAGGGGAGATCGGAATTCCTGGTGTAGCGGTGAAATGCGCAGATATCAGGAGGAACACCGGTGGCGAAGGCGGATCTCTGGGCCATTACTGACGCTGAGGAGCGAAAGCGTGGGGAGCGAACAGGATTAGATACCCTGGTAGTCCACGCCGTAAACGTTGGGAACTAGGTGTTGGCGACATTCCACGTCGTCGGTGCCGCAGCTAACGCATTAAGTTCCCCGCCTGGGGAGTACGGCCGCAAGGCTAAAACTCAAAGGAATTGACGGGGGCCCGCACAAGCAGCGGAGCATGTGGCTTAATTCGACGCAACGCGAAGAACCTTACCAAGGCTTGACATACACCGGAAAGCATCAGAGATGGTGCCCCCCTTGTGGTCGGTGTACAGGTGGTGCATGGCTGTCGTCAGCTCGTGTCGTGAGATGTTGGGTTAAGTCCCGCAACGAGCGCAACCCTTGTTCTGTGTTGCCAGCATGCCCTTCGGGGTGATGGGGACTCACAGGAGACTGCCGGGGTCAACTCGGAGGAAGGTGGGGACGACGTCAAGTCATCATGCCCCTTATGTCTTGGGCTGCACACGTGCTACAATGGCCGGTACAATGAGCTGCGATGCCGTGAGGCGGAGCGAATCTCAAAAAGCCGGTCTCAGTTCGGATTGGGGTCTGCAACTCGACCCCATGAAGTCGGAGTTGCTAGTAATCGCAGATCAGCATTGCTGCGGTGAATACGTTCCCGGGCCTTGTACACACCGCCCGTCACGTCACGAAAGTCGGTAACACCCGAAGCCGGTGGCCCAACCCCTTGTGGGAGGGAGCTGTCGAAGGTGGGACTGGCGATTGGGACGAAGTCGTAACAAGGTAGCCGTACCGGAAGGTGCGGCTGGATCACCTCCTTTCTAAGGAGCATCTAGATTCCGCAAGGAGTCCAGAGGCCATTACGTCGGCAAATGTTCGACGGTGGTTGCTCATGGGTGGAACGTTGACTATTCGGCACGACAGGTTGTTTTTCACTAGTACTGCTTCGGCGTGGAACGTGGGGGACGGCAGGTCGGGTCGGGCACGTTGTTGGGTATCTGAGGGTACGGCCGTCATGGTCGCCTTCAGTTGCCGGCCCCAGTGAACCTGTTCTTCGGAGCGGGGTGATGGGTGGCTGGTCGTTGTTTGAGAACTGCACAGTGGACGCGAGCATCTGTGGCCAAGTTTTTAAGGGCGCACGGTGGATGCCTTGGCACCAGGAACCGATGAAGGACGTGGGAGGCCACGATAGGCCCCGGGGAGCTGTCAACCGAGCTTTGATCCGGGGGTGTCCGAATGGGGAAACCCGGCAGTCGTCATGGGCTGTCACCCGCTGCTGAACACATAGGCAGTGTGGAGGGAACGAGGGGAAGTGAAACATCTCAGTACCCTCAGGAAGAGAAAACAACCGTGATTCCGGGAGTAGTGGCGAGCGAAACCGGATGAGGCCAAACCGTATGCGTGTGATACCCGGCAGGGGTTGCGCATGCGGGGTTGTGGGATCTCTCTTTTGCGGTCTGCCGGCCGTGAGACGAGTCAGAAACCGTTGATGTAGGCGAAGGACATGCGAAAGGTCCGGCGTAGAGGGTAAGACCCCCGTAGCTGAAACATTGACGGCTCGTTTGAGAGACACCCAAGTAGCACGGGGCCCGAGAAATCCCGTGTGAATCTGGCGGGACCACCCGCTAAGCCTAAATATTCCCTGGTGACCGATAGCGGATAGTACCGTGAGGGAATGGTGAAAAGTACCGCGGGAGCGGAGTGAAATAGTACCTGAAACCGTGTGCCTACAAGCCGTGGGAGCGTCGCATGCAAGCTTGCTTGCATGTCGTGACTGCGTGCCTTTTGAAGAATGAGCCTGCGAGTTTGCGGTGTGTTGCGAGGTTAACCCGTGTGGGGAAGCCGTAGCGAAAGCGAGTCCGAATAGGGCGTTTCAGTAGCACGCTCAAGACCCGAAGCGGAGTGATCTAGCCATGGGCAGGTTGAAGCGGAGGTAAGACTTCGTGGAGGACCGAACCCACCAGGGTTGAAAACCTGGGGGATGACCTGTGGTTAGGGGTGAAAGGCCAATCAAACTCCGTGATAGCTGGTTCTCCCCGAAATGCATTTAGGTGCAGCGTCGTGTGTTTCTTGCCGGAGGTAGAGCACTGGATAGGCGATGGGCCCTACCGGGTTACTGACCTTAGCCAAACTCCGAATGCCGGTAAGTGAGAGCACGGCAGTGAGACTGTGGGGGATAAGCTCCATGGTCGAGAGGGAAACAGCCCAGAGCATCGACTAAGGCCCCTAAGCGTACGCTAAGTGGGAAAGGATGTGGAGTCGCAGAGACAACCAGGAGGTTGGCTTAGAAGCAGCCACCCTTGAAAGAGTGCGTAATAGCTCACTGGTCAAGTGATTCCGCGCCGACAATGTAGCGGGGCTCAAGCGTACCGCCGAAGTCGTGTCATTCACACATGAAGGGCCAACGCCTGTGTGGATGGGTAGGGGAGCGTCGTGTGCCGGGTGAAGCAGCCGCGGAAGCGAGTTGTGGACGGTTCACGAGTGAGAATGCAGGCATGAGTAGCGATACACACGTGAGAAACGTGTGCGCCGATTGACTAAGGGTTCCTGGGTCAAGCTGATCTGCCCAGGGTAAGTCGGGACCTAAGGCGAGGCCGACAGGCGTAGTCGATGGACAACCGGTTGATATTCCGGTACCCGCTTTGAAACGCCCAATACTGAATCAGGCGATGCTAAGTCCGTGAAGCCGGCCCGATCTCTTCGGAGTTGAGGGTAGTGGTGGAGCCGATGAACCAGACTTGTAGTAGGTAAGCGATGGGGTGACGCAGGAAGGTAGTCCAGCCCGGGCGGTGGTTGTCCCGGGGTAAGGGTGTAGGACGCACGGTAGGCAAATCCGTCGTGCATATAGTCTGAGACCTGATGCCGAGCCGATTGTGGTGAAGTGGATGATCCTATGCTGTCGAGAAAAGCCTCTAGCGAGTTTCATGGCGGCCCGTACCCTAAACCGACTCAGGTGGTCAGGTAGAGAATACCGAGGCGTTCGGGTGAACTATGGTTAAGGAACTCGGCAAAATGCCCCCGTAACTTCGGGAGAAGGGGGCCATCACTGGTGAGTGGATTTACTCCATGAGCTGGGGGTGGCCGCAGAGACCAGCGAGAAGCGACTGTTTACTAAAAACACAGGTCCGTGCGAAGCCGTAAGGCGATGTATACGGACTGACGCCTGCCCGGTGCTGGAACGTTAAGGGGACCGGTTAGCTGACTTTCGGGTCGGCGAAGCTGAGAACTTAAGCGCCAGTAAACGGCGGTGGTAACTATAACCATCCTAAGGTAGCGAAATTCCTTGTCGGGTAAGTTCCGACCTGCACGAATGGCGTAACGACTTCTCGACTGTCTCAACCATAGGCCCGGTGAAATTGCACTACGAGTAAAGATGCTCGTTTCGCGCAGCAGGACGGAAAGACCCCGGGACCTTTACTACAGTTTGATATTGGTGTTCGGTTCGGCTTGTGTAGGATAGGTGGGAGACTTTGAAGCGGCCACGCCAGTGGTTGTGGAGTCGTCGTTGAAATACCACTCTGGTCGTGCTGGATGTCTAACCTGGGTCCGTGATCCGGATCAGGGACAGTGTCTGATGGGTAGTTTAACTGGGGCGGTTGCCTCCTAAAGAGTAACGGAGGCGCCCAAAGGTTCCCTCAGCCTGGTTGGCAATCAGGTGTTGAGTGTAAGTGCACAAGGGAGCTTGACTGTGAGACCGACGGGTCGAGCAGGGACGAAAGTCGGGACTAGTGATCCGGCAGTGGCTTGTGGAAGCGCTGTCGCTCAACGGATAAAAGGTACCCCGGGGATAACAGGCTGATCTTCCCCAAGAGTCCATATCGACGGGATGGTTTGGCACCTCGATGTCGGCTCGTCGCATCCTGGGGCTGGAGTCGGTCCCAAGGGTTGGGCTGTTCGCCCATTAAAGCGGTACGCGAGCTGGGTTTAGAACGTCGTGAGACAGTTCGGTCCCTATCCGCTGTGCGCGTAGGAATATTGAGAAGGGCTGTCCCTAGTACGAGAGGACCGGGACGGACGAACCTCTGGTGTGCCAGTTGTTCTGCCAAGGGCATGGCTGGTTGGCTACGTTCGGAAAGGATAACCGCTGAAAGCATCTAAGCGGGAAGCCTGCTTCGAGATGAGTATTCCCACCCTCTTGAAGGGTTAAGGCTCCCAGTAGACGACTGGGTTGATAGGCCAGATGTGGAAGCCCGGTAACGGGTGGAGCTGACTGGTACTAATAGGCCGAGGGCTTGTCCTCAGTTGCTCGCGTCCACTGTGTTAGTTCTGAAATAACGAACGGCCGTGTTTTTCCGGTGTTGGTTAATTTCATAGTGTTTCGGTGGTCATTGCGTTAGGGAAACGCCCGGTTACATTCCGAACCCGGAAGCTAAGCCTTTCAGCGCCGATGGTACTGCAGGGGGGACCCTGTGGGAGAGTAGGACGCCGCCGAACTCCTTTTACGGGAAAGCCCCGTGCCCTTGTGGCACGGGGCTTTTCTGCGTTTACGGCCGGCTGCCCGATGGAGGCGTACGGCCGGGGTCGGCCTTGTCGGGGCGGGCCCCGCGTCGTGGTGGGAAGGACGGTGCAGGGTCCTGTGAGAGCCCGTCAGAGTCTTCTGTGGTCAGTGGTTTTGAGCATCCCTGAGTTCAGGGTATGCTTTACCTCGTTGCCACAGCGCAGCAGGCCCCAATAGCTCAGTCGGTAGAGCGTCTCCATGGTAAGGAGAAGGTCTGCGGTTCGATTCCGCATTGGGGCTCAGAAGAACAGGAAAGGTCCTCGCCAGTCGGCGGGGGCCTTTCCTGTTTGTCGGTGCTGCCGTATTAGGCGGTGGGGGGTTCAGGCACACGCATGGCGAGGATGGCCATGTCGTCCGAGGCCGGCTCGGCGGCAAAGCGCTCCACCGCCCGCAGGATGCGAGCCGCCACCGCACCCGCCGTGAGACCGGTGCAGGTCGCCAGGACGTCCGCCAGACCGTCGTCGCCCAGCATGCGGGTGCCCTCCCGGCGTTCCGTGACGCCATCGGTGACGCACAGCAGGACATCGCCCGGGGCGAGGGTGACCGTCTGCTCGTACAGCTCGAGTTCCTCGATGACGCCCAGCAGGGGCTGAGGCTCGGCCGCTGCCTCCACCGAACCGTCCTGACGCAGGCGCAGCGGCAGCGGGTGCCCTGCGCAGACCACCTTCAGAAGGGCGCTGCCGTCCTCCTGGGGCCACAGCTCGCCGTACAGGAGGGTCAGGAAGCGGCTGCGGGCGCCCTCGTCCAGGATGGCGGCGTTGAGGCGCTCCAGGACGGCGGGGCCGCCGAAGCCCTCGCGGGCGAGAAGGCGCAGGGCGTGGCGGGCGAGGCCCGTGACGGCCGCGGCCTCCGGGCCCGTACCGCATACGTCGCCGATGGCGAAGCCGTAGGCGCCGTCGCGGATCGGGAAGACGTCGTAGAAGTCGCCACCGACCTCGTTGCCCTCGCCGGCCGCGCGGTAGATGACCTCGATCTCGACATTGGGGACCTCGGGCAGCCCCGGCGGCAGCAGGCTGCGCTGCAGGGACTGACTGATCGCCATGCGCTCCGAGTAGAGGCGGGCGTTGTCGAGGGCGAGTGCGGCTCGGCGGGAGAGGTCCTCGGCCAGTTCCAGGATCTCCTGGCGGAAATGGTCGTCGGAGGGCTTGCCGAGCGTCAGCATGCCGATGACGCGGTTACGGGCCACGAGTGGCAGGACCACCGTCTCCCCGCCGACGGCGGCCGCGGTGGCGAGCGTCGTACGGACGCCGGAGCCGAGCCTGCCCGGTTCGCCGAGCCTGCCGTTCTCACCGAGGCCGAGGGTGCGCATCGAACTGCGCAGGGCCGCCTGGTGGGCGGCCTCGGACGGGGCGGCCCAGACACGGGCGCCGGGGGTCGGCACGGGGTCCGGCGGTGCGATCTTGGAGAGCAGGGCCTTGAGGCCGTCGATGCGCTCCTCGTCCTCGTGCAGGACGTAGGAGAGATACGGCTCGGACGACTGGTCGGCGATCGTGTACACGGCGCACCAGGTGGCCAGGGTGGGGACCGTCATCTGGGCCATCAGCGCCAGGGTCTGGTCCCGGTCGAGGGTGCCGGCCAGCAGGTCGGAAGCCTCGACGAGGAAGGAGAGGGAACCGCGGCGGAGGCGTTCCAGCTCGCCGAGGCGAGCCGACTCGACCGCCAGCGCGATCCGGTCCGCGGCGAACTGCAGGCGCAGGGCCTCCTCGTTCGAGTAGCGGCCGGCTGCTTCGGCGGCGACGCCCAGGGAGCCCGTGAGCCGCCCTTCGACCTTCAGCGGGACGGTGACGACGGAACGCATCCCGGTCCCGCCGAGCAGCGGTACGGCTCCCGGAACGTTGTCGAGGTCCTCGTGGACGGCGGGCATCCGGGCGGATCCGTATCGTCCGGTACCGGCTTCCACCGGGACGCGGGCGAAACGCTGGCGGGCGGAGGGCAGACCTGTGGTGGCCCGTACCTCCAGTTCCGTTTCGTCGTCCGTCGCCAGCAGCAGAAAGGCCGCATCGGCGTCGAGCATGTCGCGGGCCCGCTCGACCGTGCGCTGGAGCAGGCCGTCGAGGTCGTCGGGGGCGGGGGAGCCGATGAAGATCTTGAAAGGGTCGGTCTTGCCGCTCTCGGCGTTCGTGTCGGACACCGGTGTGCGGGCCGGCGACTGGAGCACGGCGCGCTCGTAGTCGCGGACGAGCAGACAGACGGTCGAGGGCTCGCCGTGGGTGTCGCGGACCCTCAGGTGCGAGGCGTAGACGGGGATGATCCGGCCGTCGGCGCCCCGGATTCCGTAACTCCCCTCCCAGCGCGAGAGCTGGAGGGCGTCGACGATGCCCGTGTTGGTGCCGGGAGTCTGGGGCCAGGCGGTGAAGTCGGTGAGCTGCTTCCCGGTGACCTGATCCGCGGTATGGCCGAAAAGGAACGAGGAGTCCTCGTTCCAGGCCGCGATGGAGCCGGCGCTGTCGATCTGGACGACCGCCACCCGGACGCGTTCGTCGGCGACGGGGAGCAGTCCCACGGGCAGCAGCGGGCCCGCCGAACGGATGCCTACCGGGCGGTCGGGAAGATCGAGCTGGAACCAGACATGTTTGCGGGTGGGCGAGTACTCCACGCCCCACCGGGTGGCGAGTGCCGCGCAGAGCAGCAACCCGCGGCCGTTCTCGCGGTCCGGGCTGCCGAAGTCCGGGCCCGCGCTCTGGAGCGGGATCTCACGCTCCGGATAGTGGTCGGAGACCTCGATCCGGACGCCGTCCTCCGTACGCAGGCACAGCACGTCCGCGGCGGTGCCCGCGTGGACCACGGCATTGGTCACCAGCTCGCTGGTGAGGACGACCGCGTCGTCGACGACGTCCGTGTAGCCCCACCCCTGGAGGGTGTCGCGGACAAAGGCGCGGGCGGTCGCGACGGAGCGCCCGACCGGGTCGAAGGTGGCGGCCGCGCGCGCGGTGATCACAGCACTCCCCATATGGTGTCTCGTCGCTTTCCCGAGTCCTGTGCCCGTTTCTCGCCGCTTCGATTCGCCTGCCAGGCTAGACGCTCGGTCTCGATGCCGGATACACGAGGGGCGACTTCGGGCAGGAGCGACCAGGAACGGACTCGTGACCGGACAAGTGTGGGCTTCTCAACAGCGGGATGTGGGACAACCCTTGGAGGTTGCACCCCGGCTGCGTCGGGCCTGGTACGTTTCAACGATTTGACGTCCCCATGGTCACCCGTCGACGGTGGGCTGTGGCGGTGAGCCAAAGAAGAACTGGGCAAGCTCCCAGACAAGGCCCGAGCGATACGGTCAACCCCTGCGGGAGGGACACGGTGGAGTCTGGCGTGGCGGCGCGGGGATCAGGCACGCGCACAAAAGGCGGACAGTCCGTGAAGAAACAGCGCAATGGAACCATCGACGTCGACGCGGCGGCACTCAACAGACTGCTGGCGGGCCTGGTGGCGATGCGCGACGGGAATTTCCGCAGGCGTCTGACCGTCTCGGGCGACGGCGTGATGGCGGAGATCGCGGCAGTCTTCAACGAGGTCGCCGACCGTAATCTGCATCTCACCGGTGAGCTGGCCCGGGTGCGGCGGGTGGTCGGACGCGAGGGGAAGCTCACCGAGCGGCTGGAGACGGGCGCGTGCGAGGGCTCCTGGGCCGCCGCGATCGACGCCTCGAACGAGCTGGTCGACGATCTGGCACGCCCCGTCTCGGAGGTCGGGCGGGTGCTGTCGGCGGTGGCCGACGGTGATCTCGAACAGCGGATGGAACTGCGGTCGCACACGTCCGACGAGACGGTACGGCCGCTGCGCGGCGAGTTCCTGAAGGTCGCCCGTACGGTCAACAGCCTCGTCGACCAGCTGTCGGCGTTCACCGAGCAGGTGACGCGGGTCGCGGTCGAGGTGGGTACCGAGGGCAAGCTGGGCGGTCAGGCCCAGGTGCGCGGGATGTCCGGGTCGTGGAAGGACCTCACGGACTCCGTGAACACCATGGCGTACCGGCTGACCGCGCAGGTGCGCGACATCGCTCTGGTGACGACGGCGGTCGCCAAGGGGGATCTGTCGCGGAAGGTCACCGTCCATGTGGCCGGCGAGATGCTCCAGCTGAAGAACACCGTCAACACGATGGTCGACCAGCTGTCGTCGTTCTCCTCCGAGGTGACCCGGGTCGCCCGTGAGGTGGGTACGGAGGGCGAGCTCGGCGGGCAGGCGACCGTGCCGGGTGTGGCCGGGGTGTGGAAGGACCTCACCGACTCCGTCAACACTATGGCCGGGAACCTCACGTCCCAGGTGCGCGGGATCGCCGAGGTGACCACGGCCGTCGCCAATGGCGACCTGTCCCAGAAGGTCACGGTGAGCGCCCGCGGCGAGGTCGCGCAGCTGGCCGAGACGATCAACCAGATGACCGACACGCTGCGGCTCTTCGCGGACGAAGTGACCCGGGTGGCCAGCGAGGTCGGTGGCGAGGGTCTGCTCGGCGGTCAGGCGAAGGTGCCGGGTGCGGCGGGGACCTGGAAGGACCTCACCGACTCGGTGAACACGGTCTTCAGGAACCTGACGACCCAGGTGCGGGACATCGCGCAGGTGACCACGGCGGTGGCCAACGGTGACATGACGCAGAAGGTCACCGTGGACGTGGCCGGAGAGATGCTGGAGCTGAAGAACACCGTCAACACGATGGTGGACCAGCTCCAGGCCTTCGGTTCGGAAGTGACCCGGGTGGCCCGGGAGGTCGGCGTCGAGGGCCGGCTCGGCGGTCAGGCCGAGGTGCCGGGTGCGGCGGGGACCTGGAAGGACCTCACCGACTCCGTGAACGCGGCGTTCCGCAACCTCACGGGGCAGGTGCGCGACATCGCGCAGGTGACGACCGCGGTGGCCAACGGCGACCTGTCGCAGAAGGTCACCGTGGATGTCGCGGGCGAGATGCTGGAGCTGAAGAACACCGTCAACACGATGGTGGCGCAGCTCTCGAACTTCGCCGACCAGGTGACGCGGATGGCGCGTGACGTGGGTACCGAGGGTCGCCTCGGCGGCCAGGCCCGGGTGGACGGCGTTTCCGGCACCTGGAAGGAGCTCACCGACTCCGTCAACTTCATGGCCGGGAACCTGACTTCGCAGGTGCGCCAGATCGCCCAGGTGACCACGGCGGTGGCGCGCGGTGACCTGTCGCAGAAGATCGACGTGGACGCGCGTGGCGAGATCCTGGAGCTGAAGAACACCATCAACACGATGGTCGACCAGCTCTCCGCCTTCGCGGAGCAGGTGACCCGGGTGGCCCGCGAGGTCGGCACCGACGGGCGGCTCGGCGGGCAGGCACAGGTGCCCGGCGTGGCCGGGGTGTGGCGTGATCTGACCGATTCGGTGAACGGCATGGCGGGCAACCTCACCGCTCAGGTCCGTAACATCGCGCAGGTCGCCACGGCGGTGGCGCGCGGTGACCTGTCGCAGAAGATCGACGTGGACGCGCGGGGGGAGATCCTGGAGCTGAAGAACACCATCAACACGATGGTCGACCAGCTCTCGAACTTCGCCGAGCAGGTGACCAGGGTCGCCCGTGAGGTGGGTACGGAGGGCATCCTCGGCGGCCAGGCCGAGGTACAGGGGGTGTCCGGTACGTGGAAGGACCTCACCCAGTCCGTCAACGGCATGGCGAACAACCTGACCATGCAGGTCCGCAACATCGCCGAGGTCACCACCGCGGTCGCCAACGGCGACCTCTCCAAGAAGATCACCGTCGATGCCAGGGGCGAGATCCTCGAACTGGTCACGACCGTCAACACGATGGTCGACCAGCTGCTCAACTTCGCCGACGAGGTGACGCGGGTCGCCCGCGAGGTGGGTACCGAGGGCATCCTCGGCGGTCAGGCCCGGGTGCCGGGTGCGACGGGCATCTGGAAGGACCTCAGCGACAACGTCAACCTGATGGCCAACAACCTGACGAGTCAGGTGCGGAACATCTCCCGGGTCTCCTCGGCGGTCGCCAACGGCGATCTGCGCAAGAAGGTCACCGTCGAGGCGCGCGGCGAGGTCGCCGAGCTCGCGGACACCGTCAACACGATGGTGACGACGCTGTCCTCGTTCGCCGACGAGGTGACGCGCGTCGCCCGCGAGGTGGGTACGGAAGGCGAGCTGGGCGGCCAGGCGCGGGTGCCCGGGGTCTCCGGTACGTGGAAGGACCTCACCGAGTCGGTGAACTCGATGGCGTCCAATCTGACCGGTCAGGTGCGGCAGATCGCCGCGGTCACCACCGCCATCGCCAAGGGCGACCTCACCAAGAAGATCGACATCGACGCGCGTGGTGAGATCCAGCAGCTGAAGAACACGATCAACACAATGGTCGACCAGCTGTCCTCCTTCGCCGAGCAGGTGACCCGGGTGGCCCGCGAGGTGGGCACGGAGGGGCAGCTGGGCGGCCAGGCCCGGGTCCGGGACGTCGACGGCACCTGGCGCGACCTCACCGAGTCGGTGAACGAGATGGCCGGAAACCTCACCCGTCAGGTGCGGGCCATCGCGGCCGTCGCCACCGCGGTGACCCGCGGCGATCTCAATCTGAAGATCGACGTGGACTCGGCCGGCGAGATCCAGGCCCTGCAGGACAACATCAACACCATGATCGCCAACCTGCGCGACACCACGGCGACCAACAAGGAACAGGACTGGCTCAAGGGCAACCTCGCCCGGATCTCCGGTCTGATGCAGGGGCGTCGCGATCTGGACGATGTGGCCTCGCTGATCATGAGCGAGCTGACTCCGGTCGTATCCGCGCAGCACGGTGCGTTCTTCCTGGCCATGCCGACCGGCGACACCGGCGCGGTGGGCCCGGACAGCGACAAGGACGGTTCGTACGAACTCTGCATGAGGGGCAGTTACGGATACTCGGCGGGCTCGATGCCGACGTCCTTCCGGCCGGGCGAGACGCTCATCGGCACGGCCGCCGAGGAGAAGCGGACCATTCAGGTGGACAACGTTCCGCCGGGGTATCTGAAGATCTCCTCCGGGCTCGGGGAGGCGCCGCCCGCGCATGTGATCGTGCTGCCGGTGCTTTTCGAGGGGAAGGTGCTCGGTGTGATCGAGCTGGCATCGTTCCAGCCGTTCACCCACATCCAGCGGGACTTCCTCAACCAGCTCGCCGAAATGATCGCGACGAGCGTCAACACCATCAGCGTCAACACGAAGACCGAGAAGCTCCTGGAACAGTCGCAGGAACTGGCCGAGCAATTGCGGGACCGTTCGCAGGAGTTGGAGAACCGGCAGAAGGCGCTCCAGGCCTCCAACGCCGAACTGGAGGAGAAGGCCGAACTGCTGGCCCAGCAGAACCGCGACATCGAGGTCAAGAACACCGAGATCGAAGAGGCCCGGCAGGTCCTGGAGGAGCGCGCCGAGCAGCTCGCGGTCTCGATGCGTTACAAGTCCGAGTTCCTGGCGAACATGTCGCACGAGTTGCGTACGCCGCTCAACTCGCTGCTCATTCTGGCCAAGTTGCTCGCGGACAATGCCGAGGGCAATCTCTCGCCGAAGCAGGTGGAGTTCGCCGAGACGATCCACGGGGCCGGTTCCGATCTGCTCCAGCTGATCAACGACATTCTCGATCTGACGAAGGTCGAGGCGGGCAAGATGGACGTCAGTCCGACCCGGATCGCGTTGGTCCAGCTGGTGGACTACGTGGAGGCGACTTTCCGCCCGCTCACCGCGGAGAAGGGACTCGATTTCTCCGTTCGGGTCTCGCCGGAATTGCCCGCGACACTGCACACGGACGAGCAGCGGCTGTTGCAGGTGCTGCGCAATCTCCTCTCCAACGCGGTGAAGTTCACCGACAGCGGGGCGGTCGAGCTGGTGATCCGGCACGCCAAGGAGGATGTGCCGAATGCCATCCGTGAGCAGCTCCTGGAGGCCGGCTCACTGCGTGACGCGGACGCCGACCTGATCGCGTTCTCGGTCACCGACACCGGCATCGGGATCGCCTCCAGCAAGATGCTGGTGATCTTCGAGGCGTTCAAGCAGGCGGACGGTACGACCAGTCGCAAGTACGGCGGCACGGGGCTCGGGCTGTCCATCAGCCGGGAGATCGCCCGGCTGCTGGGCGGCGAGATCCACGCGGCCAGCGAGCCGGGCCGAGGCTCGACGTTCACGCTGTATCTGCCGTTGCACCCGAGCGGGTTGCCGCCGCAGGGATACCCGCAGATCGGCCCCGGGCCCATCGAGGCACATGGCGTCGTGGTCGAGGAAGGGCTGCTGCCGGAGGTCGGTCCGGGTGCCGACCCGGCGGCCACGGCACCGGGTTCGGCCGGTGCGGCCGGCCTGATGCGGCGGCGCCGCAAGAGCCTGGAGAGCGCGGAGCGGCGGCCCGCGCTGCCGCCCCGGAGTACCGCTCCAGCGGCTCCGCAGGAGCCGTGGACGCTCGCCGGGCAGGAGGAGCCGGCGGCACGCAGGACGTTCCGGTTCCGTGGCGAGAAGGTGCTCATCGTCGACGACGACATCCGTAACGTCTTCGCGCTCACCAGCGTGCTGGAGCAGCACGGTCTCTCGGTGCTGTACGCGGAGAACGGGCGCGTGGGCATCGAAGTCCTGGAACAGCACGACGATGTGACGGTCGTACTGATGGACATCATGATGCCGGAGATGGACGGCTATGCCACGACGACGGCGATCCGCAGGATGCCGCAGTTCGCCGGGCTGCCGATCGTCGCGTTGACCGCGAAGGCGATGAAGGGTGACCGGGAGAAGGCGATCGAATCCGGCGCTTCCGACTATGTCACCAAGCCTGTCGACCCTGATCATCTTCTTTCCGTAATGGAGCAGTGGATGCGCGGAGAGTGATCATTAACTGAGTGAATCGCGATGAGTTGCTGATCGACTGTGCCCGCAGGGGTGTGAGAGGGCGCTGTACGGGGAACCCTCTGGTCCCCCACCGCGTTTCTGCTGTGTGCACAGTGACATCGCGGTGACAGGGTGTGGCGACGGGCGGGGTGCGGCTACCATGACCGGCACAAGGACGGACGGCGTAAGGGAGTCGTCCCCTGGGGCGGCGCCCGGTGCAATTCCGGGGCGAGGAGGACGGGCCATGGTGCAGAAGGCCAAGATCCTCCTGGTCGATGACCGGCCGGAGAATCTGCTGGCGCTGGAGGCCATCCTCTCTGCGCTCGATCAGACACTGGTACGGGCATCGTCAGGGGAGGAAGCGCTCAAAGCGCTGCTCACGGACGACTTTGCGGTCATTCTGCTGGACGTCCAGATGCCGGGCATGGACGGTTTCGAAACCGCCGCGCACATCAAGCGGCGGGAACGGACCCGGGACATCCCGATCATCTTTCTCACCGCGATCAATCATGGTCCGCATCACACCTTCCGGGGTTATGCGGCAGGCGCGGTGGACTACATCTCGAAGCCGTTCGACCCGTGGGTGCTGCGGGCCAAGGTCTCGGTCTTCGTCGAGCTGTACATGAAGAACTGCAAGCTGCGCGAGCAGGCGGCGCTGTTGCGGCTCCAGCTCGACGGCGACGGCGGCGGCGCGGACCACGAGAACGAGCCAGCGGGGCTGCTGGCCGAGCTCTCGGCGCGGCTCGCGGCCGTCGAGGAGCAGGCCGAGGCGCTCTCCAAGCAGCTCGACGACGAGTCGGCGGACGCCGCGGCGGTGGCCACCGCCGCCCATCTGGAGCGCAAGCTCACCGGGCTGCGCCGGGCGCTCGACGCCCTGGAGCCCGGCACCGGAAGCGGCACGGCCGCCCTGCCCTCGTAACGCCGCAGCCGCACCGTCGCGAATCCGCAGCACGGGAAAGGCCGGGTTCGCGGCGGTCCGGCGGCGCGACTTCCGGCCGGGGGCGGGCGGTTGTCCGGAGCGTCGGCCCAACTGCCCCTTCCGCTCCGGCGTTCGACGGCCCGGGAACAGGGCGATCGGCGGTGAGGTCGCGTCAGTTTGCGGCCCCTGTACAGCGACACGGTCGGGTGAAGCGGCAGTCGCACGTGTTCACGGCCGTCGACACCGGTAACCTCGGCACCATGGCCTCACGTACGTCCGGCAAGGGTTCCCAGGGCACGGCGGGCACCGCGAAGCGCGTCGGGCGTACCGCGGGGCCGGCCAAGAAAGCCGCGCCCGCGAAGAAGACCGCCGCCAAGAAGACCGCGCCCGCGAAGAAGGCCCCCGCCAAGAAGGCGGCGGCGAAGAAGGCGGCCCCGCCCAAACCCGCCCCGTCGCCCACCGGCGGTGTGTACCGCCTGGCGCGCGCCGTCTGGCTCGGTGCGGCCCACGCCGTCGGAGCGGTGTTCCGCGGCGTAGGGCGTGGTGCCAAGGGGCTCGACCCCGCACACCGCAAGGACGGCGTCGCGCTGCTGCTGCTCGGGCTCGCGCTGGTCGTCGCTGCGGGCACCTGGTCGAATCTGCGCGGACCCGTCGGCGACCTGGTGGAGATGCTTGTCACCGGGGCCTTCGGCCGGCTCGATCTGCTCGTACCGATACTGCTCGGCGCCATCGCCGTACGGCTGATCCGCTACCCGGAGAAGCCCGAGGCCAACGGCCGCATCGTCATCGGGCTCTCCGCCCTCGTCGTCGGGGTGCTCGGGCAGGTCCACATCGCGTGCGGATCGCCCGGCCGGGACGACGGCACCACGGCGATGCAGAACGCGGGCGGGCTCATCGGCTGGGCGGCCTCCAAGCCGTTGATCTACATGATGGGCGAGGTCCTCGCCGTACCGCTGTTGTTGCTGCTCACCGTGTTCGGGCTGCTGGTCGTCACCGCCACCCCGGTGAACGCCATCCCGCAACGGCTGCGGCTGCTCGGCACCAAGCTGGGCCTTCTCCACCCGGAGTACGACCCCGAGACGGACGAGGAGAACGACGACGAGCGCTACGACGAGCAGTGGCGCGAGCAGCTTCCCGCCGGCTCCCGTCGCTCCCCGGCACGCCGTTCCGAAGCGCCCGCCGAGTACGACCCCGAGCAGGCCGAGGCCGATGCGCTCTCCAAGCGTCGTCGGCCGCGCAGGCCCTCCGTGCAGCCCGCGATGAACCGCACCATGGACGCGGTGGACGTGGCGGCCGCCGCGGCCGCAGCCCTCGACGGAGCCGTGCTCAACGGCATGCCGCCCTCGCCGGTCGTCGCCGACCTCACCCAGGGCGTCTCCGCCGAGCGCGAGCGTCCGGGCACGCCGGTCCCCGGCGCCCGGGAGGGCGAAGCCTCCTCCGGAGGAGGGAAGCAGCCCGCACCCTCGGGCGGCGTGCCCGATCTGACGAAGCCCGTGCCCGACTCGCAGTCCCAACCGCTGCCGGCCCGCGCCGAACAGCTCCAGCTCTCCGGCGACATCACCTACTCGCTGCCCTCGCTCGACCTGCTGGAGCGCGGTGGCCCCGGCAAGACCCGCAGCGCCGCCAACGACGCGATCGTCGCCGCGCTGACGAACGTCTTCACCGAATTCAAGGTGGACGCCGCCGTCACCGGCTTCACCCGCGGACCGACGGTCACGCGGTACGAGGTCGAGCTCGGCCCCGCGGTGAAGGTCGAGCGGATCACCGCGCTCGCCAAGAACATCGCCTACGCCGTCGCCAGTCCCGACGTCCGGATCATCTCCCCGATCCCGGGCAAGTCCGCCGTCGGCATCGAGATCCCCAACACCGACCGCGAGATGGTCAACCTCGGCGACGTGCTGCGCCTCGCGGACGCCGCCGAGGACGATCACCCGATGCTGGTCGCGCTCGGCAAGGACGTCGAGGGCGGCTATGTGATGGCCAACCTGGCGAAGATGCCGCACGTGCTGGTGGCCGGTGCGACCGGTTCCGGCAAGTCGTCGTGCATCAACTGCCTGATCACCTCGGTCATGGTGCGGGCGACCCCGGACGACGTCCGGATGGTGCTGGTCGACCCGAAACGCGTCGAGCTGACCGCGTACGAGGGCATTCCGCACCTGATCACGCCGATCATCACCAACCCGAAGCGCGCCGCCGAGGCACTCCAGTGGGTCGTACGGGAGATGGACCTGCGGTACGACGACCTCGCCGCGTTCGGGTACCGGCACATCGATGACTTCAACCAGGCCGTCCGTAACGGCAAGGTCAAGCCGCCGGAGGGCAGCGAGCGCGAGCTCTCGCCCTACCCGTATCTGCTGGTGATCGTCGACGAGCTCGCCGACCTGATGATGGTCGCTCCGCGCGATGTGGAGGACGCCATCGTCCGGATCACCCAGCTGGCCCGTGCCGCCGGTATTCACCTGGTGCTCGCGACCCAGCGGCCCTCGGTCGATGTCGTCACCGGTCTGATCAAGGCGAACGTGCCCTCCCGGCTCGCCTTCGCGACCTCGTCGCTGGCCGACAGCCGGGTCATCCTCGACCAGCCCGGTGCCGAGAAGCTCATCGGAAAGGGTGACGGTCTGTTCCTGCCGATGGGGGCGAACAAGCCCACCCGTATGCAGGGTGCCTTCGTCACCGAGGACGAGGTCGCGGCCGTCGTCCAGCACTGCAAGGATCAGATGGCGCCGGTCTTCCGCGAGGACGTGGTGGTCGGCACCGCCAAGAAGAAGGAGATCGACGAGGACATCGGCGACGACCTGGATCTGCTCTGCCAGGCCGCCGAACTGGTCGTCTCCACCCAGTTCGGGTCCACCTCGATGCTTCAGCGCAAGCTCCGGGTCGGCTTCGCCAAGGCCGGCCGGCTGATGGACCTGATGGAGTCGAGGAACATCGTCGGGCCCAGCGAGGGATCCAAGGCCCGCGACGTCATGGTGAAACCCGAGGAGTTGGACGGGGTGTTGGCACTGATCCGCGGGGAATCCGCTCCGTAGGTGAAGTACGGGCAACCGTTTGGCCGGGTCGTACGTCAACTTGGAGGGAGGGGCGGCAGAATTGTCCTTCCCGGGACGGTCCGGGGAATCGGACGGTGTTCGAGTCCGATGGAGGACAAAGTCCTTCCTCCCGGTTGCCCCACCCTTTCGTACCCCCCCTAGACTGAACACCCAGCAGGTGGCTCACGCTCGAAAGGCGCCCCCGTGTCCATCGGCAACTCCCCCGAAGACGACCGGCCTTCGATCGGTCGAGCGCTCCAGCAGGCTCGCATCGCCGCAGGTCTCACGGTCGAAGAGGTCAGCTCGTCCACCCGGGTGCGCATCCCCATCGTGCACGCGATCGAAGAGGACGACTTCTCCCGCTGCGGCGGCGACGTGTACGCGCGCGGCCATATCCGTACGTTGGCGCGTGCCGTCGGGCTCGATCCGGAACGGCTGGTTTCGCAGTACGACGCGGAGCACGGCGGCCGTCCCGCGCCCACGCCCGCGGCACCGCTGTTCGAGGCCGAGAGAATCCGTTCCGAACCTCGTCGGCCCAACTGGACGGCGGCCATGGTCGCGGCGATCGTCGCCGTCGTCGGTTTCGTCGGCTTCACCTTCGTCAAGGGCGGCGACGACACCCCCACGGCCACCCAGCTCGCGGAGGGCTCGGCACCCAACACGAAGAGCCCCAAGCCGAAGCCCGACAAGCCCGTCGATCCCAAGCCGGCGCCCTCCGACAGCGCCATCGCCGCAGCACCCAGGGACAAGGTGACGGTGCGGCTCAACGCCAACCAGGGCAAGAGCTGGATCTCCGCCAAGGACCACAACGGTCGACTGCTCTTCGACGGTCTGCTGCTGCAGGGCCAGACGAAGACCTTCCAGGACCAGGAGCGGGTCGACCTCGTCCTCGGGGACGCCGGCTCGATCGAACTCTTCGTGAACGGCAAGAAGGTCGAGGACAAGTTCCAGCCCGGCCAGGTCGAGCGGCTCTCGTACACGAAGGGCGACCCGGCGGTCGGCTGATCCGTACACGCACCGTCTCCCCAGGCGGCATCGACAACATGGCGAGCGCCCGGCAACTCCGCCGGGCGCTCGCCGCATTTGTTACTCGGTGTAACGGTGGAACCCTGCGCGGCAGGGCGAGTGCCGGGACAAAGTAGTCTTGAGCCCATGCCCGAACGCCGTACCGTCGCCCTTGTCACTCTTGGCTGCGCCCGTAACGAGGTGGACTCGGAGGAGCTCGCAGGCCGCTTGGCAGCGGACGGCTGGGAGCTCGTCCAGGACGCCTCCGACGCGGATGTCGCCGTCGTCAACACCTGTGGATTCGTCGAGGCCGCCAAGAAGGACTCCGTCGACGCCCTGCTCGAAGCCAATGACCTGAAGGACCACGGCCGGACCCAGGCCGTGGTCGCCGTCGGCTGCATGGCCGAGCGCTACGGGAAGGACCTCGCCGAGGCCCTGCCCGAGGCGGACGGTGTCCTCGGCTTCGACGACTACGCCGATATCTCCGACCGCCTCCAGACCATCCTCAACGGCGGTATCCACGCCTCCCACACCCCGCGCGACCGCCGCAAGCTGCTGCCTATCAGCCCGGCCGAGCGGCAGGACGCGGTCGTGTCCCTGCCGGGGCACGCCCAGGAGGCCGAGCCGGCCCCCGCGCCCGAGGACCTCCCCGACGGTGTCGCGCCGGTCTCCGGGCCGCGGGCGCCGCTGCGCCGGCGGCTGGGCACCAGCCCCGTCGCCTCGGTGAAGCTCGCCTCCGGCTGCGACCGCCGCTGCTCCTTCTGCGCCATCCCGTCCTTCCGCGGATCCTTCATCTCGCGGCGCCCCTCGGACGTGCTGCAGGAGACCCGCTGGCTGGCCGAGCAGGGCGTCAAGGAGGTCATGCTGGTCTCCGAGAACAACACCTCGTACGGCAAGGACCTGGGCGACATCCGGCTGCTGGAGACGCTGCTGCCGGAGCTCGCCGACGTCGAGGGCATCGAGCGGATCCGGGTCAGCTACCTCCAGCCGGCCGAAATGCGGCCCGGCCTCATCGACGTACTGACCTCGACGCCGAAGGTCGCGCCGTACTTCGACCTGTCCTTCCAGCACTCGGCCCCCGGCGTGCTGCGGGCGATGCGCCGCTTCGGCGACACCGACCGCTTCCTGGAGCTGCTGGACACCATCCGCAGCAAGGCGCCGCAGGCCGGTGCCCGCTCCAACTTCATCGTGGGCTTCCCCGGTGAGACCGAGGCCGACCTCGCGGAGCTGGAACGCTTCCTCACCGGCGCCCGGCTCGACGCCATCGGTGTCTTCGGCTACTCCGACGAGGAGGGCACCGAGGCCGTCGGCTACGAGAACAAGCTGGACGCCGACGTCATCGCCGAGCGGCTCGCGCACATCTCGCAGCTGGCCGAGGAGCTGACCTCGCAGCGTGCCGAGGAGCGCCTGGGCGAGTCTCTCCAGGTGCTCGTCGAGTCCGTGGACGACGAGGACGGCGCGGTGGGGCGTGCGGCGCACCAGGCACCCGAAACGGACGGCCAGGTGCTGTTCACCACACGCGAGGGCCTCGTACCCGGCCTTATGGTCGAGGCAAAGGTTGTGGGCACCGAAGGAGTGGATCTGGTGGCCGAGTGTGCCGAACTCGTGGAGGCGGCCAGATGACGGGAGTCCCGGCATCCGCGGCAGGCGGCTCCGGCGCGAAGCCGGTCCGCGGCGGCAAGCTGGGCACTGCGGCCGTCAATCAGGCCAGCCTGTGGAACATCGCCAATCTGCTCACCATGCTGCGGCTGGTGCTGGTGCCCGGCTTCGTGCTGCTGCTGCTGCACAACGGCGGGTACGACCCGGTCTGGCGGTCGTTCGCCTGGGCGGCCTTCGCCGTCGCCATGATCACAGATCTGTTCGACGGTCATCTGGCGCGCACCTACAACCTGGTCACCGACTTCGGGAAGATCGCCGACCCCATCGCGGACAAGGCGATCATGGGCGCGGCGCTGATCTGTCTCTCGTATCTCGGCGATCTGCCCTGGTGGGTCACGGGCGTGATCCTCTTCCGCGAGATCGGCATCACGCTGATGCGCTTCTGGGTGATACGGCATGCGGTGATTCCGGCCAGTCGTGGCGGGAAGATGAAGACTCTGGCGCAGGGGACGGCCGTCGGGATGTACGTCCTGGCGCTGACCGGCCCGCTGGCCACTCTGCGCTTCTGGGTGATGGCGGTGGCCGTCGTGCTGACGGTCGTCACCGGGCTCGACTATGTGCGTCAGGCCGTCGTACTGCGTCGCAAGGGGCTCGCGGCCGAACGGGCCGCCGCAGCGGCGGCCGCAGGGGGCCCGGGACCGGTCCCCGGCGCCACGGGAAGCCGTGATTCGGCGGAGGCCGAGCGGTGACCGCCGCGGCCAGGGTGCTGGAGCTGCTCGTGGAGCGGGGGGAGACTCTTGCCGTCGCCGAGTCGCTGACCGGCGGTCTGGTCGCGGCGGAGCTGACTTCCGTGCCGGGTGCCTCGCAGTCCTTCCGGGGCTCCGTGACGGCGTACGCGACGCCCCTGAAGCGGGATGTCCTGGGTGTGGACGGCGTTCTGCTGACGCAGCGCGGTGCGGTCGACCCGGAGGTGGCGCGGCAGATGGCAGCCGGTGTGCGCCGCGTTCTCGGGGCGGACTGGGGCATGGCCACCACCGGGGTCGCGGGCCCCGAACCGCAGGACGGCAAGGCCGTAGGCACGGTCTACGTCGCGGTCGCCGGACCGGACGGCGTGGAGAATATGGCCGAGCTGAGGTTGAACGGCGGACGGGCGGACATCCGCAGAGAAAGCGTACGGAGCGTGCTCGAGCTGCTCTCCGCCGAACTCGGCAAGAATGCAAGGGCACAGGATACGGAACAGAACGGGGGGAATTGATGTTTGCAGCCCTGAGTGAACACGACATCGCTCCCCGCACGGCCGCGGCGCGAGGCGGTACGGTGGGGCGTGAAGGATGCGGCTACGCGGTCCGAGGAGGGAGCCACCGATGATTCTGCTCCGTCGCCTGCTTGGTGACGTGCTGCGTCGGCAGCGCCAGCGCCAAGGCCGTACTCTGCGCGAAGTCTCCTCGTCCGCCCGAGTCTCGCTCGGCTATCTCTCCGAGGTGGAGCGGGGGCAGAAGGAGGCATCCTCCGAGCTGCTCTCCGCCATTTGCGACGCGCTTGACGTACGGATGTCCGAGCTCATGCGTGAAGTGAGCGATGAGCTGTCGCTGGCCGAACTGGCCGAGTCGGCAGCAGCCAGTGATCCGGTGCCTGTACCGGTCCGGCCAATGCTCAATTCCGTCTCCGTGACGTCGGTGGCAGGTGTGCCGACGGGACGGGTGACCATCAAGGCGCCCGCGGAAGCGGTGGATGTCGTCGCCGCCTGACCCGCGTGGTCCGGTGTGAAACCGAGCCCCGGTCGTCCCCCTTGCGGGGGCGGTCGGGGCTTCTGCATGTTCCGAGGGAGGAGAGACGGACGGGGTGTTCCGGCGGCGGGCTCGGGCGGCAGTCACAGGGGTCGGCTGAGGCGGCCTGTTCGGGCGGCGGCCCAGACGGTTCTCGAATGACCGTTTTATGTGCTTTGTGTCATGGTGGGTGGTGCCGAACGGGAGAGTTGTTCCCCTACCCGAAGGAGTCACAGTGGTTGACGAAGGCGCCAAGGACAAGATCAAGGGCAAGGCCAAGGAAGCCATGGGCAAGATGACCGGCGACCGGCGCAAGGAGGCCGAGGGCAAGATGGACCAGGCCAAGGGCCGAGCCAAGGGCACCATGAGCGGCGCCCAGGAGCGCGCGGAGGACATGAAGGACTCTCTGCGCCCCGACGACGAGCGCTGACCGCGTACACCGAGCCCCCACCCGAAACGGTGGGGGCTCGGTGGTGCCGCGGTACCGTCCGTTCTGGATGCGGCCCGAGCCCGGCCGGGCGAGACTGCGGAGAGCGGAACGTCGGCCGGTGGGATCGCGTCGTGATCGCGCATTCCGGTCCCGCGCCGGAGAGCCTCCGGCCGGAGCGGGGTCACGGTCCGGCACGCCGTGCCCGGGAGTTCCGGGCGAGAGCGCGCAATCGTCCGCGGCTGTGCACATCGCGCCGGTGGTGCGCCGATGCGCCCTCCCGCCGGGCGAGCGCGCCGCACTAGGTTCGGCCGGAGGAGGCAGCCATGGTACGGCGATGGGTGCCGGCGCTCGTTCTCGGCGGGGTGTGGTGGTGGGCCGTGCTGCGGCTCGTGCTGGAGCCGGCTCATGCCGGGTTTGTCGAGGGTGCGGTGGCGGCGGGTGGATGGGGGCTGAGCCTGCTGCCCGTCCATGTGGCGGCGACCGCCGGGTCGGCGGGGGCGGGCGGTCGCGGTGCGAAGGCGGGCGGAGGGGGTGTGCGAGCGGGCGTGGCCCGGTGGTCGGCTGTCGGGGAGCGGTGGGCGGGCCGCTGGTTCGATGTCGGAGCCCGGTGGGTGGAGCGGGGGCTGCGGGCTACCAGGGCATGGCTACGCCGCCGTTCGGGCGGAGGATCTGGCCGGTCATGAAGGCCGACGCGTCGGAAGCGAGATGGAGCACGGTGTGGGCCACGTCCTCGGGTTCGCCCACTCGCCCGAGCGGGGAGATCCGCGCCATCGTGGCCTCCACCCGGTGCTGCCGGTCCGCGTCGTGGCGGGTGGTCATGGGCGTGCGAATCCAGCCCGGGGCGACGGCGTTGACGCGGATGGCGTGCGGCCCCAGTTCGGTCGCCAGCGTCTTCGTCAGCTGGACGACCGCGGCCTTGGCCGCGCTGTAGCAGAGCAGCCCCGGGCCGGCGGAGTCGACCGCTCCCGAGGCCATGGTGATCAGTGAGCCGGGGGCGCCGCGCGCGATCATGCTGCGGGCCACTTCCTGACAGGCGTACAGCACGCCCTTGAAATTGACCGCGAGAACGCGGTCGAGATCCTCGTCCGTGGTCTCCAGGACGCTGCTCGAATGCATGATTCCGGCGACGGCGGCCAGGATGTCGAGGTCGCCGGCGGCGGCCACCGCGGCCTCGACCCGACTGCGGTCGGTGACATCGAGGCCGTGGATGCGGGATGCGCCACCCGCCTCGGTGATCAGCTCCCGGGTTTCCAGCAGGCCCTTCTCGTCCAGGTCGGCGCAGTGCACGGTGGCGCCCGCGGCCGCGAGCAGGATGGCGCAGGCTCGGCCGATGCCGCCTGCCGCGCCGGTGACGAACGCGGAGCGGCCCGTGAGGTCGTACGCGGTGAGGGGCATGACCGGACGGTACGACTGGATCTGACGGATCGTCAACTGGTGTGGGGGCCTGACTGGCAGCGCGGACACCAGTAGGTGGGGCGGGTGTCCTGATCCGCGGAGCGGATGGGAGTGCCGCAGCGCAGGCAGGGGCGGTCGGCCCTGCCGTAGACCCAGAGCCGTTCTTTCGGGCCGTACCCACGCGGGGCCGTGCTCGTGGTCGTGCGCATCGGGCGGTCGCGGTTGGCTTCGAGCAGCTGTTTGGCTGTCGTGACCAGGCGGGCGGCGGTGGGGGCGGCCAGGTCGCCGACGGGGAGCCAGGGGGTGGCGCGGGCCAGGAAGCAGAGCTCGGCCTTGTAGATGTTGCCGATTCCGGCCAGGTTGCGCTGGTCCAGCAGGGCTTCGCCGAGGGGACGGTCGGGGGCCGCGAGCAGATTGTGCAGAGCGGTGTCGGGGTCCCAGTCCGGGCCCAGCAGATCGGGGCCGAGATGACCGACCGCCTTCTCCTCGTCCCGGGTGCGGAGGAGTTCGAGGACCGGCAGCCGGTAGCCGACGGCGGTGTGCTCCGCGTTGGCGAGGACGGCACGGATCTGGTGGGCGGGGCCACCGCGCCAGCGCTCGCCCGTGGCGTAGACGCGCCAGGCACCGTCCATCCGAAGGTGGCTGTGAAGGGTGAGGCCGCCCTCGATACGAGTGAGGAGATGCTTGCCGCGCGAGATGACGTCCAGAACCGTCCGGCCGGTGAGGTCGGTGGTGGCGAACCGGGGCACGCGCAGGTCGGAGCGGGTGAGGACCTGACCGGCGAGTGCGGTGTGCAGACGTTTGGCCGTCTGCAGGACGGTATCTCCTTCGGGCATGCCTCCATGATGCGGGGCGAGGAGGGGGTGTGGGCTGGTGTGCGTGGTGTGGGGGTGCGCGGTGCGGCGTACGAGGAGTGGGGTGCGCCGGTGGTTCAGGCGCGCAGGCGGAGCCCCCTCGGAGTGGCGAGGAAGCCGGCCGCCTCCAGCGTGCGGCCGAGCGGGGAGGTCAGGGACGGTGCGCCGTTGGTGCGCTCCACCGTTACCGTGCCGAGCGCCCCCGCGCGGGCGGCCGCCGCCAGTGCTCCCGCTGCCGCGAGGAGAGCGGGGTCGTCCGGGTCGGTGGGCCAGGCCAGCAGCGTCTTGCCGCCGCGCTCCATGTACATCGCCAGCTCGCCGTCGACCAGCACCACCAGGGCGCCCGCCTTGCGGCCGGGTTTGTGCCCGGCCCCGTCCGGCGGCTCGGGCCAGGGCAGGGCCGCGCCGTAGGCATTGGCCGGGTCCGCCGCGGCGAGGACCAGGGCGCGGGGCGCGGCGCCCGGCTCCGCACGGTCGCGGGCGGTGGATGTGGCACGCAGCCGGTCCACCGCGCCGTCCATCGCGAACTGTGCCGCTCCCAGCCCTTCGACCACGTAGCCGCGCCGGGCCTGCCCGTTGTCCTCGAAGGCGGACAGGATGCGGTACGTCGCGGAGAAGCCGCCTTCGACGCCCTCGGCCTGGACCGCGCCGCGGGTCACCACTCCGTGGCGGTCCAGGAGTGTGCGGGCCAGGGCATGGGCACGGTGTGTGGGGTCGGGTTCGGTGGCGGGCAGCAGGGACCAGCGGCCCGAGACGGTGGGCGGGCCGGTGCGGGACGCGGGCCGGGCGGCGGCGGTGAGCGAGCCGTAACGCCCGCGCGGGACACTGCGTCTGGCGCGGTGGGCGGTCGACCCCGCCGTACGACCGGAGCCGAGGAGCGAGCGCAGCGGGGCGAGCGTGTCATTGGTGAGCCGGCCCGACCAGGCCAGCTCCCAGACGGCATCGGCCAGTTGTGGATCGGTGCAGTCCGGATGTGTGGTGGCGCGGACCTGATCGGCGATCTGCCGGAAGAACAGCCCGTACCCGCCGCTCAGGGTGGTCAGGACGGATTCGTGCAACGCGCTGAGCTCCAGCGGGTGCGGGGGAGGGAGGAGCAGGGGTGCGCTGTCGGCGAGATAGAGGGACAACCAGCCGTCCTTGCCCGGGAGGGCGCCGGCGCCGGCCCAGACGACCTCGCCGGTGGTGGTCAGCTCGTCGAGCAGCGCGGGGGTGTAGCCCGTGACCCGGCCCGGCAGGATCAGCTTCTCCAGCGCCGACGCCGGGACGGGCGCGCCCTGCAACTGCTCGATGGCGCGGGCCAGTCCGTCGATTCCGCGCAGGCTGTTGCTGCCCAGGTGCTGCCACTGGGGAAGGAAGCCGGCGAGTGCGGCGGGCGGGACCGGCTCCAGCTCGTGGCGGAGCGCGGCGAGCGAACGGCGGCGCAGCCGGCGCAACACGGTGGCGTCGCACCACTCCTGGCCGATACCGGCAGGATGGAACTCGCCCTGGACGGTCCGGCCGGACGCGGAGAGCCGTTGCAGCGCCCCGTCCGTGACAGCGGTGCCGAGGCCGAAACGGGTTGCGGCCTCGGTGGAGGTGAACGGGCCGTGCGTACGGGCGTACCGGCCGAGGAGATCGCCCAGGGGGTCCTTCACCGGTTCGGTGAACGCCTCGGGGACGCCGACCGGGAGGGCGGTGCCCAAGGCGTCCCGCAGGCGGCCCGCGTCCTCGATCGCGGCCCAGTGGTCCGCGCCGCCGATCCGGACCCGGATGGCCCGGCGGGCCGCGGACAGCTCCGGCGCCCATGACGGGCGGGCGCCGCGCTCCGCCAACTCCTCGTCGGTGAGCGGGCCGAGGACCCGCAGGAGGTCGGCGACGCCTTCGACGTCCTTGATCCGGCGGTCCTCGGTCAGCCACTGGAGCTCCTGCTCCAGCTCGGTCAGGACATCGGCGTCGAGCAGCTCGCGCAGCTCCGCCTGACCGAGGAGCTCCGCCAGCAGATGGGAGTCGAGGGAGAGGGCTGCGGCCCGCCGTTCGGCCAGGGGCGAGTCGCCCTCGTACAGGAACTGGGCGACGTAGCCGAACAGGAGCGAGCGCGCGAAGGGCGAGGGCTCGGGGGTGGTCACCTCCACCAGCCGGACACGGCGTGCTTCGAGATCGCCCATGACTTCCGTGAGCCCGGGGACGTCGAAGACGTCCTGGAGGCATTCGCGGACCGCTTCCAGGACGATCGGGAAGGAGCCGAACTCCGACGCCACCTGGAGAAGCTGCGCGGCACGCTGGCGCTGCTGCCACAGCGGGGTGCGCTTGCCGGGGCTGCGACGCGGGAGCAGCAGGGCGCGGGCCGCGCACTCGCGGAACCGGGAGGCGAACAGCGCCGAACCGCCGACCTGGTCGGTGACGATCTGGCCGATCTCGCCCTGATCGAACGTCACGTCCGCCGCGCCGATGGGTGGTTGTTCGCTGTCGTACGAGGGGCCCGGCAGCGGTGCCGGGTCCTGGGCCGGGGTCTGGGTGAGGTCCTGCGCGGGATCGAAGTCCAGGAGGTCCAGACCCATCAGGTCGGCGTCGGGCAGCCGCAGCACGATGCCGTCGTCGGCATGCATCACCTGGGCGTCCATGCCGTACCGCTCGGAGAGGCGGGCGCTCAGCGCCAGCGCCCACGGCGCGTGCACCTGCGCGCCGAACGGGGAATGGACCACGACCCGCCAGTCACCCAGCTCGTCACGGAAACGTTCGACGAGGATGGTCCGGTCGTCCGGCACATGGCCGCAGGCGCGGCGCTGTTCGTCGATGTACGACAGGGTGTTGTCGGCGGCCCAGGTGTCGAGACCGGCGGCGAGCAGACGCTCCCGGGCTTCCTCCGGCGACAGTCCGCCGATCTCGCGGAGAAACGCCCCGAGCGCGCGCCCCAGCTCCAGCGGGCGGCCCAGCTGGTCGCCCTTCCAGAACGGCAGCCGGCCGGGAACGCCGGGGGCGGGCGAAACCAGGACCCGGTCGCGGGTGATGTCCTCGATCCGCCAGGACGTGGTGCCGAGGGTGAAGACATCGCCGACCCGGGACTCGTACACCATCTCCTCGTCGAGTTCACCGACCCGGCCGCCGCCCTTCTTGGGGTCGGCTCCCGCGAGGAAGACCCCGAAGAGCCCCCGGTCGGGGATCGTTCCCCCGGAGGTGACGGCGAGCCGCTGTGCCCCCGGGCGGCCGGTGACCGTACCGGCCACCCGGTCCCAGACCACACGCGGGCGCAGCTCGGCGAAGGCGTCGGAGGGGTAGCGGCCGGCGAGCATGTCCAGCACGGCGGTGAACGCGGACTCGGGCAGGGAGGCGAAGGGCGCGGCGCGGCGGAACACCGCCAGCAGGTCGTCCACCTGCCAGCTGTCCAGAGCGACCATGGCGACCAACTGCTGGGCCAGCACGTCCAGCGGGTTGGACGGGACCCGGAGCGCCTCGATGGAACCCTCGCGCATCCGCTCGGTGACCACGGCAGCCTGCACCAGATCGCCCCGGTACTTGGGGAAGACCACTCCGGTGGAGACCGCGCCGACCTGGTGTCCGGCCCGGCCGACCCGTTGCAGGCCGGAGGCGACCGACGGCGGCGACTCCACCTGGATCACGAGGTCGACCGCTCCCATGTCGATGCCCAGCTCCAGACTGGAGGTGGCGACGACGGCCGGCAGCCGGCCCGCCTTGAGGTCCTCCTCCACCTGGGCGCGCTGTTCCTTGGAGACCGAACCGTGGTGGGCGCGGGCGAGCAGCGCGGGGGCGCCCTTCGCCGTACCGGACTCGGCCATGATCTCGGCGGGGGAGTGGGACTCGGCGATCGTCTCGCCGGTGAGCCGCTCGTACGCGATCTCGTTGAGGCGGTTGCACAGCCGCTCGGCGAGGCGGCGGGAATTGGCGAAGACGATGGTGGAGCGATGCTGCTGGACGAGGTCGACGATCCGCTCCTCGACGTGGGGCCAGATCGACGGCTTGTCCGCCTGGCCGGCCTGGTCGGTGTCGGTGGCGGGGGAGCCGCCGAGCTCACCCAGATCCTCGACCGGCACGACCACCGACAGGTCGAACCGCTTGGTGGACGGCGGCTGGACGATCTCCACCTTGCGCCGGGGCGAGAGGAAGCGCGCCACCTCGTCGACCGGACGGACCGTCGCCGACAGGCCGATCCGCCGTGCGGGACACGGCAGCAGCTCGTCCAGACGCTCCAGCGACACCGCGAGATGGGCGCCCCGCTTCGTGCCCGCGACGGCGTGGACCTCGTCGAGAATCACCGTCTCGACACCGGACAGCGCCTCCCGGGCGGAGGAGGTCAGCATCAGGAACAGCGATTCGGGCGTGGTGATCAGGATGTCCGGCGGCCGGGTCGCCATCGAGCGGCGCTCGGCGGGCGGGGTGTCGCCGGAACGGATTCCCACCCGGACCTCGGGCTCGGGCAGCCCCAGGCGCACCGACTCCTGGCGGATGCCGGTCAGCGGGGAGCGGAGGTTGCGCTCGACATCGACCGCGAGTGCCTTGAGGGGCGACACGTACAGCACGCGGCAGCGCTTCTTCGCCTCGGCGGGCGGCGGGACGGATGCCAGAGTGTCCAGCGCGGCGAGAAACGCGGCGAGGGTCTTGCCGGAACCGGTCGGTGCGACGACGAGCACGTCCGAACCCTCGCCGATCGCGCGCCATGCACCCTCCTGCGCCGCGGTGGGCGCACTGAAGGCACCCGCGAACCAGCCGCGGGTCGCGGGTGAGAACGAATCGAGCGCAGAGCCGACCATGTCCCCCATCGTGCACCCCGCCACTGACAACGGCCCCGACCACCTTCGGCGGCCCCGCCCCGGAGCTGCGAGAATTCGTTCATGGCGGTGATACCGGGGTCGGGATCGGGGGAGTGGGCGAGGTACTGGCAGTACGCGGAACTGCCCGACCTCGATCTGCTGCGCGCCCGGTACGTGCGCCACACCTTCCCGCGCCACAGCCACGAGGGCTATGTCTTCGGCACCATCAGCCGCGGGGTGGAGGACGTCGGGTTGCCGGGCGGCACCGTCCACGCCGGTCCCGGCACCGTGGTCATGATCAACCCGGAGGTTCCGCACACCGCCCGCGCGGGTGTGCCCGAGGGCTGGGTGTACGCCACGCTGTACCCGTCCTCGCAGGTGGTCAATGACATCGCGGCCGATACGACGAGCCTGCGCGGCACGGTCGGATTCAGCGAGACCAGCGTCGTGGACCCGTACGCGGCCCGGCTGATCGGCGAGGTCCACCGGGCGGCCGAGGAGGGAAACGCGCTCGCCGCCGACACGGTGCTGCGGGTCATGGTCACTCGGCTGCTCAGCCGGCACGGCAGCGTGCTGCCCGCCCGCGCGCCCCGCTCGGCGGGCGCGCGCGACGCGGCGCGGGCACGTGCGGTGCTGGAGGGCAGGATGGCGGCGCCGCCCACCCTGGAGGCGCTGGCGGCGGAGCTGGGTACCAGTCCGTTCGCGCTGCTGAGGGCTTTCAAGAAGCAGTACGGGATGCCGCCGCACGCCTGGCTCACCGATGCCCGGGTGCGGGCGGCGCGCCGGATGCTCGACGCGGGGACGGCGCCCGCGCGGGCGGCCGCCGAGGTCGGCTTCACCGATCAGCCGCATCTCAACCGTCACTTCACCCGGATCGTGGGAGTGCCGCCCGGCGCGTACCAGCGCGAACGTGCAAGAACGTACAAGACCGGTCCTGATCTGCCCACGTAGCGTTCCGGGCGTGGCAGAACAGACAACACTCCCAGAGGGCGTCGGCGCATCGGCCGACACACCCCACGGCAACGCCTCCGGCCCCGGAGCGCAGCCGGACGCGGCCGGGGCGAAGCCGGACGCGGCCGTCGTACGCGATGCGCTCGGTGTCGGCATAGCCGTCGGACTCTCCGGCTTCGCCTTCGGCGTGACCTCGGCCGGTTCCGGACTGAGCCTGCTGCAGACCTGCGCGCTCAGCCTCGCCGTCTTCACCGGCGCCTCGCAGTTCGCCCTCGTCGGCGCCCTCGCCGCGGGTGGCAACCCCTACACCGCGGCCGCCGGAGCCTTCTTCCTCGGCGTGCGCAACTCGTTCTACGGTCTGCGGCTGTCGCAGCTGCTGGCGCTCCCGCGGGCGCTCCGCCCCTTCGCCGCCCAGTGGGTCATCGACGAGACGACCGCCGTGACACTGCCGCAGCCGACCCGGCGGGCGGCACGGATCGGCTTCGCCGTCACCGGACTGACCCTGTACGTGCTGTGGAACCTGACCACGTTGCTGGGAGCCCTCGGCGCCGAGGCGCTCGGCGACACCGGCACCTGGGGGCTGGACGCGGCCTCACCCGCGGTCTTCCTCGCCCTCCTCGCGCCGATGCTGAAGAGCACCACAGAACGCGTCACCGCCGCGCTCGCGGTCCTGCTCGCACTCGGCCTGCTGCCCGTGCTGCCCGCGGGCGTCCCCGTCCTGCTGTCGGCGCTCGCCGCCCCCGCCGTCCTCTTCCTGAGCGGACGCCGCAAGGGCACGAGCCGGGAAACGGCCGCCACGGAGGAGAACCGATGAACGTCTGGATCGCCATCGCGCTGACCGCCGTCGGCTGCTACCTCGCCAAACTGCTCGGACTGCTGGTGCCCGCCGGTGTGCTGGAACGCCCGCTCGCCCAGCGTCTCGCCGCGCTTTTGCCTGTGGCACTGCTGGCAGCCCTCACCGCGCAGCAGACGTTCGGCGACGGGCAGCACCTGGCGCTGGACGCCAGGGGTGCCGGGCTCGCCGCGGCGGCGCTCGCGCTGGTCCTGCGTGCGCCCTTCCTCGTGGTCGTGGGCTCCGCCGTGGTCGTCACAGCGGGAGTACGTGCCCTCGGTTAGACCCCACGTGGGGGCCTGCCGTGCGGGTCGCCCGTACGGACCTCCCGTGCAGACCTGCCATGCAGGCCTCCCGTACAAACCTCCCGTACAGGCCTCCTGCACGGGGTAGGCATCCGGTAGGGGAATGCGTTCGGTAAGGGTCTCGGTCCATTGGTCCGAGACCCTTACACAGGCGCCCGTGGACGGCCGGTCTCAGTGCGCCGCCGGACCTGCCGGCGGGGTCTCCGTCACGCCCAGCCGTGCCGCGTCCCTCTCCGGCCGCAGGAAGCACACGGCGAGCACGCCGGCCACCGCCACGAGCCCGGCCATCAGCACATACGCCGAGTGGTAGCCCGTGGGCACGGATGCGGCCGCATCCACCATCCGGCCCGTGACCAGCGGAGAGAGGATTCCGGCGAGTGCGTAGACGAAGGCCAGGGCACCCAGCACCACCCCGCGCTGCCCGGCGGGCGTGATCCTGGCGACGGCCGTCTGCGAGACGGTGAGGATCACATTCGTCAGCGTCATCGGACCGACCATCAGCGCGATCTTCGCACCCACGGAGTCCACCTCGGCGAACACCGCGATCGACAGGGAGGCCACGCACATCAGGAGACCACCGCCGAGTCCCGCCGGAAGCCGGGGCGCGGTCCCCCTTCGGGAAGCCCGCCGTGCCAGCAGCCCGTGCGTCAGCAGCACCGCGGCGTTGCCGACGGCGGTGGCCGTCACCACTGCTCCCGACTGCTTCGCAGTCAGCCCCGAAACCTCGTGCAGATAGTCGGGCGCCCAGGTCAGTCCCGCCGAGAGCATCCAGTAGGCGGCGAACGCGCCGAAGGCCGCCGTCAGCCAGGTGCCGGAGAGCAGAAGCCCGCGATACGGAACGGCCAGGCGGGTCCCCTCGGAGCCGGCCGAGGCGGCCGTTCCCGGTGGTGGTGCGAGCGGCCCCTCCTCGCCCCGTGCGTACCAGCACACCGCCCACACCAGTCCGGCCAGCCCGACGACGCCGAAGGCCCAGCGCCATCCCCACGCGTCGATCACCAGGGTCAGCAGCGGGGCGGACAGCGCCACCCCGCCCGCCGCGCCGACCATCAGTACGGCGGTCGGCAGGGTCCGTTCCTTCTGCCCGAACCAGCTGTGAAGGTGGTGCACCGCCACCGGTGCGGCCGGTCCTTCGGCCGCACCGAGCAGCACCCGGGTCGCCACCAGCGTCCCGAAACCGGCGGCGCCGAGCAGCATCGGCAACTGTGCCACCGACCACAGCAGCGCCATGCCGAGCAGCAGCACGGTGGTGCGGACCCGGCGGGTCAGGAACGACACCCCCAGTGCGGCCAGGCTGAACAGGGCGAAGAACGAGGACTGCGCGGTGCCGAACTCACCCCGGGTCAGCCCCAGCTCGTCGCGGATCGGGCCGGCGGCCAGGCCCATGACGGTCTTGTCGGCGAAATTGACCAGCATGAAGGCGAGCAGCAGCCAGGTGGTGCCCCAGGCGCCCTTGTGCGCCCGCTCCTCCACCGCGGTTGCGCCGCCCGCCCGGAGCCGGCCGACGGCCCCGGCGGGCGTGGTCACCCGTCCTCCCCGGATGCTCCGCAGCCGCACCCGTCCTCGTCCGCGACACCCACGCTGATCATTCCGGCGGCCCGCTTCCGGCCGTCGGCGGAGCGGGTCAGCTCGGTCTCCAGATCGGTTCCCTCCGCCACCGCGGCCGACTCCGCCGCCGCCCAGTTGAACACCCCACGTGCCATGGTCGATGTCTCGGATGCCGCCCGCTGCCCGTAGACCCGTGCGCGTATCCGTGCCACCTCCACATCGGCCGGCGCCGCCAGCGCGGCGGTCTCGGCCAGATGCGAGGCGAGCCTCGGCTCACCCTCCTCCAGCAGCTTCAGCGCCCGCTGCGCCAGGACGGACGCGCCGCCCGCGGCGTTCGCGAACTCGGTGGCGACCGCGGCGTCCGGGGCCGGCTTGAGGTGCGCCGGATTCTGGTCGTACCAGCCGCCCCACAGCCGCCACAGATTGCGTACGACGAACTCCGGCTCGTCGTAGGCGGGATGCAGATAGGGCTTCCGCAGCAGTTCCTGGGGCACCCGTACGCCGTGCAGCACGGCATCGAGCCGGTGCCCGGCGTTCATCAGGTCCCGGGTCTGCTCGCAGAGCGACTCCAGGAGCCGGGCCGTGTCGTCGAGCGCCTGGTGCACCCGCTCCCTGCCGACGATCGGCACACCGTGGCCGGGCAGCAGCAGTTCGGCGCCGAGCTCCTGCATGGCACGCAGCGCACGCGCCCAGTCCTCCGGATACCGCTGCACCTTCTGCGGATTGCCCGCGTTGGGGGTGTTCCAGATGAAGAGGTCACCGGTGCACAGCGTCTTGAGCTCGGGGACCCATACATAGGTGCTGTCGTCGGTCTCGCCCTTGGCGTGCACCAGCTCGAAGGTCAGATTGCCGCGCACGACGGTCATCCGGTCGCGGTAGGTGGTGTCGGGGTAGCGGTAGGTGGACGGCCAGTTCAGCGACGGTACGCCGAACTGCCTGCGGTTGATCCAGGTGTTGTAGCCCGCAGTGCTGACGTACCGGTCGAAGCGGGCCGTGACCGCCTCGTGCGCGATCACCTCGGGACGGGGGCGACCCTCGCTGTCGGCCTGCCCGTCGAAGGGCTCGACGCCGAAGACATGGTCGACATGACCGTGCGTATAGACGACGGTACCGACCGGCTGTTCACTGAAGGCGCGGACGGCCTCGTGCAGCGGAGCCGCCGTCCGTATGTCGCCGGAGTCCACCAGCACCAGTCCGTCGCCGGTGTCGAACACCGCCACATTGGCGAAGGCGGGCAGGAAGCCGACCCGCTCGCGCACGGTCACCAGCTCTGCGCCGGAGTACGCCCCGGACAGGTGCGCCAGTAGTGTGTCCTCGCCCTGCCAGACCCGGTCGATATAGCTGAGATAGTCCGTCGGCTTGTGCTCGGTCATACCTGCGGCTCCTTCGGTGCTGTGCGGGCGGATGGCCCGGAACCCGAGTGTCGGCCCCGGAGGTGACCTGCGACACCCGTCCTCGTCACACCTCGACGGGCTGCGTACTGTGACGCGTCACAGGAACCCTTCAAGGAGAGGGAGCACCGACGTGACGCTGTCCGACAGGGCCAGGGTCCTCGCTCTGCGCTGCGAGCCCAGGGTCAATGAGCTGGCGCGGCACATGGCCCGTGAGTCCTTCGAGCAGCTGCCCGGGTATGCGGGGCTCCCGGACGATGTGAAGGACCTGGAGATCGCCGCGACCGTCCGGCACGGCGTACGCCTCTTTCTCCGCCGCGTCACCGAACCGCACCCCGGTCCGGGCGGGCTCCGCCTCTTCCGTGAGCGGGCGGCGCAGCGCGCGGAGGAGGGGATGCCGCTGCATCTGTTGCTGCGCAGCCACGCGCTCGGCGTCTACGTCCTGTGGCAGTTGCTGCGGGAGACGGCGGATCCCGGCGAGGAGGACGCACTGATCGAACTGGTCGATCTGCTGCTCCGGTCGCACCATTCCCTGGTCGGTGCGGTGGCCGAGACCTATATGGACGAGCGGTCCGCGCTGGAGGCGGAACAGCGCGAGCGGCGTCGCTCCCTGGTACGCGGTTTTCTCGACGGAACGCTGGAACCCGGCCGCGCCCTGCTGGAGCAGCTCGGCCTCGACGGGCCCGCGCTCGTGCTCGCCGTCGCCCTGGAACCCTCGGCCGACGCCGGTGAGGCCCCGGGGGGCGAGGCCTCGGACGGTGCTGGTCCGCGCGGTCCGGAACCGGGCGGTCCGGAACCAGGGAACGCGGTGACCGTACGGCGCCGGATGCGGCGCGTCCAGACCGTGCTCGACCAGGCATTCGGCGGGGAGCCGCTCTTCCTTTTCGACGCGGGGGCCGGGCGGGCCGTCGTACCACGCGGAGGTGAGCCACCGGGTGACCTGGCCGAGCGGCTGACGCGCGCCTGCGGGGCCGAAGTCCGGATCGCCGCCGTCGCGGCGGCGGCGCCGGAGGCGGTCCCCGAGGCGTCCCGGACGGCCGTGGAGATCCTCCGGGTCGCCCGCACCTGCGGGCTGCCGCCCGGACTGCACGTCCTGGACGACGTGCTCCTCGAATTCCATCTGTCCCGCCCCGGCCCCAGCAGCCACCGCATCGCCGCTCTGCTGGACCCCGTCGCGGGCCGTCCCGAACTGCTGCGGACCCTCCGCACCCACCTGGCACAGCACCAGGACCGACGCCTCACGGCGGTTCTGCTGGGGCTGCACCCCAACACCGTCGACAACCGCCTGGCCAGGCTCACCGAGCTGACCGGCCTGGATCCGTCGTCGCCACGCGGCGCCGCGCTCGCCATCGCGGCCCTGCTGCTGCGCGACACCGCTGCCGGGCCCGACGGAGCTTCCGCAGCCGGCTGACCGCCGGCACCCGCACCGACAGCCGGGCCTCAGTCGAGGCTGCGTCCATGGGCGCGCAGCGTCAGAAGCGCCTTGAGCGTCACGATGGGCCGTCCCTCCAGAGCCGTCCCCGGTGCCCACTGCCGCCAGTTGACCGGCCAGCCGCCGTCCGCCTGCTGCTCGGCCGCGAGATGGTCGAGCGAACGGGACAGCTCCTCGTCGGTGAACCAGTGACGGGCGAGCGACTCGGGCGTACGGGCGTAGTCGTACGGAAAGTGCTGCTCACCCGGCGCGTATCCGGCGGCGACGGGGTACTCGGCGCGCCGCTCCGGATCCAGTACGGCGAGCCGCTGATCCCGCACCAGCCGCCCGAGCCGGTCGGCCGCCGCCTCCGCCCGCGCCCGGTCCGGGGCGCCGTCCAGAAAGGCGAGCGCCGCCTCGATCTCGTACGGGTGCGACCGGTCCAGGGCGTCCACCGCGGCCCAGCAGAAGTCGGTGGCCCGAAACAGCCAGGCATGCCACACCGCGTTGCGGTGCAGGAGCCCGACGACGGGTCCGGTGGCCAACAGCTCCGCGGGAGGATCGTCGACGATCGGGATGAACGGCGCGGCGGGATAGCCGCGCTGCGTCGGCAGGAGGGCGGGCAGCGCGCCCTTCTTGGTCGACACCTCGGTGAGGAAGCGGCAGATCCGCTCCACCCGCAGCCCGTCGCAGCGCCCGATGGAGTCCAGCACATTGAGCGCGTGCGCGGTGTGCAGTGGCTGACTGACGGGGCCGCGCAGATCGGGTTCGAGCGCGTTCCCGTAGCCGCCGTCCTCGTTCAGATAGGCGGCGAGTGCGGTTTCCACGGCGTCCGCACTTCCTTCCAGGAAGTGATGGGCGAACCGCCGCTGTTCCAGGACACGGGCCGTGAGCCAGATGAACTGCTCGGCACGGTTGAGGGGACTTGTTCCGGTTCCAGCCATGGACCGACCGTAGGCCGGTAAGCGCTCTCAACAAGACGTAGCGGCCCGGCTGCACTCTCAGGAGCGGGATACTGAGGTCATGCGGTTGACGATTTTCTGGGAACGGATGGCAGACCACTTCGGCGCGGGGTACGCCGACTCCTTCGCGCGCGATCATGTGATGGCCGAGCTCGGCGGGCAGACCGTGCACCAGGCGCTGGCCGCGGGCTGGGAAACCAAGGACGTCTGGCGCGGCGTCTGCACGGCGGTCGGCATCCCCGCGGACAAGCGCTGACTCCAGGTTCGTATCCCCGGTTCGCCCACCGCCCACCTGCACAGATTTCCGGCCCGTCAGCGGCGGGACCTGCGCCGATTCCCGGCCCGTCGGCCGCCGGACCCGTGCTGTTGTCCGGGGCGGGCGGTTGCTCGTCACAGCCGTAGGCGAGACTGGAACCGTGGCACCGACAGACGAGACAGCACAGACCCAGCCGCCCTCCACACCGCCCGTCCCGCCCGCCGCGCCACCCGCCGCGCCCGCCGGCAACGGGCCGGTACGCATGCCCGCGTGGCTGCCTCGCGCCATGGTGCTGGCCCTGGCGCTCTACGCCTGTTTCCGGCTCGGCAGCTGGGCGTTCGACCAGCTCATCGGGTTGCTGATCAACATTCTGATCGCGTTCTTCCTGGCGCTTGCCATCGAGCCTGCGGTGAGCCGGATGTCGGCGCGCGGTATGCGCCGCGGCCTCGCCACCTTCCTGGTCTTCCTCATGGTGCTGATCGCCGGGGTGGGCTTCGTCCTGCTGCTCGGCTCGATGCTCGCGGGCCAGATCGTCGACATGGTCGAGGAGTTCCCGAAGTATCTGGACTCGGTGATCAACTGGGTCAACCAGACCTTCCACACCGACCTTTCCAGGGTCGAGGTCCAGGACAGCCTGCTCCACTCCGACTGGCTGCAGAAGTACGTCCAGAACAGCGCGACCGGAGTGCTCGACATCTCCACCACCGTGCTCGGTGGGCTGTTCCGTCTGCTGACGATCTTCCTGTTCTCGTTCTACTTCGCGGCCGACGGCCCCAGGCTGCGGCGCGCCCTGTGCTCCGTGCTGCCGCCCGCCAGGCAGGCAGAGGTCCTGCGGGCCTGGGAGATCGCGGTCGACAAGACCGGCGGATACCTCTACTCGCGCGGTCTGATGGCCCTCATCTCCGGAATCGCGCACTACATCCTGCTGGTGATCCTCGGGGTTCCGTACGCGCCCGCGCTCGCCGTCTGGGTCGGGCTGGTCTCCCAGTTCATCCCCACGATCGGTACGTATCTGGCAGGCGCTCTGCCGATGCTGATCGCGTTCACCGTCGACCCCTGGTACGCGGTGTGGGTGCTCGGCTTCGTCGTGGTCTACCAGCAGTTCGAGAACTACGCCCTGCAGCCCAAGCTCACCTCCAGGACCGTCGACATCCACCCGGCGGTCGCCTTCGGATCGGTCATCGCGGGCACGGCCCTGATGGGCGCCGTGGGCGCGCTGATCGCGATCCCGGCCGTTGCCACGCTCCAGGCTTTCCTCGGCGCGTACGTGAAGCGGTACGACGTGACGGACGACCCGCGGATGCACGGCCGGAGCTCACGGCGCGGCGAGCCGGTGCTCACACGGCTGCGCCGCTCCTGGCGGGCCTCCGGGAGCGACGGGGGCGAGGGCGGAGAGGGCGGTGCCGGGGTGCGGGAGGCCCCGGAGCGCGCCTGACCTTCTCGCCGGCAGGGCTTTCCGGCTCTCTCAGGCTCCGCTCCTCAGTGGTGGTTCGTTACGTCGACGGGGCGGCCCGCGCCTGTGTCGTCCAGACGGCCAAGACCACATTTCCTGCCGGTTTTGTACCCATGAGGCAGGAATTCGTCATGATGTCGATCACTTGTTCTTGACTGCCCGAAAGTGAGGTGCTTGGGGGCTACTCTGGGTGCAGATCGGTCCGGCATGGTGCGCTTGACACCAAAATCGAACATCCATTCTCATGGGATTCCGGCCGGGTTTTCCCGGGCCCGACCGTGGAGTTGTCCACAGGCCGGGAGGACGTCGAGGCCCATTGTCAGTGGCAGGGGTTAGCGTCTTTGACGTGAAGCGATCGACTCAAGCAAATCGGGTGGAACCCATGGCAGGAACCGACCGCGAGAAGGCGCTGGACGCCGCACTCGCGCAGATTGAACGGCAATTCGGCAAGGGCGCGGTGATGCGCCTCGGCGAGCGGCCGAACGAGCCCATCGAAGTGATCCCCACCGGGTCGACCGCCCTCGACGTGGCCCTCGGCGTCGGCGGCCTGCCGCGCGGCCGTGTGGTGGAGGTGTACGGACCGGAGTCCTCCGGTAAGACGACGCTGACACTGCACGCGGTGGCGAACGCGCAGAAGCTCGGCGGCTCGGTCGCCTTCATCGACGCGGAGCACGCCCTCGACCCCGAGTACGCGAAGAAGCTCGGCGTCGACATCGACAGCCTCATCCTGTCCCAGCCGGACAACGGCGAGCAGGCCCTCGAGATCGTGGACATGCTGGTCCGCTCCGGCGCCCTCGACCTGATCGTCATCGACTCCGTCGCGGCGCTCGTGCCCCGTGCGGAGATCGAGGGTGAGATGGGTGACTCGCACGTGGGTCTGCAGGCCCGTCTGATGAGCCAGGCGCTCCGCAAGATCACCAGCGCGCTCAACCAGTCCAAGACCACCGCGATCTTCATCAACCAGCTCCGCGAGAAGATCGGTGTGATGTTCGGCTCGCCGGAGACCACGACCGGTGGCCGGGCGCTCAAGTTCTACGCCTCGGTGCGCCTCGACATCCGCCGGATCGAGACGCTGAAGGACGGCACCGACGCCGTCGGAAACCGCACCCGCGTCAAGGTCGTCAAGAACAAGGTCGCGCCGCCGTTCAAGCAGGCCGAGTTCGACATCCTCTACGGCCAGGGCATCAGCCGCGAGGGCGGTCTGATCGACATGGGCGTGGAGCACGGCTTCGTCCGCAAGGCGGGCGCCTGGTACACCTACGAGGGCGACCAGCTCGGCCAGGGCAAGGAGAACGCCCGCAACTTCCTCAAGGACAACCCCGATCTCGCCAACGAGATCGAGAAGAAGATCCTCGAGAAGCTGGGTATCGGCGTCAGGCCCGACGACAGCGCCGCCGAGTCCGGTGCGGACGCGGCGGGCGGTGCCACGGCCCCGGCCGACAGCGCGAAGTCGGTGCCCGCTCCGGCCGGTAAGACCAAGCCGGCCAAGACCGCGGCGGCCAAGAGCTAGACCGTGACGCGTCGCACGGAGTGGCCGGTCGGCGCCACTGACCAGCACGCCGGTCCCGGCCACGCATTCGCCGCCGGGCACATGACCGAGTCCGAGGATGCGTACGAGCCGGAGGCCGGTCCCGGTCGCGGCACGGGCTCGGGCGCCGGATTCGGCGAGGGAGCGGGCCGTCGCGCCCGCTCCCGCACCAGGAGCAGCGGCTCCCCCTCCTCGTCGAGGGCCGAGAAGGGGGAGCCGCGAGACCCGGTCGAGCAGGCGCGCAACATCTGCCTGCGTCTGCTCACCGGGACCCCGCGTACCCGGAAGCAGCTTGCCGACGCGCTGCGCAAACGCGAGATTCCGGACGAGGCGGCCGAAGAAGTGCTTTCGCGCTTCGAGGATGTCGGGTTGATCGACGATGCGGCGTTCGCGGACACCTGGGTGGAGTCCCGGCATCACGGACGCGGACTGGCCCGCCGCGCCCTCGTCCGTGAGCTGCGCACCAAGGGCGTGGACTCCGCAGTGATCGACGAGGCGGTCGGACAGCTCGATTCGGAGCAGGAGGAGACGACCGCCCGCGAGCTGGTTGCGCGCAAGCTGCGCTCCACTCGTGGCCTGGACCGCGACAAGCGGTTGCGCCGCCTTGCGGGCATGCTCGCGCGCAAGGGGTACGGGGAGGGCATGGCCCTGCGCGTCGTGCGGCGGGCGCTGGAGGAAGAGGGCGAGGACACGGAGGGTCTGGACGAGCCCTTCTGACCGGGTTCGGACCGGGCGGGGGCAATGCGGGGTGTCCGAGAAAACAACGGGGCGCCCGAAGGAGCAACGGGGCGCGCGAGGAACACGGGGCGCGATCCGGGACGGTGGGACATCGGAGCTGGGGGAGCCGTGGGGCGAGGGGAGCGCCTCGGGTAGGGCCTGCCGTGCGCCAGGCGGACTGCGGGGGAGACGCGGTGATGCGGTGATCACTGCCCGGCACGGGCGGCGCGCGTGATGGTGGCGTCGATCAGGGCGAGCGCATCTGCGGCGGTGCGGCCGGGGCAACGGTTCCAGGGCCCGATCAGCCCAGTCCAGCCCTGGGAGCGGAGCTCGGCGACGAGCCAGGCACCGGCCCGGTCCACGGTGCCGAGGGAGCCGTAGCCCAGGCGGTGCGCAGTGAGGAGGGCGCCGCAGATGCACCGTGCGCCGCGGGCGTTGCGGAGCCGGTACGGGGTGTTCTGCCAGCCCCATTCGGTCAGGATCTGCCTTGCGTAGGCGAGATGCGTGGAGGGTCGTACCCCGGGCCGGCCGATGCGGCGCCAGGAGTGGAGCCGGTCGGGGAGGACCGCGCCCAGACGTCCGGGAAGCGGCCGTTCGCGCGGGGCCGTCGCCGGCAGGGCGCGGACGGAGTCGGCGATGAGCTGGTCGACCGGTACGGACAGCAGGTCGCGCCAGTCGACCGGCCGACGGTCCGGCGGCTGTTCCGCGGCGTCGGAGGAGGACGGCCGTACAGGGGCCGGGACGGGCGGCCGCACGGGGGCGGGGTCAGTGGTGTTCCAGCCCGTGATGATCTGCTGCCATGCCTCGGTGTCATGGAGGCGAGCAGCCTGAGCGTCCAGCTGTTCGGGGGTGAGGGTGGGGGTCGGCATGGGTGCGAGGCCTCCGTCACGTCGGTCCTTGGCGTTGAGGTGAATGTCCGTCAGGTACGGGGATCGCTCCACCGGAGCGTGGCGTTCGGGTGTGTCGGGGCGGATTCGGGGGAACGGCCGGCGGCATACGGGGGGCAGCCCCCCGCACGAACACACGGGCACGCTCCAGTGCGCAGGCATCCGTGCACGGAGCACTGTGTGACGCATGACGGAGCAGCCCCACACCGCCGGGGTCCCGGCCCCGGCCGGGACCCCGGCACCGCCGTCGGCCGTGACCCTGGAGCACGACAACGGAAGAAAGACGGACGCACGATGATGCTGCGCTATGCCTTACAGACGATCCGGGACCGCAAAGGCGGGTTCCTCGGTGCCTTCCTGGCTCTCCTGTGCGCCGCCGCTCTGATCACCGCCTGCGGCACGCTGCTGGAGACAGGCCTGCGCGGAAGGATCGCTACCGAGCGCTACGCGGCCGCGCCGCTCGTGGTCTCCGCCGACCAGAACGTCCACCGCACCACGGTCAAGCACAAGGGCAATGGAAAGACCAAGGTCAAGTACAAGGCGAAGCCGGTTGCCGAGCGTGCCTGGCTCCCCGCAGACGTCGTCGACCGGGTCAGCGTCCTGGAAGGCGTGGACAAGGCCGTACCCGAGCTGACCTTCATGGCTCAGCCCATGAGCAGCCAGCCCATGAGCAAGCGTGTGGCCCGGACCGAACCCCGCCCCTTGGCCCACCTTTCCGCTCGTCCCTCCTACGGCCACTCCTGGGCCTCCGCCCCGCTGACGCCCTTCCGTCTCGTCGCGGGCCGTGCTCCCTCCGCCGATGACGACGTGGTGATCGACCGCGCCCTCGCCGAACAGAACGGCCTGAAGACCGGGGACCGGCTCACCGTCCAGTCCACCAGCGCTCCCCGCCCGTACCGCATCAGTGGGATCGCGGCCCCGGCCGGGCGGGGCGACCTCCGGCAGCAGACCTCGCTCTTCTTCTCCTCCGCCGAGGCGGAGCGCCTCGGCGCCCGCCCCGGCCGGATCGCCGCTCTCGGCGTGACGCCCGCGCCCGGAACCGACCTCGCGCGGCTGAAGCAGCAGGTCGAGCAGGCGCTCAAGGGAACCTCCGCCCAGGTCGCCACCGGTGAGGCCCGGGGCCCCGTCGAATTCCTGGACGCCGCGGGCGCCCGTATCAAGCTTGTCTCCATGGGAGGCGCCATGGGCGGCACGTCCCTCCTGGTCGCGGTCCTCGTCGTGGTCGGGACTTTCGCGCTCTCCATCCAGCAACGCCACCGTGAACTGGCCCTGCTCCGCGCCATCGCCGCGACCCCGCGCCAGATCCGCCGCCTCCTCGGTCGCGAGGCCCTGGCCGTCGGAGCCGCAGCCGGTGTGCTCGGCGCGCTCGCCGGACTGCCCCTCGCCGGCTGGTTGCACGGTCGATTCATCGACATGGGTGCAATTCCGGTCACTCTGGAACGCACCGCAGGCATCTTCCCGGCCTGCGCGGCGCTCGCCGTCACCCTTGTCGGCGCCTGGGCGGCGGCGAGGATCTCCGGCCGCCGTATCGCCCGTATCCGGCCTGCCGAAGCGATGGCCGAGTCCGCCGTCGAGCGTGGTCCGGGCCGGGGCCGGATCGTGGCAGGGCTGGTGCTGCTCGCGGGCGGAGCCGTGCTCGTCGGTGTACTGAGCGTGCTGCGTACCGAGGCCGCCGCGACCCCCGTCACATTCCTCGCCGTCGTCGTATCGGCCACGGCCGTGTCACTGCTGGGGCCGTACCTGGTGAGGTTCGTGTCCGCGGTGCTCGCGGGGCCGCTCCGACTGGCGGGTCCGGGGGGACCTCTCGCGACCGCCAACATCCGCGGGAACTCCGCCCGGATGGCTTCCGTCGTCACCCCGCTCACCCTGCTCATCGGGATGACCTGCACGGTTCTCTTCGTTCAGCCGACCCTCGGGGACGCCGCCCGTGCCCAGGCCCGCGACGGAGTCCGCGCCACCTGGGTGCTGGCCGCGCAGGGGCCGGGTGTCCCGTCCGAGGCTGCCGGGACGGTCCGCGGGGCGCCGGGCGTCACGGCTGCCACGGAGGTCGTGCGGACCACCGTGCGCGTCGGCCTCGACAAGTACCAGGCCCAGGGCGTCACCCAGGCCGGTCTCACCCGCACCTGGAACCCGGACGTCACGAGCGGATCGCTCACCGCGTTCACCCGCGGCCACGACACCGCCGCGATCAGCGAACTCGCCGCCGACCGGCTCGGCCTCCGCCCCGGCAGCCAGCTGAGCCTCCACCTCGGCGACGGCACCCCCGCGACTCTCACCGTCGCCGCCGTCTACAGTCGCGGGCTGGGCTTCGGAGACCTGACGCTGCCTCATGACCTGCTCGCCCGCCACATGGACAATCCGCTCGCCGCCACCGTTCTGGTCGCCGGTCACGGCAGCCGTGACGAACTCGCCGCCGTGCTCAAGCAGTTCCCCGGTGTCTCCGTCATGTCACCGGAAACCGCCGATCGGCTCCAGGCGGACCGGCAGCAGGAGAACGCTGCGGTCAACCACCTCGCCATGGGCCTGATCCTGGCCTTCACCGCCATCGCCGTCGTCAACACCCTTGCCATGTCCGTGTCCGAGCGCATCAGGGAGTTCGCCATGCTCAGACTGGCCGGCGCGACCCGGCGTCAGGTCCTGCGGATGCTCCGCGTCGAGGCCCTGTCGGTGCTGCTGATCGCCGCAGCCCTCGGCAGCGGGATCGCACTGGCCGTGCTGACCGCCTTCAGTATCGGCATGACCGGCAGCGCGGCGCCCACCGTCCTGCCGCTGCTGTACGCGACGGTGGTGGGCGCCGCCGCACTGCTGGCACTGGCCGCCACCGCGCTGCCCGGCCGACTCGCACTCAGGGTCCGGCCGGTGGAGGCGGCCACGGCCAGGCAGTGACCCCAACGGTGCCCCTCGACGGCGACCCCCGACGCGTCCGGCGTCGGGGTCCCTCAGCAGGACTCCGAGCCCGACCTGTCACTCCGAGCCCGACCCGTTACTCCGAACCCCGTCCGTTACTCCGAGCCCGACCCGTTACTCCGAACCCCGTCCGTTACTCCGAGCCCGACCTGTCACTCCGAGCCCCGTCCATCACCCCGAACCCCGTCCGTCACGTCTCGACCGGCAGTCCCGCGGCACGCCACGCCTGGAACCCGCCGATCAGATCCGTCGCCCGGTGCAGCCCCAGTTGCCGCAGGGACGCGACAGCGAGGCTCGACGCATAACCCTCGTTGCAGAGCACCACGATCCGGAGATCGTGGCTCACCGCCTGCGGGACCCGGTGACTTCCCTGCGGATCGAGCCGCCACTCCAGTTCGTTGCGCTCGATGACCAGCGCCCCTGGAATCAGCCCGTCCCGTTCCCGCAGCTCCGCGTAGCGGATGTCCACGAGCAGCCCCCCGTCCGCAGCGGCGGCGACCGCTTCCTGCGGACCGACCCTGACGAACCCGGCCCGGACCCGTTCCAGCAGCTCGTCGATCCCGGCCGGCTCCGTACCACCCCGACGGTCGTCGCTCACTGCCAGTCCTCCGGCCGTTCGACCTGCTCCAGGCGGAGCAGGTCGCCCGTGCGGCTGTAACGCCGGATCCGCGGCAGCGGCGGGTAGTACGCGTGGACGGAGACTGCGTGTTCCGTGGCGGACTCGTTCAGCACCTCGTGGACGTGGTGGCGGCCGAACGTCCGGCCCTGGCCGGTGGCCAAATCCCGTGACCGGTCGATGCCTTCGGTGAGTTCGAGGGTCTTCCAGCCGTCGGTGGGCAGCCGGGCGGCCAGCGACAGCTCCTTGAGGGTGCCGGCCGCGGTGGTGAAGGCGCCGATCGAGTCGGCGTGGTCGTGCCAGCCGGTGCCGGTCCCCGGCGGCCAGCCGATCAGCCAGGCCTCGCTGCCGCCGGGGCCTTCGAGCTGGACCCAGGTGCGGGCTTCGGGATCGAGCGGGAGCGAGGCGACGATAGCGGCGTCGGCGGCGACACGACGGACGAAATCGAGCAGCTCCGCAGCCGTCGGACCGGAACCATCGACGGATGCGGACGCGGACACGTATGCGGATGCGGGCCCGGACGCGGGCGCAGGCGTGCTTACAGGGGGTGAGGCGGGGGCAGACACAAGGACCGTCCTGAGGGTTCGCGCGGATGCCCGCCCGTACGGCAGCGCGCACGGCGGGGCAGGGGAAGGCGATTCAGCAGGACGGCCGACACACGCAGCCCGCATAGCGGACGAGGTCCATATGGACCCTCCGCCACAGGCGCACATCGGTGTCGATCACGTTTCGGAGTACACCATGTACGTCCGCAGCGGTCAATTGATGCCCGCAGTCTGGTCGGAACGTACGGAGGCGCGCGCCGCTCCGCCACGCACCGCGTCCGCCGCCGCGAAGAGCTCCCGGGGCCGTACCCCGCCGAACGATGCCACGAGATGACCGTCCGGCCTGATCAGCAGCACGGTGTGGGCCGATGCCCCCGGATAGCTCTCGGTCACCAGCAGCTCGCCTTTCACCGGCAGCGCGTCGACGGCCGCCGCGAGGCGGGGCATGACGCCGGCGGTCATCCAGTGACGCCGGTCCCACACCCCGGTGCCGGGTGCCACCAGGAGCACCAGCAGATGCCCCTGTCCCAGCCGCTCCCGAAGCCGCACGGTCGTACCGTCGGGCGCCGTCACCCGCACATCGGCCACCGGCGCACCGGGGGGCGTACCCACAGATGTGTGCGCCTCGGCGCGCGGGGGCGCAAGGGGCGAATGCGAGTACGAAGGGGGCGCACCGAGGGGGCCGCATCCCAGATGCCCGTCGGTGAGCAGCGAATCGTGCCCCCGTGCGCTCCCCGGTACCAGAGTCCGCAGCCCTCCGCCGCCACGCAGTATCGGCAGTGACTGGTCCGCTGCGCGCAGCCGCGAGGCGACCGCGGCCCGGCGCTCGGCCTGGTAGCTGTCGAGCAGTACGTCGGAGGCGCCGTGGTGCCAGGCCTGGGCCAGCTTCCAGGCCAGGTTCTCGGCGTCCCGCAGCCCCTCGTCGAGTCCCTGGGTGCCCAGAGCCCCCAGCAGATGGGCGGCGTCCCCGGCCAGGAAGGCCCGGTCGACCCGCCAGCGCAGGGCGAGCCGGTGGTGCAGCGTGTACACGCCGGTGTCCAGCAGTTCGTACGGCGGTGTCTCGCCGCACCAGCCCGCCAGAGTGTCCCGGACCCGCGTGATCAGGGCGTCCGGGGTGACGAGCTCGCCGCGCGGCGGCAGCAGCCAGTCCAGCCGCCAGACGCCGTCCGGCAGTGGCCGCGCCGTCACCTCGGCGCCGCCGGTGCGCCACGGCGGCAGCCGGTGCAGCACGGCCTGTCCGGGCCAGGGAAGCTCGGTGCGCAGCGCCGCGACGGCATGCCGCTCCACGGCGGTACGACCGGGGAACCGGATGTCGAGCAGCTTGCGCACGGTGGACCTGGCGCCGTCGCAGCCCACCAGATAACTCCCTCGCCACCAGGTCGCGTTCGGCTCCCTGGTGTGCACCGTGACCCCGGCCGGGTCCTGCTCCAGCGTGTCGATCCGGCCGTACGGGGCCACCTGCACCAGCTCCTGCGCGGCCACCGCGTCCCGCAGCCCGCGCGTCAGGACGTGCTGCGGCAGATGGACGGGGGCCGGCGACGGATCACCCTCGGGGGAGTCCTCGCCGAGCGACAGCTCGCGCACCAGCTGCCTGCGCCGCATCGACCGCCACCCGGACCACCGCACCCCCTCGTGCCGGAGCGCCTTGCAGCCCAGCCGCTCCACCAGGGCCGCGGTGTCCTCGCGCAGCACCACGGTGCGGGCGGGGCGTGTCTCGTCCTTGCCCGGATCCTCGTCGAGGAGGACGGAGGGAACGCCTTGCGCCGCGAGGGCGAGCGACAGCACCAGACCGACGGGCCCGGCGCCGATGACGATCACCGGGTCCACGGGGCGGCTCCTCGAATCCGTGCGGACGGTGCCGAGGACGCGGACGGAACGAGCGCACGGCTCGCAACGGGGGTAGGCGGCGGAGGAAGTGTGGCGGCGGGGGCAGGGGGCGCGATCACAGAACGTATGCAACCTACTGCCGGTGCTTGCGTCAAGCGACACCAAAGAGCGGTGAGGGGCGGTGGCAGATCTGCCACCGCCCCTCGGGCACTCGTTCCGACGAGCCGTCAGACGGCGCGCCCGTCATCGATGACGAGCGACGGCGTACCGATGGTCTCTCGTGCGCCCCCGCCCGGGCGCGGCGCTGGTGCTGTAGTTCGCGCTCACCGGTCCGGAATCAGAGGGGGAGGCTGGAGGCTTCACCCGGCTCGGTGTTCACGGTCGCTGCGATACCGGTCTTGGTACGGCGCCCGCGCTTCTCGATCCAAGTGGCGAGTGCTGAGAGCAGAAGGCACATGCCGATGTAGATCGCGCCGATGACGATGATGGTCGAGACATACGGGTACTGCCCGTTCACCTGCGTGTTGGAAGCGATCAGACGGGCGGTCTGAAGCAGCTCCGGATACAGGATGATGAATCCCAACGAGGTGTCCTTGAGGGTGACCACGAGCTGGCTGATGATCGTGGGCAGCATGGCTCGCACTGCCTGTGGCATCAGCACGCTGACCATTACCTGAGTCTTGCTCATGCCCAGGGCGTACGCTGCTTCGCCCTGCCCCTTGGGTACAGAGTTGATGCCGGCACGCAGCACCTCGGCCTGCACGCAGCCGTTGTAGACCGACAGCCCGAGCGCCAGCGCCCACATCGAGTAGTCGGTGAGGAAGCCGACCCAGATCGCGTAGATGGTGATCAGCAGCGGGATCGAGCGGAACAGCTCGATGAATGCGGTGGCCAGCCAGCGGACCGGCTTGTGGTCCGAGAGACGGCCCACTGCGAGGACCACACCAAGGACCAGCGAGCCGATCGCGGCCAGGCCGAAGGCCTTCAGAGTTGCGAGTACGGCATCGGCGATGTTCTGCCGGATGCCGGCGTAGTTGAAGATGTCCCACATCTCAGGGGCCAGATGCCCCTTGTCGGACAGCCGCACGAAGCTGAGGGCGAGCAGAGCCAGGATGGCCAAGAACCCGACGACCGCGTAGATCCGGTTGCGTACGGTGGCCTTCGGGCCTGGGGTGTCGTAGAGCACGCTGGCACTCATCGGGCGACCTCCATACGACGTTCGACCAGCCAGAACAGACCACTGATGGCGAAGGTGACGACCAGGTAACCGAGGGCTACCCAGATGAAGACAGGAGTGATGGCGTACCCCCGGTCACTCATGAGCTTCTGCCAGCCGAACAGCTCCGTGACGCTGAAGGCGCCGGCGATCGCCGAGTTCTTGGTGAGCGCGATGAAAATGCTGCTCAGCGGCGGAATGACGGTCCGCGTGGCCTGCGGAAGGACAATGATCCTCAGTGTCTGGGAGAACGTCATACCGATGGAGCGGGCGGCCTCTGCCTGGCCCAGCGGAACGGTGTTGATACCCGAGCGGACCGCTTCGCACACGAACGAGGAGGTGTAGAAGCCGAGTGCCAGCGAGCCGAGCAGGAACGGGCTCATGCCTGGGAAGAAGATCTCTGGTACGACGAAGAAGGAGACCAGGAACAGGAGGGTCAGAGGGGTGTTGCGCAGCAGTGTCACCCACGCCGTGCCGAAGATCCGCAGCGGCGGCACCGGCGAGACCCTGAGCCCGGCGATGAGGACACCGAGGACCAGCGCGATGACCGAGCTGACGGCGGTGATCGACACGGTTCCTATGAAGCCGTCGCGAAACTCTGGGAAATTGTCGAGCAGTACATTCATGAGGTCTCCGCGTCGGCAGGCAGCGGCATCGGGGCAGGGGAGAAGGGGCGCCCCGTACGCGTTCCGGGAGGCGGAGACGCGTACGGGACACTTCAGTCAACTGGCGACGTCAGTAACGCTCGACAGCCGGCGGGGCGGTGTACTTCGAGCCGGACAGACCCAGGGTCGCCTCGTAGATCTTCTGGTACGTGCCGTCCCCGACGTGCTTCACCAGCGAGTCGTCGATGGCGTCGCGCAGCACCTTGTCGTCCTTGTTGAGGCCCACGCCGTAGGGCTCCTCGGTGAACGGCTTGCCGACGACGCGGAGCTTGCCGTTGTTCTGCGCCGCGTAACCCTTCAGGATCGAGTCGTCGGTGGTGACCGCGTCGACCTGCTTGGTCAGCAACTGCTGTACGCAGTCCGAGTACTTGGCCAGTTCGACGACATTCGCGCCGTACTCCGGCTTCTTGATCTCCTGGAGCGGAGTGGAGCCGACGATGGAGCAGACCTTCTTGCCCTTCACGGCGTCCTTGCCGGTGATGGACGTGTCGTCCTTGCGTACGAGCAGGTCGGCGCCTGCCTTGTAGTACGGGCCGGCGAATCCGACCTGCTTCTTGCGCTCATCGTTGATCGTGTACGTGCCGACGAAGTAGTCGACCTGCCCCTTGGAGATCGCGGTCTCCCGGATGCCCGAGTCCACGGTCTTCCACTCGATCTGGTCCTTCGAGAAGCCCAGATCGGCCGCAATCATCGTGGCGATCTCGATGTCGAAACCGGAGCGTTCCTTCGTCGACTGGTCCTCGAACCCGAGGTAGGGCTGGTCGGCCTTGGCGCCAATGATCAGCTTGCCGCGCTTCTTCGCCGCCTTGAAGGTCGGCGAGTTCAGGTCGACACCCGTTGCGACGGTGTACTTCGGCAGCTCGGGGGCGCCCGAGGCACCGGGCTTGGTCCCGGTCGGCTTGTCGCCGGCCGAGCCTTCCTTGCCACCACAGGCGGTCGCTGTCAGGGTGAGTACGGCGATGGCCGCGACGGCGGCCGACTTGCGGAGCTTCATGTGAACATTCCTTATGCCGTAGGTCGTTGTCGTCAGTGGTGAAGGATCTTCGACAGGAAGTCCTTGGCCCGGTCACTGCGCGGGTTGCTGAAGAACTGGTCGGGCGTGGCCTCTTCGACGATCTTTCCGTCGGCCATGAAGACGACCCGGTTCGCGGCCGAGCGCGCGAAGCCCATCTCATGGGTGACGACGACCATCGTCATGCCGTCCCGGGCGAGCTGCTGCATGACCTCCAGCACCTCGTTGATCATCTCGGGGTCGAGCGCCGATGTCGGCTCGTCGAAGAGGATCACCTTCGGGTCCATCGCCAACGCCCGTGCGATGGCCACGCGTTGCTGCTGACCGCCGGAGAGCTGCGCGGGGTACTTGTCGGCCTGCGTCGCCACACCCACCCGGTCGAGCAGCGAACGGGCCTTGTCCTCGGCGGACTTCTTGTCCGTCCTGCGGACCTTGATCTGGCCCAGCATCACGTTCTCGAGCACCGTCTTGTGCGCGAAGAGATTGAACGACTGGAAGACCATGCCGACGTCGGCACGCAGCCTGGCCAGCTCCCTGCCCTCCTGGGGCAGCGGCTTGCCGTCGATCGAGATGGCGCCCGAGTCGATCGTCTCCAAGCGGTTGATCGTGCGGCACAGCGTGGACTTCCCGGACCCGGAGGGCCCGATGACGACCACGACCTCGCCACGGGCGATGGTCAGGTCGATGTCCTGGAGCACATGCAGCGCGCCGAAGTGCTTGTTGACGTTGCTCAGTACGACAAGGTCGTTCGCCGCAGGCGCGGCGTCCTCGGCGCCCTTGGTCACTGAAACTCCGCTCATCGGCTTCTTGCTCCGTCCTCCTCGGTTGGGAAGGACCCTAGTGACGCGGTGCTACCAGCGTCATTACATCTGAGCGGAAATTGAGGATAACGATCCGGCGGCAACCGGACACTCCGTGTGAACGGGGTGCGGGGTGTGACGCACGTGGCGTACCGGGTGGATAACAGATGGCCGGATGCAGCGGGCGGGCCTTGACTGACCTGCCTCTCATCGGAGTGGATGCCCTCGTACGTCATGACGTGAAACGCCTCGGTACGGGCAAGTGACGAGGAACGTACGAGAGGCCGCACCGACACCTGTCGACATCGACATCGAGATCGACACGTACCGGCACCGCACCATCTGAGCCATCGGAAATCCGGAAAGGGAGGCCATGAGACTGCTGCTCGTCGAGGACGACAACCATGTCGCGGCCGCCCTCTCCGCGATCCTGGCCCGGCACGGCTTCCGGGTCGTGCACGCGCGCAGCGGCGAGGAGGCCTTGCAGGCGTTGCTGCCCACGGAAACGGAGCCGTTCGGCGTCGTGCTCCTCGACCTGGGCCTGCCCGACCAGGACGGCTATGAGGTGTGCGGCAAGATCCGTAAGCGCACCTCCACCCCGGTGATCATGGTGACCGCACGCGCCGACGTCCGGTCGCGGATCCACGGCCTCAATCTCGGCGCCGACGACTACGTGGTCAAGCCGTACGACACCGGCGAACTCCTCGCCCGTATCCACGCCGTCAGCCGGCGCAACGCGTCCGGCGAGGACACCGTGCCCACGCCCGTCGCCGCGCTGCGTCTCGGACACGTGCACATCGAGCTGCCGACCCGCCGGGTCAGCGTCGACGGGTCCGAAGTCCAGCTCACCCGCAAGGAGTTCGACCTGCTCGCGCTGCTCGCCCAGCGTCCCGGCGTGGTGTTCCGCCGGGAGCAGATCATCAGCGAGGTGTGGCGCACGAGCTGGGAGGGCACGGGGCGCACGCTCGAAGTGCATGTCGCGTCCCTGCGTTCCAAGCTGCGGCTGCCCGCACTGATCGAGACGGTGCGCGGGGTCGGCTACCGCCTCGTCGCCCCGTCCGCGTAGAGGCGTACGTCCCAGGTGCGTACCAGGCTGCTTCCCCTGCTCATCGTGCTCATGGCGGGCGTGCTGCTCGCCCTCGGCTTCCCGCTGGCCGTCAGCGTGGCGGCGGCCCAGCAGCAACGCGTCGTCATCGACCGCATCGACGACACGGCACGCTTCGCCGCACTCGCGCAGTTCATCACCGAGCGCGCAGCCGGCTACGACGAGCGGCGGCGCACCCTGCGGAGCGAACTCGACACCTACGCGTCGGTGTACGGCATCCGCGCCGGTGTCTTCTACCGCGACGACAGCGCCATGGCGAAGGCCCCCGCCGCCTGGCAGCTCCCGATCGAGGGGGAGGGGCGCGAGGCGTTCAAGGAGGCCCTGCTGGGCCGGCGCAGCCACGATCCGCCGCAGGTCTGGCCGTGGCAGGACGGCCGGGTCGTCGTCGCCTCGCCCGTCGTACGGGACGGCGATGTGGTCGCCGTCGTGGTGCTCGACTCGCCCACCGAGGAGATGCGCTCGCGCACGCTGCGCGGCTGGTTGCTGATCGCGGCCGGCGAAGCGGTCGCGATGCTGGTGGCGGTCGGCGCCGCGATCCGCCTCACCGGCTGGGTGCTGCTGCCCGTACGCACCCTGGACGCGGCCACCCACGACATCGCCAGCGGGCGGATGCGGTCCCGGGTCGCGGCCTCCGGTGGACCGCCGGAACTGAGGCGCCTGGCCCGGTCGTTCAACGAGATGGCCGACAACGTCGAGGACGTGCTGGAGCAGCAGCGCGCCTTCGTCGCCGACGCCTCGCACCAGCTGCGCAACCCCCTCGCCGCGCTGCTGCTGCGGATCGAGCTCCTCGCGCTCGAACTCCCCGAGGGCAACGAGGAGATCGCTTCCGTGCGCACGGAGGGCAAGCGCCTCGGGCAGGTCCTCGACGACCTGCTCGACCTGGCGCTGGCCGAGCACGCCGCGGCCGATCTGCGACTCACCGACATCGGCGCGCTCACCGCGGAGCGGGTCGCGTCCTGGCGGCCGCTCGCCGAGGAGAAGGGGGTACGGCTCAGGGCGGACGGCTCGTCCGCCGTGACCGCCTGGGCGGACCCCATCGCACTGTCGAGCGCCCTCGACGCGATCGTCGACAACGCCCTGAAGTTCACCCCCGACGGGGAAGAGGTCGTCGTCACGGTCGCTTCCGGCCGCGACGACGTCACGGTCGTCGTCGCCGACCGCGGGCCGGGCCTCACCGCGCAGGAGATGGAACGCATCGGCGACCGTTTCTGGCGCAGCACCCAGCATCAGAACATCCGGGGCTCCGGCCTCGGGCTCTCCATCTCGCAGGCGCTCCTGGCGGCCGGCGGCGGCTCCCTGAGCTACACGGCCCATGAGCCGCACGGGCTGCGGGTGACGGTCTCGGTCCCGCGCAACGGCCCGCAGGGCTGAGCGCGACGGGACCGAGGAGAACGGTCAGGGCTTGACCGAGCGGTAGTAGCGGCTGGCCCCTTCGTGCAGCGGCAGCGGATCGGTGTAGATCGCCGTACGAAGATCCACCAGCTGGGCCGCGTGCACCTCGCGCCCGATCCGGTCCCGGCTGTCGATCACGGTCCGGGTGAACGCCTCCGTCAGCGCCGGATCCGAACGGTCCGTGGTCACCAGCACATTGGCGACCGCGACCGTCGGCACCGCCTGATCCTGCTGCGCGTTGCGGTAGGCGTCGGCGGGCATCATGGCCGAACGGTAGTAGCGGGCGGACCCGCCCACCGCCTGGAGCTCCTTGACCAGCGGGGCCTCCAGCGGCACCAGCCGGATCGCGAACCGGTCCGACAATTCCTGCACGGCGGACGTGGGCAGTCCGCCGGACCAGAAGAAGGCATCGAGCCGGTCGTCCTCCAACTGCTTCGGCATGGTGTCGATACCGGCGGAAACCGGTGTCACGTCGTTCTCGGGATCGAGCCCCGCAGCGGTCATCAACCGGTCGGCGACCAGCCGTACCCCCGAACCGCGCTGCCCCACCCCGACGCGCTTGCCGAGCAGATCCGAGACCTTCCGCACCTCCGAGTCGCGGGGCACGATCAGCTGGATGTAGTCGTCGTACAGCCGCACACAGCCCCGCAGCCGGTCGGCGCCCGGCTTGCCGCTGTGCAGATAGGTGGCGAGGGCATCGGCGGTGGCGATGGTGAAGTCGGCCTTCCCGGTCGCCACCCGCGCGATGTTCTGCTGCGAGCCCTCGCTGGTCTGCAGCCGTATCGACACCCCGGGCAGATCCCTGGCCAGGTCTCCCTTGAGGCGCTCGCCGTAGCGCTGGTAGACCCCGCTGCGCACACCGGTGCTGAAGGCCAGCGTGCCCGTCGGTGCCGGCTGCCCGAGCGGCAGCAGCCACCACAGCAGCAGCCCGAGCACGACGGCGACGGCGGCGCACGCCTGAAGAACGCGTCGCCTGCCGATACGGGAGAGTGCCTGGAGCATGGCGGCGATCCTGCCAGTCCGCTCCGGCGATGACCAGGGCCGGCCTCACGGCCCCCGCCCCGGGCCCGGTCCCGTCCCGTCTCCCGCCTCCGGAAGCCCGGTCCCATCAGCTTCGCGCGATCCCGTCACGCACGCTCTCACCGGCCTCGCACGACCCCGTCACGCCCGGTCGTGCGGGGTTCACCCGACTGCCCGTCCCAGTACCCCGGTCTCCTGCCGGGTACCGAGGATGGGCGAAGGGGGTGTTGAGAGACGAGGAGGTGCCGAGAGACGGGGACATGACATGGTTCACGGTTTCTCCAGGGAGCCGGGCACCGAGGGGCCTCTGACCGAGGTTTCGCCGAAGGGGGCCCGCAAGATCACTCTCTCGTCGGCCTCGTCCGATCTGCGTCCTTGCCCGTCTCTTCGTCGGTCGCCACCTGCCCGAGACCCGCAACCGCGATCCCGAGCAGATCGAGGAGGCCCTGCGGGCCCGCTTCGGACACGCGAGCCGGCTCGGCAGCCCGTCAAGACCGTCTGAGATCCCGCACCGGCGCCGGTCCGGCACCACGCTTCCCCCGACCCGCGGAGCCTCACCCCTGAAAGGACGCTCGCGATGAGCGACACGCTCCTCACCTCCACCGACCTCGAACACTCCGACGCCCTGGTGCTCTTCGGTATCTCCGGTGACCTGGCCAAGAAAATGCTGCTCCCCGCGCTGTACCGCCTCACCGAGAACGGCAGACTCAATGTTCCCGTCATCGGTGTGGCCGCCACCGACTGGGACGACGACGCGCTCCGCAGGCACGCACGGGAGGCGGTCGCAGCCGCCTGCACCGACATCGACGAGGCGGTCTTCGGCCGGCTCGCGGCGCGCCTGTCCATCGTCACCGGTGACTTCGCCGACAGCTCCACCTTCGACAGACTGCGCGAGGCCGTGGCCGGGTTCGGGTTCGTGACCCACTATCTGGCGATCCCTCCGTCGCTGTTCACCGCCGTCGCGGCGGGCCTGGGCGAGGCGGGCCTGAACCGTAACGCCCGGCTGGTGGTGGAGAAGCCGTTCGGGCACGATCTCGACTCGGCGCGGGAACTGCAGGACGCGCTGGGCGCCCACTTCGACGAGCACCACCTGCTCAGGGTCGATCACTTCCTGGGCTCCGACGCGGTGGAGGGCCTGATGGTCTCCCGCTTCGCCAACACCCTGCTGGCACCGATCTGGCACCGCTCCTACGTGGACAACGTCCAGATCTCCCTCGTCGAGGACTTCGACGTCGCCGACCGGGGATCCTTCTACGACGGGGTGGGCTGCCTGCGCGACGTGGTCCAGAACCACATGCTCCAGGTCCTCGCCTTCCTGGCGATGGACCCGCCGAGCGTCACCAATGCCCGCGCCCAGGGGCTGGAGAAGTGGCGGGTGCTGCACGCGACCCGCACGATCGACCCCGCCGACACCGTGCGCGGCCAGTACCGGGGCTACCTGGACGTCGAAGGCGTCGCACCGGAGTCCACCACCGAGACATACTTCGCGACCCGTCTGTTCATCGACAACTGGCGCTGGGCAGGGGTGCCCTTCTACCTCCGCAGCGGCAAGGCGCTGGCCGTGACCGCCACGGAGGTCGTGGTCGAACTGCGCAAGCCGCCGCTGGAGCTCTTCGGCGGGGACACGACGGAGACGACGTCCAACCTCATCCGCTTCCGCATCGCCGGCGACACCGGAATCAGGGCCGACCTGATGCTGCGCAAGCCCGGGAAGGGCGAGGAGCCGGTGACCGTCCCCGTCGGCGTCGACTTCGCGCAGGCACTGGGGCGGCAGGAACTTCCGTACGAGAACATCCTCCGCGGAGCCGTCGAGGGCGACCCCGAGTACTTCGCCTTCTTTCCCGCGATCCTGGAGTGCTGGCGGATCGTCCAGCCAGTGCTGGACCCCGCCGGGCAACCCCTCCCGTACGCGCCGGGAAGCTGGGGCCCGGAGGCGGGCGACGGGCTCCCCGGCCTGAAGCACTGGCACCAGCCGGGACGGCGTCTCTTCGGGACCGACTGAAGGGAGCCGACGCAGAGGGAACCGACCGGAGGGGGAGTGGCCCAAGGAAGAGGGACCGGCCGGAGAAGGCCGACACTCCTGGCGTCCCGGCGAAGGCCGAAGAGGAGACCCTCCGCCGCCCCGGCACGGGCGCCGTCGGCGTCCCGGGCCCGAGGCAGCGGGGCCGTCTCCCGGACCACATACCCTTGAGGGCATGACCAGCAGCAGCGACCGGAGCCCCGCAGTGAGCGTCGAGGGACCCAAGACCTACGAAGTCCGCACCTATGGGTGCCAGATGAACGTCCACGACTCCGAGCGGCTGTCGGGGCTGCTGGAGGGCGCGGGTTACATCCGTGCGGACGAGGGTTCCGACGGCGACGCCGACGTCGTCGTCTTCAATACCTGCGCGGTGCGGGAGAACGCCGACAACAAGCTCTACGGCAACCTCGGCCGGCTCGCCCCGATGAAGACCAAGCGGCCCGGCATGCAGATCGCCGTCGGCGGCTGCCTGGCGCAGAAGGACCGCGACACCATCGTCGAGCGGGCCCCCTGGGTGGACGTCGTCTTCGGTACGCACAACATCGGCAAGCTGCCCGTGCTGCTGAAGCGCGCCCGTATCCAGGAGGAGGCGCAGATCGAGATCGCCGAATCCCTGGAGGCATTCCCCTCCACGCTCCCCACCCGGCGCGAGTCCGCCTATGCGGCTTGGGTCTCGATCTCCGTCGGCTGCAACAACACCTGCACCTTCTGTATCGTCCCGGCGCTGCGCGGCAAGGAGAAGGACCGCCGCACCGGCGACATCCTCGCCGAGATCGAGGCCCTGGTCGCCGAGGGCGTCTCGGAGATCACCCTGCTCGGCCAGAACGTGAACGCGTACGGCTCCGACATCGGCGACCGCGAGGCCTTCTCCAAGCTGCTGCGCGCCTGCGGGAAGATCGAAGGGCTGGAGCGGGTCCGTTTCACCTCGCCGCACCCCCGCGACTTCACGGACGACGTGATCGCGGCGATGGCCGAGACGCCCAATGTGATGCCCCAGCTCCACATGCCGATGCAGTCGGGCTCCGACACGATCCTCAAGGCGATGCGGCGCTCGTACCGGCAGGAGCGTTTCCTCGGAATCATCGAGAAGGTGCGCGCCGCGATGCCGGACGCCGCGATCTCCACCGACATCATCGTGGGCTTCCCCGGTGAGACCGAGGAGGACTTCGAGCAGACCATGCACGCGGTCCGCGAGGCGCGCTTCGCCAACGCCTTCACCTTCCAGTACTCCAAGCGCCCCGGGACCCCCGCCGCCGAGATGGAGGGGCAGATCCTCAAGGAGGTCGTCCAGGAGCGGTACATGCGCCTTTCGGTCCTCCAGGAGGAGATCTCCTGGGAGGAGAACAAGAAGCAGGTCGGCCGGACGCTGGAGATCATGGTCGCGGAGGGGGAGGGCCGCAAGGACGGCGCCACCCACCGTCTCTCCGGCCGCGCCCCCGACAACCGCCTGGTCCACTTCACCAAGCCGGACCAGGACGTGCGACCGGGCGACGTGGTGACCGTCGAGATCAGCTACGCGGCCCCGCACCACCTCCTTGCCGAGGGCACACCGGTGGCCGTGCGGCGGACCCGGGCCGGGGACGCCTGGGAGAAGCGCTCCGCCGCCGCGGCGGCCAAGCCGGCCGGGGTGATGCTGGGACTGCCGGGCATCGGAGCCCCGGCGCCGCTGCCGACCGCGGCGGCCCCCGGCTGTGGCTGCGACTGACACCGGGGAGCCCGACGGCGGCCGACGGGCGTGCCGGGTCCAAGCAGTACGCTGCCCACCATGCTTGTCGCCGCCGCTGTCTGCCCCTGCCCACCCCTGCTGGTACCGGAGGTCGCCGCCGGTGCCGCGCCCGAGCTCGACGCCGTGCGGGACGCCTGCGCCGAGGCCCTCGGTGTGCTCGCCGCCGCGCGCCCCGATCTGCTGATCGTGGTCGGACCCGCGGACCTGCCGGGGCGTGGCCCGCACCCCGAGGGGGCCACCGGCACCTTCAAGGGCTTCGGCGTCGACCTCGGCGTACGGCTCGGGCGCGACCGCGGACCGGTGGCGGACGACTCGCTTCCGCCGTCCCTCTCCGTCGGCGCCTGGCTGCTGGCCCGCGCGGAATGGGCCGGTGTGCCGGTCGAGGGGCTGGGCGTGGGAGAGCCGCTCGAAACCGGCCGTTGTACGAGCGCCGGACGGGACCTGGCCGCCGGGGCGGACCGGGTCGCGCTGCTCGTGATGGGCGACGGCAGCGCCTGCCGCACGCTCAAGGCCCCGGGCTATCTGGACGAACGTGCCGAGGGGTTCGACGCGGCGGCTGCCCGTGCGCTGAGCACGGCGGACACCGGCGCGCTGATCGCGCTGGACGCGTCACTGGCGTACGAACTGAAGGCGGCGGGCCGGGCGCCCTGGCAGGTGCTCGCGGGCGCGGCGCAAGGGGCGGGACTGGCCGGGCGGCTGCTGTACGAGGACGCTCCGTACGGCGTGGGCTACCTGGTCGCCACCTGGTCCTGAGCCCCTGCCGCCCGGAGACGTGCGGATAACGGCCGTGCAGCGTCCTCGCTCCACGGCCGTCCATCGGACTTGATCAGTTCATGGTCAGGAGGCGGGCGGCGTACCACCCTCGTCCTTGGGTGTACCACCCTCGTTCTTGGGTGTAGCACCCTCGTCCTTGTGGGACAGGCGCTCGACCGCGTCCTTGGCCTTCCTCGCGCCGGACTCGATCTTGTCGCTGTACTTGCCCTTGGTCTTTTGGTCGACCGTCCGTGCGGCCTTGTCGAGCCCTTGGTCGATCTTGTCCCCGTGCTGATGCGCGAGTTCGCCGACCTTGTCCTTGGCGGGGCTCAGCTTGGCCTTCAAATTGTCCAGGAAGCCCATCGGGCACCTTCCCTGCTGGGGGACTACGGTCGGGCGCTTCTTCAAACCGTGAAAAAACGCCCATATTTACTTCGGATTCTACTGGCGCGCGGGAAGATCCGCGCTGTCCGGGGCTCCGCGGTCGGCGCGGCGCGGCACCCGGCGTCTTCCCGAGGGGGCCGGGCAGGCTCACTCGTTCGGGAAGACCCGCGGAGGTTTGCGAGACTGTGGCAGTGAGAAGTTCAGCTCCCGCACCGCGGGTCATCACCGTTGTCGGTCCCACTGCAGCCGGAAAGTCCGATCTGGGGGTATTCCTTGCTCAGCAGCTCGACGGTGAAGTGGTCAACGCCGACTCCATGCAGCTCTACCGGGGAATGGACATCGGTACCGCGAAGCTGACGCTCGCCGAACGCGGTTCCGTCCCGCACCACCTGCTGGACATCTGGGACGTCACCGAGGCCGCCAGCGTCGCCGAGTACCAGCGGTTGGCCCGCGCCGAGATCGACCGGCTGCTCGCCGCCGGTCGCACCCCCGTCCTGGTCGGCGGCTCCGGGCTCTACGTGAAGGGCGCCATCGACGCCCTGGAGTTTCCCGGCACGGACCCGGACGTACGGGCCAGGCTGGAGGAGGAACTGGTCGAGCGCGGCTCCGGAGTGCTGCACGCCCGGCTCGCCGCCGCCGACCCCGGAGCGGGCCGGGCCATCCTGCCGAGCAACGGCCGCCGGATCGTCAGGGCCCTCGAAGTCATCGAGATCACCGGCAAGCCCTTCACTGCCAACCTCCCGGGTAACGATGCGGTGTACGACACCGTCCAGATCGGTGTCGACGTGGCCCGCCCCGAGCTCGACGAACGCATCGCCCTGAGGGTCGACCGGATGTGGGCGGCCGGGCTCGTCGACGAGGTGCGCGCCCTGGAGGCACAGGGTCTGCGGGAGGGCCGCACCGCGTCCCGGGCACTCGGCTACCAGCAGGTGCTTGCCGCGCTGGCCCAGGAATGCACCGAGGACGAGGCACGGGCCGAGACCGTTCGCGCCACCAAGCGATTCGCACGCCGTCAGGACTCGTGGTTCCGCCGCGACCCGCGGGTCCACTGGCTGAGCGGCGCCGCGGAGCACCGCGGGGAACTCCCGCGCCAGGCGCTGGCGTTGGTCGAACGAGCGGTTACAGCCTGATCACGTGATGGCATCGGGAAGCCCTGCCCGTCATTTCGGCGACCTGGAGCGTGCCATCATCGAGCATCGATCGACCAGTGGAGTCCGAGTTGGGAGGGCGCGTGGCGATGGAGGCCGGCCCTCGCGACACTGAACAAGACGCACCGGACGCGCTGCACGGGACAGGCAGTCTGAGCCCCGACGGTCCGGACGAGCTCGAAGCGACCCCCGAGGTCGAGGTCGAGCTGCGGCCCGCGCGCAGGCTGCGGATCTGGCAGCTGGCACCGATCGTCATGCTCGCCGCGGTGGGATCGCTGATGTTCGCCTTCCCGCTGGCCTTCGAGTTCGGCGACGGCGGCGCGGTCGTGGCCATGCTGGGCCTGCTGATCAGCTGCTGCGCGGCCGGCTGGGGCATGATGGCCGCCCGCCGGGTGGGATACACCTGGCCCGGCCTGCCGCAGCGGGGTTCGGGCGAGCGGTCCGACTGGCGGGTGATCGCCCTGTACGTCGTCGTCGGCGGCGCGCTGGTCGCCCTGGCCGTCTGGCGCGTGGCACGGCTCCGCTGACGGCCGGAGCGGGCCCTTTCCGCAGGTCCTGCACCTCGCGCGGGAGTCGGCGGGGCGGCCCGGGGCGGTCGGTTGTCGGCGCTGTTTCGTACAGTTGCCCTGTGAGCACCTCGCAGATCGCCTTCCTCAAGGGTCACGGCACCGAGAACGACTTCGTGATCGTTCCCGACCCGGACAACGCCATCGACCTGCCCGCGTCCGTCGTCGCCCGGCTCTGCGACCGCCGGGCCGGTATCGGCGGTGACGGGCTGCTGCACGCCGTACGCTCCGCCGCGCACCCCGAGGCGCGGGCCATGGCCGACGAGGCCGAGTGGTTCATGGACTACCGCAACGCGGACGGTTCGATCGCCGAGATGTGCGGCAACGGGGTGCGGGTCTTCGCCGGGTTCCTGCAGCGCGCCGGACACGTCGAGGAGGGCGACCTCGCCGTCGCGACCCGGGGCGGCGTGAAGAAGGTCCACATCGCCAAGGACGGCGCCATCACGGTCTCCATGGGGCGCGCGCTCCTTCCCGAGGACGGCGTCACGGTCAGCCTCGGCGGTCGCAGCTGGGACGCCCGCAACGTGAACATGGGCAATCCCCACGCGGTCGCCTTCGTCGACGACCTGACACACGCCGGCGACCTGCTCTCCGTGCCGCCCTACAGCCCCGCAGCCGTCTACCCCGACGGCGTCAACATCGAATTCGTCGTGGACCGCGGACCGCGCCATGTCGCCATGCGGGTCCATGAGCGAGGCTCCGGCGAGACCCGCTCCTGCGGCACGGGCGCCTGCGCCGTGGCCGTCGCCGCGGCCCGCAGGGACGGCGCGGACCCCGCGGAGACCGGCACCCCCGTCACGTACACGGTCGATCTGCCCGGCGGCACCCTCGTGATCACCGAGCGGCCGGACGGCGAGATCGAGATGACCGGACCGGCCGTGATCGTCGCCGAGGGCCTGATCGACTCCGCCTGGCTCGAAACGGAAAGGCCTTAGAGCTTCGCTCGAATGGGTGATCCCTTTCACGCTGGGCGAGAGCCGGACTCCGCCACGTGGTGGGCTCGGTAGCATCAAGCACCGGCCCGGAGGCGCGACCGCGCCTCCCCACCGCCGGTCGACGTCGCCGGAGGTGCCCCATGAGTGCAGAGGCCACCAGCCCAGGTGCCCCCATCCGCCGACGGGGCCGTCCCCGGATCGATCTGCGCAGGCTCGGCCGTGTCGCGCTGCTCGGTCCCGTCCCCCGCGACCGGCTGCCCGACGCCATCGGCCATGTCGCCGAGGCCCACCGGGCCCACCATCCGGATGCCGACCTCTCGATCCTGCACCGGGCCTATGTGCTCGCGGAGTCCTCGCACCGCGGCCAGATGCGCAAGAGCGGCGAGCCGTACATCACGCACCCGCTCGCGGTCACGCTGATCCTCGCCCAGCTCGGCGCCGAGACGACGACGCTCACCGCATCGCTGCTCCACGACACCGTCGAGGACACCGATGTGACCCTCGAGCAGGTACGGGACCAGTTCGGCAAAGAGGTCTGCTACCTCGTCGACGGCGTCACCAAGCTCGAAAAGGTCGACTACGGAGCAGCCGCCGAGCCGGAGACCTTCCGCAAGATGCTGGTCGCCACCGGGGACGACGTCCGGGTCATGTCGATCAAGCTCGCCGACCGGCTGCACAACATGCGCACCCTCGGCGTGATGCGGCCCGAGAAACAGGCCAGGATCGCCAAGGTCACCCGTGACGTGCTGATCCCGCTCGCCGAACGGCTCGGCGTGCAGGCCCTCAAGACCGAGCTGGAGGACCTCGTCTTCGCGATCCTCCACCCCGAGGAGTACGAACGGACCCGCGCGCTGATCGCGGCCGCGTCGGCGCGGTCGGACGGCTCCGGCGCCGCCCCTCAGGACCCGCTCGCGGCCATCGCCGAGAACGGCACGACGGTGCTGCGGGAGGCCGGTATCCCCGCCGAAGTCCTCATCAGGCCGCGCCACTTCGTCTCCGTGCACCGGGTCGGCGTCAAACGCGGCGAGCTGCGCGGCACCGACTTCGGCCGGCTGCTGGTGCTCGTCGGCGAGGACGCCGACTGCTACGCCGTGCTCGGCGAACTGCACACCTGCTTCACCCCGGTGATCTCCGAGTTCAAGGACTTCATCGCCGCCCCCAAGTTCAACCTGTACCAGTCGCTGCACACCGCCGTCGTGGGCGAGGACGGGGCGGTCGCCGAAGTCCTCATCCGTACCCACCGGATGCACAAGGTCGCCGAGGCCGGAGTCATCGCCCTCGGCAATCCGTACGCCGCGGACGGCGGCGCCGGCCCCCAGGCCGCCGAACCCGCGGACGGAGAGCGCGCCGACCCCACCCGGCCCGGCTGGCTCTCCCGGCTCCTCGCCTGGCAGCAGTCCGCCCCGGACCCCGACACCTTCTGGACCACGCTCCGCGCCGACCTGGCCCAGGACCGGGAGATCACGGTCTTCCGGACCGACGGCGGCACGCTCGGGCTGCCCGCCGGCGCCAGCTGCGTCGACGCCGCCTACGCGCAGTACGGGAACGAAGCGCACAACTGCATCGGCGCCCGGGTCAACGGCCGACTGGCCACCCTCGGCACCGTGCTCAGCGACGGGGACACCGTGCAGCTGCTGCTCGCCGAGGACGCCGCCTCCGGCCCCTCGCCCGACTGGCTCGACCACGCCAGGACCCCCGCCGCCCGAATCGCCATCACCGGCTGGCTGGACGCCCACCCGGAGGACACCCGGAGCCCGCACGGCGGCCGGCCCGCGGAAACCGGGCCCGAGCAGCCGTCGCAGGGCCACTCCAGGCCCGGACCGCAGCCACCGGAACCCTCCGGCGCCGGGCTCGCCGCGACCGCTGTGGTGGACCGGCCGGACGCCACCGTACGGCTCGCGGGCTGCTGCACCCCCGTGCCACCCGACGCCGTCACCGGATTCGTCGTGCGCGGCGGCGCCGTCACCGTGCACCGGCTGGAGTGTCCCGCCGTCGCCCGGATGCGGTCCGTCGGCCGGGAGCCGGTCGGGGTGAGCTGGGAGGATGCCACCGACTGCCGGTTCACGCTGGTCGCCGAGTCCTTCGGGCGGCCCCGGCTGCTCGCCGATCTCACCGAGGCGATCGCGACGGCGGACGCGGCGATCATCTCCGCCACCGTCGAACCGCCCAGCGAACAGCGGGTCCGGCACACCTACACCCTCCAGCTCCCCGACGCGGCCGGACTGCCGGCCCTGATGCGCGCCATGCGTGACGTGCCCGGGGTGTACGACGTGAGCCGCGCCCAGCACCCCGCGGCCACCGTCTGACTCCTCCGGTCGGAGCCATCCGCCACAGCGCTCTCATTCGGGTGGTGCGGCGCGCGCCGCACCTGTCCAGCGGGGAGTCGCTGGTAGCGGTAGTTCATGCCGTTCATCTCCCGCCGTCTGCGGGCCGCTCTGCTGGCCACCGCATCAGCCACTCTCGTCGCAGCCACCCTCCCCTCACCCGTGCCGCTCGGCATCGGCGATCAGCTCTTCCCCCATCTCGGCAACCCCGGGTACGACGTCCGCGCCTACGACATCGGACTGACCTACCACGGCGACAACAGCAAGCCGCTGGACGCCGTCACCAGGATCGACGCGCGGACCACCGAACCGCTCGACCGGATCAACCTCGACTTCACCCGGGGCACGGTCCGCAGCGTCGAAGTCAACGGACTGCGCGCCGACTTCGCCGTCGCGGACGAGGACCTGGTCATCAAGCCACTGGGGCGGCTCCCCGCCGGGGTACCGCTGCGCATCACCGTCCGGCACACCAGCGACCCCAGCGGCGACCAGAACAGCGGCGGCTGGCTGCGTACCGCCGACGGCCTGGCCATGGCCAATCAGGCCGATGCCGGGCACCGGGTCTTCCCGAGCAACGACCACCCCTCCGACAAGGCGTACTTCACCTTCCGGGTCACCGCGCCCAAGGACCTGACCGTGGTGGCCAACGGACTGCCCACCGGCACGGCCCGGCACGGCGCCGACACCACCTGGACCTACCGGACCGAACACCCCATGGCCACCGAACTGGCCCAGGTGTCGATCGGGCGCTCCGCAGTCCTGCGCCGGACCGGCCCGCACGGACTGCCGGTACGCGACGTGGTGCCCGGCGCCGACCGCAAACGCCTCGAACCCTGGCTGAGCAAGACCCCCGCCCAGCTGGCGTGGATGGAACAGCAGGTCGGCCGCTACCCCTTCGAGACGTACGGACTGCTCGTCGCCGCCACCGAAACCGGCTTCGAGCTGGAGACCCAGACGCTCTCGCTCTTCGAACGGTCCCTGTTCACCGGGACCGGCTATCCCGAGTGGTACCTCGACTCGATCATGGTGCACGAGCTCGCCCACCAGTGGTTCGGCGACAGCGTCTCCCCGCAGAGCTGGTCCGATCTGTGGCTCAGCGAGGGACACGCCACCTGGTACGAGGCCCGCTACGCCGAGGAGCACGCCGGCAAGTCCCTGGAACGCCGGATGCGCGAGGCCTACACCAGGTCCGACGGCTGGCGCGCCGCGGGCGGCCCCCCGGCCCACCCCGACGCCCCGGCACCCGGACAGAAGATCAGCCTGTTCCGGCCGGTGGTGTACGACGGCAGCGCACTGATCCTCTACGCGCTGCGTCAGGAGATCGGCGCGAGCGCGTTCGACCGGCTGGAGCGGAGCTGGGTGCGGAAGCACCGGGACTCCAACGCCACCACCCAGGACTTCGTCCGGCTGGCGTCCCGGACCGCGGGCCGCGACCTGACCTCGTTCCTCAACGGCTGGCTGTACGGGGAGAAGACCCCGCCGATGCCGGGGCACCCGGACTGGCACAGCACCGCGCCCGCCGGACAGCGGTAAACCCGGGTGACTGGTGCGGCGGACCATGCCACTATCGACGAGTCGCCGCGGCGGCCGGACCGGAGATTCCCGACAGCGGGAATCATCGGAAGGGGTCACGCGTTGTGACTGATGTAACGGACTTCCAACGACGTAAGGATCCAATGACCTCCTCTTCTTCCCTTCCCCAGGACGCGCAGGATGCGCAGAGCGCTACGGAGAATGTCACCGAAAGCCTCACCGAGAGCCTTCGGGCCGACGCCCTGATGGAAGAGGACGTCGCCTGGAGCCACGAGATCGACGGAGAGCGGGACGGCGAGCAGCTCGACCGTTCCGAGCGCGCCGCACTGCGGCGTGTGGCCGGACTCTCCACCGAGCTCGAAGATGTCACCGAGGTCGAGTACCGAAAGCTGCGCCTGGAGCGCGTGGTGCTGGTCGGTGTCTGGACGTCGGGGACCGTGCGTGACGCGGAGAATTCCCTCGCGGAGCTGGCCGCGCTGGCGGAGACGGCGGGCGCCCAGGTGCTCGACGCCGTCTTCCAGCGCCGCGACAAGCCGGACCCGGCCACCTACATCGGTTCGGGCAAGGCGCTGGAGCTGCGCGACATCGTCCTCGAATCAGGGGCCGACACCGTCGTCTGCGACGGTGAGCTCAGCCCCGGCCAGCTGATCCACCTGGAAGACGTCGTCAAGGTCAAGGTGGTCGACCGGACCGCCCTGATCCTCGACATCTTCGCCCAGCACGCCAAGTCCCGAGAGGGCAAGGCGCAGGTCTCGCTGGCACAGATGCAGTACATGCTGCCGCGGCTGCGCGGCTGGGGTCAGTCGCTCTCCCGTCAGATGGGCGGCGGCGGTTCCAGCGGCGGTGGCGGCATGGCCACCCGCGGTCCCGGTGAGACCAAGATCGAGACGGACCGGCGCCGGATCCGCGAGAAGATGGCGAAGATGCGCCGGGAAATCGCGGAGATGAAGACGGGCCGCGAGATCAAGCGCCAGGAACGCAAGCGCAACAAGGTCCCGTCGGTCGCCATCGCCGGCTACACCAACGCGGGCAAGTCCTCGCTGCTCAACCGGCTCACCGGTGCGGGCGTCCTGGTGGAGAACGCGCTGTTCGCCACCCTGGACCCGACCGTGCGCCGGGCCGAGACGCCGAGCGGCCGGCTCTACACGCTGGCCGACACCGTCGGGTTCGTACGGCATCTGCCGCACCACCTCGTCGAGGCGTTCCGCTCCACCATGGAGGAGGTCGGCGAATCCGACCTGATCCTGCACGTGGTGGACGGCTCCCACCCGGTGCCGGAGGAGCAGCTCGCCGCGGTGCGCGAGGTGATCCGCGAAGTGGGTGCGGTGAACGTGCCCGAGATCGTGGTGATCAACAAGGCGGACGCGGCTGATCCGCTGGTGCTCCAGCGACTGCTGCGCATCGAGAAGCACGCGATCGCCGTCTCGGCGCGCACCGGCGCCGGTATCGAGGAGCTGCTCGCGCTCATCGACACCGAGCTGCCGCGGCCGTCGGTCGAGATCGAGGCGCTCGTGCCGTACATCCAGGGCGGACTCGTCTCCCGGGTGCATGCCGAGGGTGAGGTGATCTCCGAGGAGCACACGTCGGAGGGCACCCTGCTCAAGGCGCGGGTGCACGAGGAGCTGGCGGCCGAGCTCTCCTCGTTCGTCCCCGTGGCGCACTGACCGCGACGCGATACGGCCCGGCAAAGACCCGAAGGCCCGCCCCGACCAGGGGCGGGCCTTCGGCCGTCATCGGGTGCCGGTGGCCGTCAGTGGCCGGCGAACTTCTCGCTCATGGTGGTGAAGACGTCCTTCGCGCCCGGACCCAGGTGGGGACCGGCGAGCCAGCCCGAAGGCACCGGCCCGATGGAGGTGTTGGAGACCAGCACGGACTTGCCGTCGCTGCCTCCCCCGATGTGCCGTCACCGTCACCGCCACCGGGCCGGGTGACGGTCCGTCGTCACTGTCCCGCGTACTTCTTGCTGACCGACTCGTAGACGCCCTTGGCCTCCTTGCCGAACCGCGGCCCGGCCAGCCAGCCCGCGGTCACCGGCCCGATGGAGGTGTTCGAGACCAGTGCGGGCTTCCCGTCCTGTCCCGCCGCGACCCAGCCACCGCCCGATGCGCCGCCGGTCATGGTGCAGCCGATGCGGTACATCGTCGGGTCCTGCGCGGTCAGCGAGAGCCGGCCCGGCTTGTCCGCGCACTGGAACGCCTTCTGGCCGTCGTACGGCGGAGCGGCCGGGAAGCCGGTCGCCGTCATGCTGTTGATCTTCGGCACGGCCGGGGCGTTGAACTCGACGGGCAGCGCGGAACCGACCGTCTCCTCCAGGGACTTGCCTGTCGAGCCCTTCTCCGGCGTCACGTGCAGCACCGCGAAGTCGTAGGGCGCGCCCAGTCCGCCCATCGAGGAACCCTGCGAGATCCACTGGTCGGACGTCTGCGCCCAAGTGCCCCACCAGACGCCGTAGGGGGCGATCTCCTGCTTGGTCGCCTTCTTCAGCGCGGCCAGGGAAAGGCCCTGGTTGTTGTACGAGGGCACAAAGGCGATGTTGCGGTACCAGCCGCCCTTCTTGCCCGCGTGCACACAGTGCCCGGCGGTCCACACCAGGTTGGACTTCCCGGGGTGCGCCGGGTCCTTCACCACGGTCGCGGAACAGACCATGGAGCCCTCGGGACTGTCGAAGAGCAGCTTCCCGGACTCCGCGGCGTTGGCGTGGTACGGCGTCCGGACGCCCGCGGCCTGGACCGGCGCGGGCGTCGGGTCCGTCACGCCCACGTCACCCGAGATGTCGTTGTCGACCGGCTTCTCGGGCGACCTGTCGGCATCCCGCATCCGATCCGGGTCCCAGAGGTCCTCGATGATCGGGTTGACGAAGTCCTTGGCCTCGCGCAGCCACTTGTCCCTGTCCCAGTTCTTCCACTCGCCGTTCTTCCACTGGTCGAGGTCGATCCCGTGTGCCTTGAGCCGGTCCTTCAGATCGTCAGGAATCGTGATCTTGCCGTCCGAGGACTGGCCGGCGGGAACGCTCGGCTTGTCACTCGCGTTGTCCTCCTCGGGCCCGCAGGCGGTGGCGCCGAGCGCGAGCACCGCGGTGACCGCGGCCACCGCGAGCACCGACGAGGGCCGACGGCGTGCCCTCCCCTGACGTGCGGCGAGAACCGGTCGAATGAGTCGCATGTGGTGATCCCCCTGGGACTTCGTAACTCAACACTTCTGTACTGCACTGCGGTACTGCTCCGAGCCACCTGCTCCGAACACCCTGCGGACTTCCGGACAACCGTCCTGGATCCTGTGCGGCCCCCACTATGCCGGTGCCGATGGGGACGGTGAGCGGCAGGGCCGTGGTTCCGCCTCCGCAAGGATCTTCCGATTTACCCGTGATCCGTCGCCCCCGGCGTCGTTGGTACGTGCGTGGGACCCGGGGAAAGCGTTCATCCCCGTACTCCGTCCGTGCGTCGACGTACTGATGTGCAACGCAACCGTTACAGCGGGAGGACCAACAGCCGTGGCCGTGACCGAACCAGCCCCGGTGGCAGCACCGTCGGTGCACGAGGGGATCCTGCGCCGCCAGTCCCTGCGCGAATCCGCCGCCCGTACCTACGCGCGTTCACTGCCGATCGTGCCGGTCCGGGCCCGAGGGCTGACCATCGAGGGCGCGGACGGACGGCGGTATCTCGACTGCCTCTCCGGAGCCGGCACCCTGGCGCTCGGACACAACCACCCGGTCGTGCTGGAGGCGATCAAGAAGGTCCTCGACTCGGGTGCGCCGCTGCATGTGCTCGACCTCGCCACCCCGGTCAAGGACGCGTTCACCACGGAGCTGTTCGCCACCCTGCCGCGGCAGTTCGCCGACAACGCCCGGATCCAGTTCTGCGGCCCGGCGGGCACGGACGCGGTCGAGGCGGCGTTCAAGCTGGTCCGCGGCGCGACCGGCCGCAGCGGCCTCCTCGCCTTCACCGGCGCCTACCACGGGATGACGGCGGGAGCCCTTGCCGCCTCGGGCGGCGCCGAGGACGTACGGGTGACCAGGCTGCCCTACCCGCGGAACTACCGCTGCCCCTTCGGCGTCGGCGGTGAGCGCGGCGCGGAGATCGCCGCCCGGTGGACCGAGAACCTCCTGGACGATCCCAAGGGAGGCACACCCGCGCCGGCCGGGATGATCCTCGAACCGGTGCAGGGGGAGGGCGGTGTGAACCCCGCTCCCGACGGCTGGATGCGCCGGATGCGCGAGATCACCGAGGCCCGCTCCGTCCCCCTGATCGCCGACGAGGTCCAGACGGGCGTCGGTCGCACCGGTGCCTTCTGGGCGGTCGAACACAGTGGGATCGTGCCCGATGTGATGGTGCTCTCCAAGGCGATCGGCGGTTCCCTCCCGCTCGCCGTGATCGTCTACCGCTCCGAACTCGACACCTGGCAGCCGGGCGCCCACGCCGGCACCTTCCGGGGCAACCAGCTCGCGATGGCGGCGGGCACGGCCACCCTCGCCTTCGTGCGGGAGAACCGCCTCGCCGAGCGCGCCGCGACCCTCGGCGCCCGCATGCTCGCCCGCCTCCAGGCGCTGGCCACCGACCACCCCACCATCGGTGACGTACGCGGACGCGGCCTGATGATCGGGGTCGAGCTGGTCGACCCGGAAGCCGCCCCGCCCGGCGACAGCCCCGAGCCGCCGCCCGCCCCCGCCCTCGCCGCAGCCGTCCAGCAGGAGTGCCTGCGCCGCGGGCTCATCGTCGAACTCGGTGGACGACACTCCACCGTCGTACGCCTCCTCCCTCCCCTCACACTCACCGACGAACAGGCGACAGCGGTCATGGACCGCCTCGCCGACGCCCTGGCAGCCGCCGAGCGGCTGCCGCACCGCCGGATCACGACCGGGTCGATCCGCTGACCCCGGACACCCTCACGAGAAAGACCGCCGTGAACCCCACCCCCGCGCCCCAGGCCGACGGCTCTCCCCCCATCCAGCAGCGAGGACAGGCCGGGCTCACCGGCCACCTCGTCGCCGAGCAGTCCACCGTGCCGCGCCAGATGACGGCACCGCCCGACGAGTGGTGCACCCCGAAGTCCGCGCTCACCACCGGGGCACCGGCCGACCCGCTCGACCACCCGGACCCGCTGCAGGCCGCCGACACGGCGGGCGCGGAGAATCTGCTGCGCTGCTGGGTCCGGGAAACCAACCTGCCCGAGCCGGACGGGCACACACTCCGCGTCCCCCTCCCCGCCAGCGGAACGGCCCTGCTCGTCCCCGTCCTCCACTGGTCGGTCACCGGCTGGCACCGTTTCGGCCCGCCCGCCCTGGAGGGGGCACCCGAAGGAGCACCCTCCGCCGACGCCGTCACGATCGCCGCTCTCCTGGGCCGCGAGACCGACCGCGACCCGGGGGCCGACATGGTGGCCCGGGTGGCCGACTCGGTACGGCGAACCGCCGGCTTCATCGCCGAGCGGCGCCGCACTCCCCACGCCCCGGCCGAGGCGGATCTCTTCCTCACCGCGGAGCAGTCGCTTCTGCTCGGGCACCCGCTCCACCCCACCCCCAAGAGCCGAGAAGGGCTCTCCGACGCCGAATCCCGCCTCTACTCGCCCGAGTCGCACGGCTCCTTCCCGCTGCACTGGATGGCCGCCGACCGGTCCGTACTGGCCACCGACTCCGCCTGGACCGACGGAGGCCGTCCCGTGCCGGCCACGGAGCTGGTCACCCGCCATGCCGAGGGGCTGCGCCTCCCCGAGAACACCGCACCGATTCCGCTCCACCCCTGGCAGGCCCGCGAACTCGCCCACCGCCCCGAGGTGGCCGCCCTGCTCGACGCCGGGCTCCTCCACGACCTGGGACCGCACGGCAGGCGCTGGCACCCCACCTCCTCCGTCCGTACCGTGCACCGGCCCGGTGCCGAGGTCATGCTCAAGCTCTCCCTCGGCGTACGCATCACCAACTCCCGCCGGGAGAACCTTCGCAAGGAACTGCACCGCGGAGTGGAGGTCCACCGGCTGCTCCGCAGCGGGCTCGCCACACAGTGGCACGCCGCCCATCCGGGCTTCGACATCGTCCGCGACCCCGCCTGGCTCGCCGTGGACGGCCCGGACGGCGAACCCGTCCAGGGCCTCGACGTGATGCTTCGCCACAACCCGTTCGGGCCGCACGACGACGCGGTCTGCATCGCGGCCCTGACCGCCCCGCGCCCATGGCCGGGCAGGACGGGCATGCACTCGCGCCTCGTCGAGATCGTCCACTCCCTGGCCGCCGTCACCGGACGAACCGTGCGCGCGGTCGCGGCCGAGTGGTTCCTGCGCTACCTGCACCGCGTCGTGGGCCCGGTGCTCTGGCTCGACGGCCACGCAGGCGTGGCCCTCGAAGCACACCAGCAGAACACCCTGGTGCTGCTCGACCCCCAGGGATGGCCGGTCGGCGGCCGATACCGCGACAACCAGGGCTACTACTTCCGCGAGTCCCACCGCGCGGCGCTGGAGCGCAGGCTCCCCGGCATCGGATCGGCCAGCGACACCTTCGTCTCCGACGCGGTCACCGACGAACGCTTCGCCTACTACCTCGGCATCAACCATGTGTTCGGCCTGATCGGGGCGTTCGGCGCCCAGCGTCTCGCCGACGAACGCGTACTCATCGCGGCCTTCCGTCGATTCCTCGGCTCGGCCGCCGCCCTGGGCTCCCCGCTCCCCGCGCACCTGCTGGAAAAGCCCGAGCTACGGTGCAAGGCCAACCTGCTGACCCGGATGCACGGCCTGGACGAGCTCGTCGGCCCCGTCGACACCCAGTCCGTCTACGTCACCATCGCCAACCCCCTGTACGCCTGAGGGAACATCACCACCGCCTGAACCGCCGAGAGGAGAGCGACACCGTGGCTCCAGCCGATGCGCACACCGACGCCGTTACCGGTCCTGCCCCACCGGCCGACACAGGTGCCGAGGACACCCTGGACCTGGAGCTCTCCGAGGAACTCCTCGCCCTGTTCGGGGAAGACCCCCCGGGCGCCACGGGCACCACGGGCGACGCGGGCCGGGCAGGTACGCAGCCGACGGCGAGCAGGGCGGCCTCCTCCGACCTGCTCGACCATCCGGCCGACTGGGGACCGGTCACCACCCCGGCCGGAGTCCTCCAACTCGTCCCCGTGCGGCTGGAACGCGATCTCGCCGTACTGAGCCGCTGGATGAACGACCCCGCCGTCGCGGCCTTCTGGGAACTCGCCGGACCAGAAGCGGTCACAGCCGCCCATCTGCGTACTCAACTCGACGGCGACGGACGCAGCGTCCCCTGCCTCGGCGTGCTGGCGGGCATTCCCATGAGCTACTGGGAGATCTACCGCGCGGATCTCGACCCGCTGGCACGCCACTACCCGGCCCGTCCGCACGACACCGGCATCCACCTGCTCATCGGTGGTGTGAACAACCGCGGGCGCGGCGTCGGAACCACTCTGCTGCGGGCCGTCGCCGATCTCGTACTCGACAACCGCCCCCGGTGCGCGCGGGTGGTCGCGGAACCCGATCTGCGTAACACCCCGTCCGTCTCCGCCTTTCTGAGTGCCGGCTTCCGCTTCTCCGCGGAACTCGAACTCCCCGACAAACGAGCCGCCCTGATGGTCCGCGACCGAACTCATCGTGCCCAGCTGTGAACGAACCGCTGCACAACTCACACCGCTCGAAACCCATCGGTTCCGTCCCGAGGAGTCCCCGTGCCGAAATATCCCGCGAGCCATGATTCGGCGCAGTCCGCCGAGTTGCTCAGCACGCCAGAACTGAACCGGACGGTCTGGGACGGAGCCGCCGCCCGACTGCTCGCGAAGATGCTCGGTCAATTCGCCTACGAGAAAGTCATCGAGCCGTCCGCGCAGGCAGGCGGCGATACGTACACCCTCGGCCTCGACGACGGCGGAACCCTCGGCTTCAGGGCCCGGCGGGGCGTGTACGGAAGCTGGCACATCGCCCCGGACTCGATCCTGGAGACGCCGGGGAACACTCCCGGGACGCCGGCCGGCGCGGAGCCCGACGGCTGCCGGGGCCCCGCCACCGGGCCGCCCGGCGACCGGAGCACCGACCCCGTCCCCTTCCGCGATCCGCTCCAGTTCCTCGTGCGCGCCCGCCGGCTCCTCGACATCGACGGCGCCACCCTCGGCCACCTCATCCGTGAGATCACCACCACCCTCACCGCCGACGCCCGGCTCGACCACACCGCCCTCACCGCGGCCCGACTGGCCGACCTCGACTACGCCGAGCTGGAAGGGCACCAGACCGGTCACCCCTGGCTCGTCGCCAACAAGGGCCGCCTCGGCTTCTCCGCCACCGACGCCTCGCGCTACACCCCCGAGGCCCGCACGCCCCTCACGCTGCCGTGGATCGCGGTCTCCACGAGGATCGCCGCCTACCGCGGAGTGGCCGGCCTGGCCGGACCGGACCAGCTGTACGCACAGGAACTCGACCCGTCGGTCCGTGATTCCTTCGCCGCCGTGCTCCGTACCCGCGGCCTCGATGCCGACAGCTACCTCTTCCTTCCCGTACACCCCTGGCAGTGGGACGAATGGATCGTTCCGGTCTTCGCCCCCGCCATCGCCGCCGGTGACATCGTTCCGCTGCACGCCGACGCGGATCTCAGGCTGGCTCAGCAGTCCATCCGCACTTTCAGCAACGTGGCCCGCCCCGACCGGCACACCGTCAAACTGCCCCTGTCGATCCTCAACACACTGGTCTGGCGAGGACTGCCGACCGAACGCACCCTCGCGGCCCCCGCCGTCACCGCCTGGGTCCACGGCCTGCGCGACGGGGACGCCTTTCTGCGTGACACCTGCGGGGTCATCCTGCTCGGCGAGGTGGCCTCGGTGGCGGTCGAGCACCCGCTCTACGACCACCTTCCCGAGGCCCCGTACCAGTTCAAGGAGATCCTCGGTGCGATCTGGCGCGAGCCCCTCCAGCCCCGGCTCGCGCCCGGTGAGCGGGCCCGGACCCTCGCCTCGCTGCTCCACACCGATCCGCAGGGCCGCGCCTTCACCGCCGAGCTCGTCGCCCGCTCCGGGCTGACGCCCACCACCTGGCTGACCCGCCTCTTCGCCGCCCTGCTGCCGCCGCTGCTGCACTTCCTCTACCGCTACGGCACGGTGTTCTCCCCGCACGGCGAGAACGCCATCGTGGTCTTCGACGACCAGGACGTACCGGTGCGACTGGCGATCAAGGACTTCGTCGACGACGTGAACATCAGCGCCCGGCCGCTGCCGGAGCACGAGTCGATGCCCGAGGACGTACGCCGCACCCTGCTCACCGAGGAACCCTCCTTCCTCACCCAGTTCATCCACTCCGGACTGTTCATCGGTGTGTTCCGCTTCCTGTCCCCGCTGTGCGAGGAACAGCTGGGCGTTCCGGAGGCCGATTTCTGGTCACTCGTGCGGGCCGAGATCCTGCGCCACCACGCCCGCTTCCCGGAGCTCAAGGAGCGGTTCGAGATGTTCGACCTGCTGACACCCTGCATCGAACGCCTCTGTCTGAACCGCAACCGCCTGCATGTCGACGGATACCGGGACCGCCCCCAGCGCCCGCACGCGGCCATCCACGGGACCGTTCCCAACCCGCTCCACCCCTCCGCCGGAGTCCGGGAGTGACCGGTGTTGTCAGTGGGGACCCGTACGCTGGTCGGGCTATGACGAAGCCATCCCTTCCCGAGCTCCTGCACGCCGCCGTGACCGCCGTCGGCGGTACGGAACGACCCGGCCAGGCCGCCATGGCCGGGGCCGTCGCCGAGGCCGTCGACGACAATTCCCATCTGCTCGTCCAGGCCGGTACCGGCACGGGCAAGTCCCTCGGCTACCTGGTGCCCGCGCTGGCGCACGGGGAGCGGGTCGTGGTGGCCACGGCGACGCTGGCGCTGCAGCGCCAGCTGGTGGAGCGCGACCTTCCGCGCACGGTCGACGCCCTGCACCCGCTGCTGCGTCGGCGCCCCCAGTTCGCCATGCTCAAGGGCCGGTCGAACTACCTCTGTCTGCACCGGCTCCATGAGGGAGTGCCGCAGGAAGAGGAGGAGGGGCTCTTCGACCAGTTCGAGGCCGCCGCCCCGTCGAGCAAGCTCGGCCAGGATCTGCTCCGGCTCCGGGACTGGTCCGACGAGACCGAGTCCGGTGATCGCGACGACCTCACCCCGGGGGTCTCCGACCGTGCCTGGGCGCAGGTCTCCGTCTCGTCCCGCGAATGCCTGGGCGCCAGCAAGTGCGCGTACGGCGCGGAATGCTTCGCCGAGCTGGCACGTGAGCGGGCCAAGCTCGCCGATGTCGTCGTCACCAATCACGCCCTCCTCGCCATCGACGCCATCGAGGGCGCCCCGGTGCTCCCGCAGCACGAGGTGCTGATCGTAGACGAGGCCCATGAGCTGGTCTCCAGGGTCACCGGGGTGGCCACCGGCGAGCTCACCCCCGGCCAGGTCAACCGCGCGGTGCGCCGCGCGGCGAAGCTGGTCAACGAGAAGGCCGCCGACGCGCTGCAGACCGCGTCGGAGGGGTTCGAGCGCGTCATGGAGCTGGCGCTTCCCGGCCGCCTGGAAGAGGTCCCCGAGGACCTCGGCTACGCGCTGCTGGCGCTGCGCGACGCCGCGCGCACGGTGATCTCGGCCCTGGGAGCCACCCGGGACAAGTCCGTCCAGGACGAGGACGCCGTCCGCAAGCAGGCCCTGGCGTCGGTGGAGACGATCCACGGTGTCGCCGAGCGCATCACCCAGGGCTCGGAGTACGACGTGGTCTGGTACGAGCGCCATGACCGTTTCGGCGCGTCCGTACGGGTCGCACCGCTCTCCGTCTCGGGGCTGCTGCGCGAGAAGCTCTTCACCGAGCGGTCCGTAGTCCTGACCTCGGCCACGCTCAAGCTCGGCGGGGACTTCAACGGGGTGGGGGCCTCGCTCGGCCTGGCTCCCGAAGGCACTGCGGGCGACGACATCCCGCAGTGGAAGGGACTCGATGTCGGCTCGCCGTTCGACTACCCGAAGCAGGGCATCCTGTATGTCGCCCGGCATCTGGCCACGCCGGGGCGGGAGAGTTCCCGCACCGACATGCTGGACGAGCTCGCCGAACTGATGGAGGCGGCGGGCGGGCGCACCCTCGGGTTGTTCTCCTCCATGCGGGCGGCCCAGGCCGCCGCGGAGGAGCTGCGGGGTCGGCTGGACAAGCCGATCCTGCTGCAGGGCGAGGAGACGCTCGGCGAGCTGATCAAGAATTTCGCGGCCGACCCCGAGACCTGCCTCTTCGGCACGCTGTCGCTCTGGCAGGGCGTCGATGTGCCGGGGGCCAGCTGCCAGCTGGTGGTCATGGACCGCATCCCGTTCCCGCGTCCCGACGATCCGCTGATGAGCGCGCGCCAGAAGGCGGTCGAGGAGGCGGGAGGCAACGGGTTCATGGCCGTCGCGGCGACGCATGCCGCGCTGCTGATGGCCCAGGGGGCCGGCCGGCTCGTCCGGGCCACGGGCGACAAGGGCGTGGTCGCGGTACTCGATCCGCGCCTGGCCAACGCCCGGTACGGCAGCTATCTGCGGGCCTCGCTGCCCGACTTCTGGTACACCACCGACCGTAACCAGGTGCGCCGCTCGCTCGCGGCGATCGACGCGGTGGCCAAGGCCGACGGCAAGTAGTCCGCTTCGGGTGCCCGGAGGCATGGGCAGGGCCCCGGGATCGGCGCAGTGGATCCCGGGGCCCGGTCGGAACCGGCGAGCTTCACACCCGCCGCAGTACTGCCACCACCTTGCCGAGGATCGTCGCCTCGTCGCCCGGGATCGGCTGGTACGCGGAGTTGTGCGGGAGGAGCCACACATGGCCGTCCTCCCGCTTGAAGCGCTTGACCGTCGCCTCGCCGTCAAGCATGGCTGCCACGATGTCGCCGTTCTCCGCGACGGGCTGGCGGCGCACGGTGACCCAGTCGCCGTCGCAGATCGCCGCCTCGATCATCGAGTCACCGACGACCTTGAGCACGAACAACTCGCCGTCACCGACGAGCTGGCGGGGGAGGGGGAAGACGTCCTCGACCGACTCCTCGGCGAGGATCGGGCCACCGGCCGCGATCCGGCCGACCAGCGGAACATACGATGCCGCGGGCTTGCCGGTCGTATCGGTGGGCTGCGAACTGGGCTGGTCCGAACCACGGACCTCGTACGCCCGCGGGCGGTGGGGGTCGCGGCGCAGGAAACCCTTCCGCTCCAGGGCCATCAGCTGATGGGCGACGGAGGACGTGCTGGACAGGCCGACCGCCTGACCGATCTCCCGCATCGAGGGCGGGTAACCACGCCGCTGCACGGAATCCCGGATCACCTCGATCACGCGCCGCTGCCGGTCCGTGAGCCCCGAGCTGTCCGCCCGGATTCCAGGAGGTCGGCCGGGCAATGAGCGCGCCGGGCGCGCGGGCTCTGGCCCCTCCATGTTCGTGACTGAGTCATTCATGGCATGCACCGGCTCGAATCGGCTCTGGGAGCGGTCCTGGGCAGTGATGGTGGCACTGTCTGCGGTGGTGGTCACGTCGGCCCCTCTCGAATGGTCTCCCTAGCTGGACAACGGTAGTAGCTTTCGAAAGGTTGCGCCAAACACACGTTCGAGTGAAAAACGAATAAAAGTCTGCCGTGTGTTCTCTGTCAGGTGTATGTGCGATGACCGAGGGGCCAGGACTCCCTTGCGGGTCGACCCGCAATTCGGGCTATTACGGTAGCGGCCACCGGTGCGGCGCCGCCACGCGGGTGGCTGTCGGGTCGCTGTCCGGGTCCGACAGCGGGAGCCCCGCAATCCTGGCCGCCGCGCGGTTCCCGTAACCTCGTACGCGGCCTTGGGCTGCCTGCCGGTCGCTCGTGATGCGCGACACGCGGTAGGGCCGAATGCGCGGCCAAACCCAAGATCTAGTGGTTGGATTGTTCCAGCCACCCAGAAGTTGTGGTCCCCGGTCCGCCGAGGATGTGGCCATCGCCTATGCTTGTGACAGCTTCCAGGGGCCCCGACAGGCCCTGAGGAGGCTATTCAGTCGTGCTGTGAAGGAGGGTTGGGAGCCATGCACTGCCCCTTCTGCAGGCACCCCGACAGCCGGGTCGTCGACAGTCGAACCACCGACGACGGCACGTCGATCCGACGCCGCCGCCAGTGCCCCGACTGCTCCCGCCGTTTCACGACGGTGGAGACCTGCTCGCTGATGGTGGTGAAGCGCAGTGGCGTGACCGAACCCTTCAGCCGTACCAAGGTCATCTCCGGCGTGCGCAAGGCGTGCCAGGGCCGGCCGGTCACCGAGGACGCCCTCGCCAAGCTCGGCCAGCGGGTCGAGGAGGCGGTGCGTGCCACCGGCAGTGCCGAGCTGACCACCCATGACGTGGGTCTGGCCATCCTCGGCCCCTTGCAGGAACTCGACCTCGTCGCGTACCTGCGGTTCGCGTCCGTGTACCGGGCGTTCGACACACTCGAAGACTTCGAGGCCGCCATCGCGGAACTCCGTGAGCGGCGGCCTCCCGTGGAGGAACGCGGGAGGGGCGAGACCCTTGAGGTCCCCGTTCCCGCCGTCGCCGCCGACTGATCGGCGCCGGCCGGTCGACACGGTTCCGTGGATCGGTGGCAAGGCGGCTTCATAGACCTGCTCCGGGCGCTCTGCGTGGCGTCCGAGGCATCAGAGACAGACTGTGCCCCGGGAAGTTCTGGGCACTTCAGGGTGTTTTTGCCCACATATGGGAGGCGGCATGACAGAGACGGCGAGCGGCCCGGCACGAGGTTCCCGAACCAAGGGAGCCAAGTCGAGCAAGGGTCTGCGTATCGAGCGCATCCACACCACCCCCGGCGTACATCCGTACGACGAGGTGGCGTGGGAGCGCCGTGACGTCGTCATGACCAACTGGCGCGACGGCTCGATCAACTTCGAGCAGCGTGGCGTCGAGTTCCCCGACTTCTGGTCGGTGAACGCGGTCAACATCGTCACCAGCAAGTACTTCCGGGGGGCCGTCGGCACCCCGCAGCGCGAGACCGGTCTGCGACAGCTCATCGACCGGATCGTGAAGACGTACCGCAAGGCCGGCGAGGACCACGGCTACTTCGCCTCTCCCGCGGATGCCGAGATCTTCGAGCACGAGCTTGCGTACGCCCTCCTGCACCAGATCTTCAGCTTCAACTCGCCGGTCTGGTTCAACGTCGGAACGCCCCAGCCGCAGCAGGTCTCCGCCTGCTTCATCCTGGCCGTCGACGACTCGATGGAGTCGATCCTCGACTGGTACAAGGAAGAGGGCATGATCTTCAAGGGCGGCTCCGGCGCCGGCCTGAACCTCTCCCGCATCCGCTCCTCCAAGGAGCTGCTGTCCTCCGGCGGCAACGCCTCCGGCCCGGTGTCCTTCATGCGCGGTGCCGACGCCTCCGCCGGAACGATCAAGTCCGGTGGCGCCACCCGGCGCGCGGCCAAGATGGTCATCCTCGACGTCGACCACCCCGACATCGAGAACTTCATCGAGACCAAGGTGAAGGAAGAGGAGAAGATCCGCGCCCTGCGCGACGCGGGCTTCGACATGGACCTGGGCGGCGACGACATCACGTCCGTCCAGTACCAGAACGCCAACAACTCGGTCCGTGTGAACGACGAGTTCATGAAGGCCGTCGAGTCCGGCGGCAAGTTCGGGCTGCGTGCCCGCATGACCGGTGACGTCATCGAAGAGGTCGAGGCCAAGTCCCTCTTCCGCAAGATGGCCGAGGCCGCCTGGGCGTGCGCCGACCCGGGCATCCAGTACGACGACACCATCAACGCCTGGCACACCTGCCCGGAGTCCGGCCGGATCAACGGCTCGAACCCCTGCTCCGAGTACATGCACCTGGACAACACCTCGTGCAACCTCGCCTCGCTGAACCTCATGAAGTTCCTCAAGGACGACGGCAAGGGCAACCAGTCCTTCGAGTCCGAGCGCTTCGCCAAGGTCGTCGAGCTGGTCATCACCGCGATGGACATCTCGATCTGCTTCGCGGACTTCCCGACGCAGAAGATCGGCGAGAACACCCGCGCCTTCCGCCAGCTCGGCATCGGCTATGCCAACCTCGGCGCCCTGCTGATGGCGACCGGTCACGCCTACGACAGCGACGGCGGCCGCGCCCTCGCCGGCGCCATCACCTCGCTGATGACCGGCACCTCGTACAAGCGCTCCGCCGAGCTCGCCGCGGTCGTCGGCCCGTACGACGGCTACGCCCGCAACGCCGAGCCGCACCAGCGCGTCATGAAGCAGCACTCCGACGCCAACGCCGCGGCCGTCCACATGGACGACCTGGACAACCCGATCTGGGCCGCCGCGACGGAGGCCTGGCAGGACGTCATCCGACTCGGCGCGAAGAACGGTTTCCGCAACGCGCAGGCCTCGGTCATCGCGCCCACCGGCACCATCGGTCTCGCGATGTCCTGCGACACCACCGGTCTCGAGCCCGACCTCGCCCTGGTCAAGTTCAAGAAGCTGGTCGGCGGCGGCTCGATGCAGATCGTCAACGGCACCGTCCCGCAGGCCCTGCGCCGCCTGGGCTACCAGGAGGAGCAGATCGAGGCGGTCGTCGCCCACATCGCCGAGCACGGCAATGTGATCGACGCCCCCGGTCTGAAGACCGAGCACTACGAGGTCTTCGACTGCGCGATGGGCGAGCGTTCCATCTCCGCGATGGGTCACGTGCGCATGATGGCCGCGATCCAGCCGTGGATCTCCGGCGCGCTCTCCAAGACGGTGAACCTGCCGGAGACGGCCACCGTCGAGGACGTCGAAGAGGTCTACTTCGAGGCGTGGAAGATGGGCGTCAAGGCGCTCGCGATCTACCGCGACAACTGCAAGGTCGGCCAGCCCCTCTCCGCGAAGACCAAGGAGAAGGAGAAGGAGGCGGTCACCGCCAAGGCCGAGGAGACCATCCGTACCGCGGTCGAGAAGGTCGTCGAGTACCGCCCGGTCCGCAAGCGTCTCCCCAAGGGGCGTCCCGGCATCACCACCTCCTTCACGGTGGGCGGCGCCGAGGGCTACATGACCGCCAACTCCTACCCGGACGACGGTCTCGGTGAGGTCTTCCTGAAGATGTCGAAGCAGGGCTCCACCCTCGCGGGCATGATGGACGCCTTCTCCATCGCCGTCTCGGTCGGCCTGCAGTACGGCGTCCCGCTGGAGACGTACGTCTCGAAGTTCACCAACATGCGCTTCGAGCCGGCCGGCATGACGGACGACCCGGACGTGCGGATGGCACAGTCGATCGTCGACTACATCTTCCGCCGCCTCGCGCTGGACTTCCTGCCCTTCGAGACCCGCTCGGCACTCGGTATCCATTCGGCCGAGGAGCGTCAGCGCCACCTCGACACGGGTTCGTACGAGCCCTCCATCGAGGACGAGGAGCTGGACATCGAGAGCCTGGCCCAGTCCGCCCCGGTGCGGACGGAGCCGCTGAAGGCGGTGGCCGCGGTGCAGGAGGCGGAGAAGCCCGCCCCTAAGACCGCGCACACCTCGGCGGAGCTCGTCGAGATGCAGCTGGGCATCAGCGCGGACGCGCCGCTCTGCTTCTCCTGCGGTACGAAGATGCAGCGCGCCGGCTCCTGCTACATCTGCGAGGGCTGCGGCTCGACCAGCGGTTGCAGCTGACAGGCTGCCCGATCGCAAGGTCCCGCATGATGTGCCCGGGTAGCTGAACCGCAGCTCAAGGAGGGCGTCGACTTCCGGTCGGCGCCCTCCGCGGTCGTACGGTCCCGGGCCGGCGCGCGACGGCCCTCGCGGTGTGGCACGATCTCGCGGGTGACCAGCAGACCCGATGAGGCTCAGCGCCTGCGCGACCTTGCGCGGTTGCGTCGTGTCCGTGACCGGATCGACCGGGAATTCGCGCAGCCACTGGATGTCGAGGCGCTCGCCCGTGGCGTGCACATGTCGGCAGGGCACCTGAGCCGTGCGTTCCGGCTGGCGTACGGCGAGTCGCCGTACGGATACCTGATGACGCGGCGCATCGAGCGGGCGATGGCGCTGTTGCGGCGTGGTGATCTCAGCGTCACCGAGGTCTGTTTCACGGTCGGTTGCTCGTCGCTGGGCACCTTCAGCACCCGCTTCACCGAGCTGGTGGGCATGCCGCCCAGCGCCTACCGGCGCGAGGCCGCGCGCGCCACGGTGGGGATGCCGTCGTGCGTGGCGAAGCAGGTGACCAGACCGATCAGGAATCGAGAAGCGCGGTCACAGGGCCAGGATTAGCGTGACGGCCATGGACATCACGATTCACTCGAGCTTCCTTCCGCACGAGGACCCGGACGCCTCTCTGGCCTTCTACCGCGACGTCCTGGGCTTCGAGATCCGCAACGACGTCGGGTTCGGCGGGCTGCGCTGGATCACGGTCGGCCCCGCCGGCCGGCCCGGCACGTCCATCGTCCTGCATCCGCCGGCCGCGGATCCCGGCGTCACGGAGGAGGAGCGGCGCACCCTCACCGAGATGATGGCCAAGGGCACCTACGCCATCATCACCCTGGCCACCGCCGACCTCGACGGCACCTTCGACCGCCTCCAGGCCGGCGGCGCCGAGGTCGTTCAGGAGCCGACCGAGCAGCCGTACGGGATTCGGGACTGCGCCTTCCGCGATCCCGCCGGCAATCTCATCCGCATCAACGAGGTGCGCTGAACCGTCCGGCGACCGCGGCCACGAGCCGCACCGACGACGCAGAACCGGACGTACCGCTCGGCGCCCGAGATGCCGAGCCGGGCGGCGCAGACGGCGACGGGGACCGCGAAGGCGGCTCCGCCCAACAGATGGAGACACGATGAGCATGGCCAAGAGGACGGACACGCGGTCGTCTGCGCCGCACGCTGCCGACAGCCACGACCTGATCCGCGTGCACGGCGCGCGCGTGAACAACCTCAAGGACGTCAGCATCGAGATCCCGAAGCGCCGGCTGACGGTGTTCACCGGCGTCTCCGGTTCGGGCAAGAGCTCGCTGGTGTTCGGCACCATCGCCGCGGAGTCGCAGCGGCTGATCAACGAGACGTACAGCGCCTTCGTGCAGGGCTTCATGCCGACCCTCGCGCGGCCCGAGGTCGACGTACTCGACGGTCTGACGACCGTGATCACCGTCGACCAGCAGCGCCTCGGTGCCGATCCCCGCTCCACGGTCGGCACCGCCACCGACGCCAACGCGATGCTGCGCATCCTCTTCAGCCGGCTGGGCAAGCCGCACATCGGCTCGCCCCAGGCATTCTCCTTCAACGTCGCCTCGGTCCAGGCGAGCGGTGCGTTCAAGGTCGACCGCGGTGCCGACCGGACCAAGACCGTCAAGCGGACCTTCACCCGCACCGGCGGCATGTGTACCCGCTGCGAAGGCCGGGGCACGGTCTCCGACATCGACCTCACCCAGCTCTACGACGACTCCAAGTCGATCGCCGAGGGCGCGTTCACCATCCCCGGCTGGAAGTCGGACAGCTTCTGGACCGTGCGGGTCTACGCCGAGTCCGGCCTCCTGGACCCGGACAAGCCGATCCGCAAGTTCACCAAGAAGGAGATGCAGGACTTCCTCTACCGGGAGCCGACCAAGGTGAAGGTCGAGGGCGTCAACCTCACCTACGAGGGACTGATTCCCAAGATCCAGAAGTCGTTCCTGTCCAAGGACAAGGAGGCGTTGCAGCCGCACATCCGGGAGTTCGTGGAGCGAGCGGTCACCTTCACCACCTGCCCCGAGTGCGACGGCAGCCGACTGAGCGAGGAAGCCCGCTCGTCGAAGATCAAGAAGCTGAGCATCGCCGACGCCTGCACGATGCAGATCAGCGACCTGGCCGAGTGGGTGCGCGGCCTCGACGATCCGTCGGTGGCTCCGCTGCTCGCCGCGTTGCAGCGGACCCTCGACTCGTTCGTGGAGATCGGTCTCGGCTACCTCTCGCTCGACCGGCCGTCGGGCACGCTGTCGGGCGGCGAGGCGCAGCGCGTCAAGATGATCCGCCACCTCGGCTCCTCGCTCACCGACGTCACCTATGTCTTCGACGAGCCCACCATCGGTCTGCACCCCCATGACATCCAGCGGATGAACGACCTGCTGCTGCGGCTGCGGGACAAGGGCAACACGGTGCTCGTCGTGGAGCACAAGCCGCAGACGATCGCCGTCGCCGACCATGTCGTCGACCTCGGCCCCGGCGCGGGTACGGCGGGCGGCGCCGTCTGCTTCGAGGGCACCGTCGAGGGGCTGCGGGCCGGCGACACCATCACCGGCCGCCATCTCGACGACCGGGCGGTCGTCAAGGAGACGGTGCGCGAGCCCATCGGGGCGCTGGAGATCCGCGGCGCGACGGCACACAACCTGCAGGGCGTCGACGTCGACGTCCCGCTCGGCGTGCTGACCGTCATCACCGGTGTCGCAGGCTCCGGCAAGAGCTCGCTCGTGCACCGGTCGATCCCTGCGGGCGCGGACGTGGTCTCGGTCGACCAGGGGGCCATCCGCGGGTCGCGGCGGAGCAATCCGGCAACGTACACCGGACTGCTCGACCCGATCCGCAAGGCGTTCGCGAAGGCTAACGGCGTGAAGCCGGCGCTGTTCAGCCCCAACTCCGAGGGCGCCTGCCCTACGTGCAACGGAGCCGGCGTCATCTACACCGATCTGGCGATGATGGCCGGCGTCGCCACCACCTGCGAGGAGTGCGAGGGGAAGCGGTTCGAGGCATCGGTGCTCGACTACCACCTCGGCGGCCGCGACATCAGCGAGGTGCTCGCGATGTCGGTGACCGAGGCCGAGGAGTTCTTCGGCGCCGGCGAGGCGCGCACACCGGCCGCACACAAGATCCTGGAGCGGCTCGCCGACGTCGGGCTCGGCTACCTCAGCCTCGGCCAGCCGCTCACCACGCTGTCCGGCGGCGAGCGGCAGCGGCTCAAGCTGGCGACGCACATGGCCGAGAAGGGCGGTGTGTACGTCCTCGACGAGCCGACCACCGGACTCCACCTCGCCGATGTCGAGCAACTGCTGGGCCTGCTGGACCGGCTCGTCGACTCCGGCAAGTCGGTCATCGTCGTCGAGCACCACCAGGCGGTCATGGCGCACGCCGACTGGATCATCGACCTGGGTCCGGGCGCCGGTCACGACGGCGGCAGGATCGTCTTCGAGGGCACCCCCGCCGACCTCGTCGCCGCCCGCTCCACCCTCACCGGCGAGCACCTCGCGGAGTACGTAGGGGCCTGACCCGGGCCTGCGCGATCCTCCGCCGCAGGCCGACCCGAAGGGGACCGACCGCGGGCCGGTCCCCTTCGTCGTGTCCGCCGTGCCGCGGCTCCGCGTCCGGGACGGGGAGCCGCGTGCCGCGACGTGTCAGTCACATGCCGGGCGCACGGCTTCCCATCGTCGCGGCGAACGAATCGGGGTCGCCGTCGAAGCCCCGGACCGTGCCGTGGAACTCCCAGGCCCCGGAGGCGCCCCGGACGAACTCGGCCACGGTTGCCGCGGTGGCCGCGCCGACCGCCGAGAAGTCGTCCTCCGCCAGGTTCGTGTAGCCCTCCCGGACCTGAACAGCGGTGTTCGCTATCTCGGCGAACGTCCTGCGGCCGTCGCGCTGCTGGATGGCGACCCCGACGACGACCCGGGTGTACGCGGTCGACAACCGGCTCAGTTCCAGAGTCATCTCCTCGTCGAAGCCGAGGCCCTGGCCGGTCCTGCTGTCGCGGTTGAGGGTGATGGTGCCGTCCGGCGAGCGGCTGTCGAAGTGCACGAGGTACGCGGGGCTGCCGTACGGCGCCTCGGCGAGGTAGGTCGCCGCGATGATGTCGAGGTCATGGGCCGGTGCGCCATGAGGGCTGGGATCCCATTTGAGTCTGACTTCGACCTTGTCTATGTCCTTGTTGGGCGTGCTCATCGGACTTGCCTCCCTGGCTTTCCGCTGGGCCGTCGGGCCGTTCACATCACCCGATCATGTCCGTAACCGACCGTGGATCCAACCGGCTTGGATTTCGGCGATGGAATCGGGCCATCGGTGTCCCGCGGCCGCACGGCTCCGTGGCCTCGTGGCCGCTTCGGTTCAGTGGGGTATGCGGCGCGGCGGTCGCTGCCGGACCTCGTCCCGGAAGAGCTCGATGGCGCTGCTGACCTGACGGATGAGATGGGTGTGCTCGATGCGGTCGAGATAGAGGCAGTTGCGGGCCACTCCGTCCAGTTCGAAGGCGAAGCAGAGCGTCATCAGAGGGTTGATGAACAGCTCGCTGCCACGGGTGCGCGAGGTGAACCGGACGTCCCCGAAGTCCCCCTGGACGGCGGCGGCGATCGACCCGTTCACGATGCTGGGGTGGTCGGGCGTGTGGTGCTGGGCGTGTGCCACGGCGTCGACGAAGAGCGCGCCCTCACGCGTCGTACGGGATACGGAGAACGCGCCGAGACAGGAACCGTCGCGTTCGAGCGCGGCGATGTTCTCCAGCACGAGGCCGTGGCTCACCCCGTGATACGCGTCGATGCCGAAGCCGATGGACACGACGAGGCGTTCCGGTACGTCGATCGCGGCGACGCTGGTCAGATCCTCCTCCGGTGTGCCGAGGCCGGATTCGTCGCCCCGCATCAGGATGTCCGTGCCGCCGTCGACCAGGACGACCGCGTCGATGTCGTACTTCTCGATCAATGCCCGGTAGGCGGCGCGCAGCGGTTGTACGCCCACCCGGGAGAAGGCGTGGACCGTGTGCGGATAGCCGTGCAGATCGAGCCACTGGGCGAGTGTCCGTTCCGGGAAGTACGCCTGGTGGAGGGCCGTTTCGGGGGTGATGGCGGCGACGTCCGGCGCGAGCCAGGAATCGAGGGGCAGCCCTTCGAGAGCGCTGAACGACAGATTGGCGAGCTGTACGTGCTTGCCCTGGTGGAACAGGGAGAGCGCGATGGGGAGTCCCGCGTAGATGTCGAAGCCGCCGCCGGCCCCTGCGACGAGGACACGTTCCGCGGATTCGAGCCGGGTGAACAGGGGGTTGGTGTGCAGCGAGACCATGGAGGCCATTCTGCTTTTCATGGCGGTCACTTCGGGCCTACTCCGTCCGAGCGTGACCCGTGACACGCCCGGCACCGTACGATGGCGCGGTGCTGGTCAAGTGGATTCGTTGCACCGTGGTGGACCGTCGAGGTTTTGAGCGGGGGCAGCGGAAGTGGGCGGGGCTGCTGGGCGAGCCCGGATTCAGGGGACAGGGCGGCGGGTGGAGCCGAGGGCGTCCGGACGTGGCGCACGTCTTCGCCTTCTGGGAGAACCGCGTCTTCTACGACTCGTTCATGGCGCGCGCGCACGACGGCCTGGCTGCCGCGCAGTCCGGTACGTACAGCGGTCTCCAGGTCAAGCTCTTCGAGCACCGTTTCGATGTGAAGACGGGCTTCGAGCCGCGCTTCACCGATGCGGATGTGGTCCGGGTGGCGCACAGCAGGGTGCGCGAGGACCGGGTGGAACACTTCGCGTTGATGCAGGAGAGGGTGTGGAATCCGGCGATGGCCGGTTCACCCGGCATGCTGCGGGGGGTGTTCGGGGAGGCACCGGGGCAGGAGTTCCTCGTGTTGTCGATGTGGCAGTCGAGTGCCGAGCGCGGCAAGTACCGGGCGGGGAGCATCGAGCGGCTGTCGCAACGGGCGCAGACCGAGGAGGACGTGGCGGAGCTGGCGGGAGACGTCGTGCAGTTGGAGCCGTCGTGGACGGTGTGACCGGCACGGCCGGACGGGTACGGCCCAGGCGATGAGCCGGGGGCGCTCCGGGCGGCCCATCAGATGGATTCGGCAGGGGAGTTGAAGACTCCGGCACGGGCGGCTGCCAGAGCCGCGTCGGCGGACTGGTCGGCCAGTGTCCCGTCGATGGGCTCGCGGGTGATGAACAGTCTGAGGAACAGGGGCGAGATCACGGCTCTGACGAGCGCTCCCGCGTCCGTGCGCCGGTCCAGCTCGTGCCGGGAGACGGCGCGCGCGACGATGACCGCGCAGCGGGCGAACCGCTGCGCGTAGAAGGCTTTCAGCGCGTCCGCGGCACGCTCGGACTGGAAGGCCGCGGCGACGAACGCGGTCGGTGCGGCCGCTGCGGCGGGGTCCTCGAAGGAGGCGGCCGTCGTCCGCGCCAGAGCGCGCAGATCTCCTTCCAGACTTCCGGTGTCGGGCGGGGTCCAGCTGTCCTCCCCGGCGAGGTCCAGGGCGTCCACGACGAGCCCTTCGAGGTTTCCCCAGCGGCGGTAGAGGGTCGTCTTGTGGATGCCGGAGTGCTCGGCGACGTACTCGACGGTGAGGCCCGGGTAGCCGTGCTCCACCAGGCCGGTGAGGACGGCATCACGGACCGCCGCGCGGGTCCGGGCGGTTCTGCCGCCCGGACGGCTCGTGCCGGGGGCGAACGGGGGCGTCGGCAGGTCGGTCTCCGGGGTGGCTCGCTGTCCAGTCAATTGCTACTCCAGTTGCATTAGTGAGCTCCAGTGTGCCACACTCGCCTTAATGCGACAATGATTGCGTTAGCCTGGAGGTGTCCTTGTCCACACAGATCTCGCTGCGCGGCGTGACCATGTCCCGTGGCGACAGGCTGTTGCTCGACGATGTCTCGCTGACCGTGCGCCCGGGTGAACGCATCGGGATCGTGGGGGAGAACGGCGCGGGGAAGACGACCCTGCTCCGGCTCCTCGCGGGGCTCGAACAGCCCGATTCCGGGAGCGTGTTCACGGTCGCCGACCGCGGCACCGGTCTGCTGCCCCAGACCCCGCGGCTGCCGCCCGAAAGCACGGTCCAGGACGCGATCGACGACGCGCTGGCGGAACTGCGCGCGGTGGAGCGGAAGTTGCGGGTGGCCGAGGCGGACCTCGCTGGGGCCGACGATGCCGCGCTCGCCGCCTACGGAGACCTTCTCGCCGAGTTCGAGTCGCGCGGGGGATACGAAGCGGACGCACGCGTCGACAAGGCGATGCACGGCCTCGGTCTCGCGCACACGGGGCCGGCCAGAAAGCTGGGCAGTCTCTCCGGCGGCGAGCAGGCGAGACTGGGTCTTGCCTGCCTGATCGCGGCGTGCCCCGAGGTGATGCTGCTCGACGAACCCACCAACCACCTGGACGGCACCGCGCTCGACTGGCTGGAGGGCGCGCTGCGGTCCCATCCCGGTACGGTGATCGCCGTGTCCCACGACCGGATCTTCCTGGAGCAGGTCGCCACCGCGGTGCTGGAGGTCGACGCCGACCGGCGGACGGTCGTGCGCCACGGCGGTGGCTACGCGGGATTCCTGGCCGAACAGCACGCCGCACGGCAACGCTGGGAGCAGTCCTACGCCCAGTGGTGCGAGGAAACCGGGCAACTGGAGGAGTACGCGGCGACCACCGCCCATGGCGTCGCCACCGGCCGCGCCATCAAGGACAACAACAAAATGGCGTACGACCGGGCTGCGGGCCGGGTCCAGGCCTCCGTGTCCGGTCGGGTCCGCAACGCACGCAAGCGACTGGAGCGGCTGAGGGCACGGCCCGTCCCCAGGCCGCCGGACCCCCTGCGCTTCGCCGCCCTGCCCACGGCCGGCGCGGCCGAGGGGGAGCTGGTTTCCCTGACGGACATACGGGTCGGCGGCAGACTCGCGGTCGACCGGCTCTCCGTGGCGGCGGCCGGCAGACTGCTGATCCACGGCGGAAACGGGGCGGGGAAGTCCACGCTGCTCCGAGTCATGGCGGGCTTGCTCGAACCGGACGCGGGCCGCGTGGTCCGGCGGGGCGGGATCGGCTACCTCGCGCAGGAGATACCGGCGCACCGCCCGGCGGAGTCCGTGCTCACGGCATTCGGCCGGGAGCTGCCGCTCACCGATGACGAGCAGGCGGAACTGCTGCTCTCGTACGGGCTGTTCCGCTCCCGGGACCTCCGGGTGCCGGTCGGATCGCTTTCGGCGGGGCAGCGCAGACGGCTCGCCCTCGCCCGTCTCCTGGCCCGGCCCGCGGATCTGCTGCTGCTCGACGAACCAGCCAACCACCTGGCACTCGGACTGGTGCAGGAGCTGGAGGAAGCGCTGGCCCACTGGCGGGGTGCGCTGGTCGTGGTCTCGCACGACCGGCTGCTGCGACGCCGCTTCGACGGCGACATCCGACGGATGGATTCCGGACAACTGCTCGAATGAGCCAAGGGCGATCTAGGGTCGGTACATGGCACGACCGCAACGCATTGTCCTCGTCCGGCACGGGGAGTCCGAGGGCAACGCCGACGACACGGTGTACGAACGTGAGCCGGACCATGCGCTGAGGCTCACCTCGACAGGGCTGAGACAGGCCAGGGAGACGGGAGTGCGGCTGCGCGAGTTGTTCGACGGCGAGCGGGTCAGCGTGTACGTCTCGCCCTACCGCCGTACCCACGAGACATTCAGGTCTCTCGGCCTGGACCTGGAGCGGGTGCGGGTGAGGGAGGAGCCGCGGCTGCGGGAGCAGGACTGGGGAAACTGGCAGGACCGTGACGACGTGCGGCTGCAGAAGGCGTACCGGGACGCGTACGGCCACTTCTTCTACCGCTTCGCGCAGGGGGAGTCGGGAGCCGATGTGTACGACAGGGTCGGGGCCTTCCTGGAGAGCCTGTACCGGAGTTTCGAGGCGCCCGACCATCCGAAGAACGTTCTGCTGGTCACGCACGGACTGACCATGCGTTTGTTCTGCATGCGCTGGTTCCACTGGTCGGTTGCCGAGTTCGAGTCGCTGTCCAATCCGGGCAACGGGGAGACCCGGACGCTGATACTCGGAGAGGACGGGCGCTACACCCTTGACCGGCCGTTCGAGCGCTGGCGTACCCCTGAG